>JBAWAI010000140.1:0-3360 GCA_049589215.1 Terriglobales bacterium | reverse complement strand
GTTGTCTCGCTTGCCGAAGCGGCGCGCCGGGTGGCCGCCGGCGACCTTGCGGCGAAGGTCGACGTCGAGTCGCATGATGAACTGGGCGAGTTGGCCGCATCGTTCAATCGCATGACGGAAGATTTGTTGCGTGAAAAAGATCGCGCGGTGCAAGCCGAGCGCGTGGCAGCGTGGCGCGAGCTAGCACGGCGGCTGGCGCACGAACTGAAGAATCCTTTATTCCCGCTGCAGGTGACGGTGGAAAACCTGCTGCGCGCGAAAGAAAAATCTCCCGAGATATTCGAGGAAGTTTTCCACGAGAGCACAGCCACGATGCTGGCTGAGATTAACAATCTGAAAACGATTGTCGGGCGCTTCAGCGAGTTTTCGAAAATGCCGCAACCGCAGCGGCGGCCGACACAGGCAAACGATGTAGTGCGCTCGGTGCTGCGCGTATTTCAGGCGCAGATGCAGGCGGGCCGCATCGTGGCGCACTGCGAGCTGGATGGCGAGCTGCCGGAAATTTCCGCCGATCCGGATCTGCTGCATCGCGCGCTCTCGAATCTGGTGCTCAACGCGATCGATGCGATGCCGCAAGGCGGAGAGCTGACGTTTCGCACAGCTCGCGTTGGAACGGACGGAGCGTGGACAGGCGATCAGGACGGGCGGGTCATGATCTCGGTTTCGGACAGCGGCTCGGGGTTGACGCCGGAAGAATGCGAACGGCTATTCACTCCTTATTACACGACGAAGCAGCATGGAACCGGGCTCGGCCTCGCGATTGTGCAATCGGTGGTGAGCGATCATGGCGGAAAGATTTCTGTGGAGAGCACAAAAGAAAAAGGAACTACGTTTCGGATCGAGTTGCCGCGCGGGGTTGAGGGTGCATAAGAAGGCAGTTTCACCGCCGAGTCGCTGAGAGCGCCGAGAAAGGCTTGAGCTGGTTCTTCTCGGCGCATTCTGGGTCTCGGAAGTAGATTCAATTTTGGATTTCATCACGGAACATTGAGGTCATAAAACGTGCCGCAAAAAGCGCACTTACTTATTGTTGACGACGAACCGAATACGCTGGCCACGCTGGCGCGCGCCTTCCGGCTGGAAGGCCACGAGGCGGCGGTGTGCGACAACGCGGCGAAGGCGCTGGAACTGGCGGCCAGCCAGCCGTTCGATCTGATTCTCTCCGACGTCGTGATGCCGGGGAAGGATGGGTTGGCGCTGCTGGAAGAATTGAAGGCGCAGGGCGTGGCGACTCCGGTGGTCATGATGTCGGGGCAGGCGCACATCGAGATGGCGGTGCGGGCGACGCGCCTCGGCGCGCTGGATTTTCTGGAGAAGCCGATCTCGACCGACAAGCTTCTGCTGACCGTGGAAAATGCCTTGAAGCTGGGCCGGCTGGAGCGGCAGAACCGCGACCTGGAACGGCGGCTAGGTAAGCACGAAATTGTATGGACAGGCGACACCATGAAGCGGGTGATGGCGCAGGTGGAGCGCGTGGCCGCCAGCGAGACGCGAGTGTGCATTTTCGGGGAGACAGGGACCGGCAAAGAACTGGTGGCGCGTACGCTGCACGAACGGAGCGGGCGCGCGGCTGCGCCTTTTATCACGCTGAACTGCGCCGCCGTGCCGGCGGAGCTGATCGAATCTGAACTGTTTGGACATGAGAAGGGATCGTTTACCGGCGCGGCGGGGCGGCATCTTGGCAAGTTCGAGCAGGCGCAGCACGGCACGATTTTTCTGGACGAGATCGGCGACATGCCGCTCACCATGCAGGCCAAACTGCTGCGCGTGCTGGAAGAGGGCGAGGTCGAGCGCATTGGCGGGGACCGGACGATTGCGGTGGATGTGCGGGTGGTGGTGGCTACGCATCGAGATCTGGAAGCACTGGCGCGCGAGGGGAAATTCCGGCAGGATTTATTTCACCGCATCTATGTTTTTCCGCTGCGGCTGCCGCCGCTGCGCGAGCGGCGGGAAGATATCCCGTCGCTGGTGGAGCATTTTGCGGCACAGGTGAGCGCGACGAATGGATGGAAGCCGATGAAGTTTACGGGTGACGCGATCGCGGCCCTGCAGGAATATGCGTGGCCGGGAAACATCCGAGAACTGCGCAATGCTGTGGAGCGTTTGATGCTGCTGGCCGCTTCGAATGAAGTGACGGCGGAGACGGTGGCGCTGGCGCTGCCGGCATCGGCAGGCGCGCCGGATGCGGCGTTTGCAGGATCGGGGCCGCTGGCGGAGCGGGTGCGCGTTTTTGAGAAGCAGACGATCCTCGCGGAGCTGAAGCGGAATCACAATCAGATTTCAAATACGGCGCGGGCGCTGGGGCTCGAGCGGTCGCATCTTTATAAGAAGGCGGAGCAGGTGGGGATTGATTTGAAGGCGGTGCGGAATGAGGTGGAACATTGATGGATTCTGATGGCCGGCAGTTGCAAACTATTCCGCCACAGACGACAATCGCATCGTGCCCAGCGTTAGTTTTTATCAGGCTCCCGAGCCTGCCATTCCGTTCCGTCCCGGCGCGCTTGTGATTGCGACGCTTGCCAATCCGCGTGAAAAAGTCTGGGGCGCAATTCTTAATCTGTCGCCCACCGGACTCAGCATGCGCGGCGTGGATATTTCTTCGTTCGACGATTTCATGGCCCAGGTTCGCGACGGCGAGCCATTTGCCGCCGGGGTGATGTTCTTCCCCATGCATCGCGTGGAGCGTCTGGAACTGGACTTGCCGGAAGGCACGCTGCCCTCGCTGGCGCAGCGTTTTGCGCAGAAGACCGGGCAGGATCCCGCGCCGATTCTGGTGAGCGAATATCTGCCGATATCAAGCGATGATGCGGACGCCGCCGCCGCCGCCACCGGGCGCGCGGAAAACGCCAAAGCCACAGACTCCTCGAAAGGGAGCGGAGACCCGCCGCGTTGAACTCGAGCCAGCTGAACCTGCGCCAGATTCTGACCGCGCCCAATCAGCTCACGCTGCTGCGCATGATCTTTCTGCCCTTCATCGTGATCAACGTGGTGAAGCATGATTTCAAGTGGGCGCTGGCTTTATTCGTACTGGCGGGAATGAGCGACGGGCTTGACGGGCTGCTCGCGCGGCGATTGCACCAGCAGACGCTGCTGGGGCAGTATCTCGATCCGATTGCGGACAAGCTGCTGATGAGCACGATGTTTCTTGTGCTCTCGATCGAGCGCGAGATTCCGTGGAAGTACACGATTGTGGTTTTCAGCCGCGATGTGTCGATTCTTATTATCAGCGGCGTGCTTTTTATGATTGCGGGGCTGCGTGATTTTCGGCCAAGCATCTTTGGCAAGGCCAATACGTGTGCGCAGATTGGAGCGGTGTTTTTTGTGCTGCTCCTGGAGGTCGAGAACATTCGCTGGGTGTATATC
>JBAWAI010000139.1:0-3626 GCA_049589215.1 Terriglobales bacterium | reverse complement strand
CGGCTGGACCGCGTAGTGCGCGGCCAGCTTAAGAAATTCGGCTATGGCGAGCAGGGCGACGGCGGCAGAAACGACTACTAGAAGATAGGCCGGGGCTTTGAGGACGAGGAGAAGAACGAGAGGGATGAGGACTACGGCTGTGGCAATGCGCTGGATCATTCGTTTGGGTGGCGTCGGGAAATCTTAAACCACAGGGTACAAGGAGGACTACTGGGGAATGCTATTCCTGGCTGAAGACGCCGCGAATGATGTCTCAGTGCTTGGCTTCGGCGTGAATGCGAGGCTTGGCGTGGGTGTGCTGATGGCCGGGATCCTGGCCCAGACCGCCGTAGCGGCGCTCGCGCTTTTGATATTCCTCGATGCCTTCGAGGAGCTGAAGTCCGCGGAAGTCGGGCCACAGGGTTTGAGTGACGTAGATTTCGGCGTAGGCGAGCTGCCAGAGAAGAAAATTGCTGAGGCGCATTTCTCCGCTGGTGCGGACGACGAGATCGGGATCGGGCAGGTCGCGGGTGTAGAGATTTTCGCTGATGGACTGCTCGGTGACTTCGAGATGGCTGAGGCCTCCATTGCGGGAGGCGGCTTCGGCGAGGGAACGGAAGGCGTCGACGATTTCACTGCGCGCGCTGTAGTTGAGGGCGAGGGTGAGAATCATGCCGGTGTTGGGGGCGGTCGCGTCGCTCGCCTCTTCCATTTCGCGTTGCACGATTGCCGGCAGCTCGTGCCTGCGGCCGATGTATTGCAGGCGAATGTTGTTGCCGTTGAGAGTTTTGATTTCCGCCTTGAGATAGCGGCAGAGCAGGCGCATCAGGAAATCGACTTCGGACTTGGGACGCTTCTTCCAGTTCTCTTCGGAGAAGGCGTAGAGCGTGAGAGCGGGAACGCCTATGCGGGCGGCGGTTTCCACGGTGGAGCGCACGGCGGCAACGCCTGCGCGATGCCCGGCGATGCGCGGCAGATGACGGCGGCGAGCCCAGCGGCCGTTACCGTCCATGATGATCGCAATGTGCCGGGGAAGCCGCGCCGGATCGAGCCGCAGGTAAGCATCGCTTTCCTTGCGGTCCATGCCAGCCGGAACCGTGTGTCGCAAGAGGAACTCTCCGAAGTTGAAGCTAACACACGGATTCTGCGGAGTGCAATGAGAGTGTAGCTGGTCGCCAACCAGCTCTTAATCACCAACGGCCGCTTAACTTTTTGTCATCCGGCGCGTTAGTTTGCTTCTTCGGGAACGATAGATAGCGACAGTCTCTCGGTGTGGCGAATGACAGTCAGCTCGCAGCGGGCGCCAACTTGCGCGTCGGTCAGGAAGCGGTGCAGGTCATCGACTCCAGCGACCGGCTTTTCACCGAGAGCTACCATCACGTCGCCTTCGCGGAGGCCCGCGGCTCGGGCTGGGCTGTTTGGCTCGAGGCCGACGATGACCACTCCCGTTTCTTTCGGCAGATTGTAGAAGCGCACGACGCGGCGATGAATGGGCACAGTTTGCGCGGAGACTCCGATGTAGCTGCGGCGAATGCGGCCATCGCGCAGGAGGCGGCTGGCTACGAATTTGGCGGTGTTGATGCCGATGGCGAAGCAGAGGCCTTGCGCGGGCAGGATGGTCGCGGTGTTCACGCCGATGACTTCGCCGCGCGAGTTGACGAGCGGGCCTCCGGAATTGCCGGGGTTGAGCGCGGCATCGGTCTGGATGACATCTTCGATGAGGCGTCCGGAGTAGGAGCGCAGCGAGCGGCCGAGCGCGCTGATGACTCCAGCGGTGACGGTTGACTGAAAGCCGTAAGGATTGCCGATTGCAATGGCCATTTGGCCAGGGCGGAGTTGCTGCGAGTCGCCGAGCAGAGCGGGCTGGAGAGTCGCATCGCTTCCAATGAGATCGATGCGAATGACAGCGAGGTCGGTGGCGGGATCGTCGCCGATTGTGTGCGCAGGGACGCGGCGCCCGTCGGAGAGCGTGACCTCAATGCGCGTCGCGTTGTGGATGACGTGGCTGTTGGTGAGAATGAGGCCGTCGGGAGTGAAGACAAAGCCGGAGCCTCCACCGCGCCCATCGCGGGGCTCGTTGTTGCGGGCGCGGGCGTTGAGTTGATGGACTTCGACGTTGACGACTGAGGGGCTGATTTTTTCGACGGCCGCGGTCACGGCGCGGGAGTAGGCGTCGAGGAGTTGGGCGTCAGGGGCTGTTGGGGCTGGCTCTAGTGTGAGTTGTGAATTCGGGAGTTCGTTGAGGGAAGCAAAATCAGGGCCGGTCGTGCTGAGTTGCATGGCTGAATAGATGAAGGGGATTGGGAGTTGGATTCAGTGGGCGCGTCAGACAGCCCAATTTGGATGGAGGTCGATGAGTGCAATCGGTGTTACGCCAATCATTTGGTCTTTGGAGGACAATTCGTTCGAAAGTCAATCGTGGCTTTTATTCGGTGGTTGGCAGCTTCCTTCGGGAATTTCCATTCGCTGACGGCCTTCTCCACGGCTGCTCGGAGCATCGGATGGCCACTTTCGAACTGCGTGTCGGTCACGCCGCCGTTCGCGTCTACTTGAAATGTAACCACCACCGCTCCTTCTATTCGCGCAAGCCTCGCAATTGGGGGATATCCGGGGCGAATGAAATTTTCCGGCTGAAATGGCTCACTGGAGCGGAGCAGAACTTCTGATAGTGGCGGCTGAATCTGAGACGCACGATACAAGTCCGAGGGACGGTCGGGTGCGCCGACAAAAAGGTCATCGTACTCCTCCGACGCTAAGGCTCTCGCAACATTGCCGTCCAGCGCTGCAGTTCCTGCTGGCTCAGTCGAACTGGCGAAGGTAGGTCGGTCCAGCACGCCGCTGGGGAACGCTTTGTCCAACCGCGCAAGTAACCGCATTGTCCAGGACGTGTTCTCCGGTGTCCCGGCGTTCGGGTCGAAGATATCCCTGTCAAGCACATCGGCGCGAATGGTGCGTTCCTTCCCTCCACACTGAACGTGCATCGAAATTTCTGCGCCGCTAAAAACTAACCCCTGCTTTCGGCGCTTCAATTCCCTTCGCAATGCCCTTTCGGGAATCGCGCACGGATCGCGGCCTTCAAGCACGACACGAACCGGGTCGGAAATAGCGGATGCTTCCATTTCAATTTTTGGCGGTTGGATGCAACCGTCACCAGACGGAGTGAGCGTGACCTTTTCAACTGTCGTGCCAGCGGATGTTCCATGCACTGAAATGATTTCGTAGAAATCGTTCGGTGGACCGACATCAATAAACGTGTGCCGTGCGATAAGAAATTGGTCCGGCGTTGAGGAAACCTTCGGGCCATCGTTGGCAAATGTCGCGCTTCCACAAAGGAGCACACAAAGCCAAATCATCAAAGGTTTCATAGCCGGATTGTATTGCCAGTTTGGGTCTGGGAGCCGTTATTTGTTGCAACCCGCGATTACACTCGCAACCGTTCTGAGCCGCATTCCGCTCACGCCAGCAACGAATAGTTGCCCATGGCGTCTTCCGTTTCGGTGATCGGCTTTAGCGCCGGATAGTGCCTAACCAGCGTTTCTGGGGCGCGGACTTTCTTCCCTTCCAGCAGATGACGAAGCTCGAGTGCGTTGACGGGCGCTTTCGCATTGTAGTGATTGTTGGCGATCACGAAAGTCGATTGCGCTTTC
>JBAWAI010000138.1:0-11860 GCA_049589215.1 Terriglobales bacterium | reverse complement strand
TAAGTCCACACGCCGCTGAAAGTGTCCGCTGTAACCAAAACCCGCACAGAACCCCCGGCCAACGGCCCAAACCACGGGCAAATTAGGTCTAGTGTAGAGGTGCGGCTGGCCAATGGAAAGTCCTTTTTGGTGGTTTTATAGCCGTCACTGCTTTTTTGGCCTGTTCAGAGGATGTCTTGGCATGGTTGCCCGGGCTGAGATCGCAAAATCCGCGATTGCCAGCCCGGCTGAGCCCCTCCCGATGTCAGGGCGATGAGGTAATAAGGGAGTGAAGGCAGGTTCAATGAACACGCCCAAGTTTCGCGCCCGCAGACCGGGCGCAAACCTGGCGATGTGGTGGGTAAGCCGGGGATTAAGTTGAATCCGCCCAGCGCGATTCGGGCTCATGTCCGTATGCCCGATACTGTGCAACTACAGGCGGCGGACCCGGTTCCTCAATCGCTCGCGGAACCACCTTGGGCGGGACCAGGATCCGCATACTCCAGAGCAAATCATCCAGCGCCGTGCCAAACCCGAAGTGCGCATCCACAAACTGAAGCTCGGCGGCGGGGATGCTGGTACGTCCGGAAATGAGCACTATCGGGATATCCGGCATCAGGTGTTTGATCTGCCGCGCCAGCTGCGTGCCGGATATCGCCGGCATTTCATAATCAAGAAGCGCAAGATCGAAGGAAGCTCTGCGGCATAGTGCCAGTGCCTCCAAAGGGTCGTTTTTGCTGATTATTTTGAAACCACACTCTTCGAGAACGCCAGCCAGCAGTCGGCTGGACTTGGGATTGTCGTCTACGTACAGCACCGTTGTTCGTTCATCCATTACCTGGCCTCCGTTAATTTGCGAGGGGCCGTTGGCAGTTCGACCTCAAGCCGTTTCCAGATGAACGAAATGCTACGGTCTTTTTGCGCGCAAGCAGGTAGAGATTTGTAAATCGAAGGGGCAGTGACGAAGAAAAATAATTCTGCGTGAAATGCGGCAGGAGTCTTCTACGGAGCGATGCAAGTAAATCAGGGACTCGCAGCCCCGAGTTGCATGCGCAACTTTTCGGCAGCGCCATGCAGGGAAGTGAGGCGTGCGGCTGTACCGGCCGGTAGGTCCGAGGTTCCGAGCGCCAATTGACAGTCGAGGAGCAACGTCGTCAGTGTGCCATTCAACTCGCCGCGCAAGGACTGCGTTGCCGCTTCGCGAGCCGACGCTTCTTCGTACTTGCGCCGCCGCGCGGCCGCACGAACCTCGCGCACCAATCGTTCCCTTCCACTGATTCCGAGATTGACTGCGACCGGAATGGCCGTGCCCAAATGGCTGAGCGCCGTCTCGATCTCATCCGGCTCGCCCGGCCCGAGCTGCTCGTCAAATACAGCGGCCGTGTACATTTCGGTGCGCAGCAGGGTCGTCGCCTGCAACAGATTGTCGGCAATCACCACCGACTCACCCATCGCTTCTTCAATCGCCGCCGCACACTCTGCCCGCCGTTCGATTCGACTCACAAGCAGGATCATGCCTGATCGCTTGCAAGCATGCGGCCAAAATGTCTCGTCTGAATAAGAACGACTTAACGGGTCGGACGCGCGCCAGCCTTCCCGTTCCAGCACGCCGCCCCGCTTTGCGTGCAATCCCGGAACTCTTGACTGCTGGCGATTGTTGACGTCGACCCTGCCAGTTCCGGCTTTTCAATCCTCGGATTCATACTCTTTCAGCTTGCGATACAACGTGGTCTTGCCAATGCCGAGCAGCCGCGCCGCCATCATCTTGTCGCCATTCACTTGGGCGAGGGCATCGAAGATGGTCTTCTTCTCGAGTTCGGCCATCGGGACAATCCCATTCGCCGATTGCTCGGTGAGCCCAGAGGGCGCGCTCGACAGATGCGTGGGCAAATCGCGTAGCTGAATTTCGGCGTTGCTCGAAAGGGCGCACGCGCGCTCCAGCGAATTCTCCAACTCGCGCACGTTGCCAGGCCAGTCATAGGCGAGCAGAGCTTTAAGTGCCTCGTCGGAAATCGTCTTTTCCAGGCCGGAGTCACGTCCGATGCGCTCCAGAATGTGGGCCACAAGTAGGGGCACGTCCTGACGGCGTTCGCGCAGCGGCGGAATTCGCAGCGTCAGCACATTAAGCCTGAAGAACAGATCGCGCCGGAATGTTCCGTCGTTCACCGCCTGTTCGAGATCACGATTGGTCGCGCCCAGAATGCGCACGTTGATCGGCACCTGCTTCACGCTGCCCACCGGCCGAATCTCTTTTTCCTGAATCGCGCGCAAGAGCTTGGCCTGCAAATCAACGGGCAATTCTCCTATCTCATCTAGAAAGACAGTTCCACCGTCCGCGATCGCCAGCAGCCCATCCTTGGGATTTGTTGCTCCGGTAAACGCCCCGCGCACATGCCCAAACAATTCGCTCTCGATCAGCGTCGGCACCAGCGAACCACAGTCCACCGGTATGAACGGCTTGCTGCGCAGCGGCCCCGAAGAGTGGATCGCCTTCGCCACCATTTCTTTCCCGGTGCCGCTCTCGCCCAGGATCAGGACCGGATGCGTGCTCTGCCCGGCCTTCGCAATAATCCGGTAGAGCTTCTCCATTTCGGGCGCATGTCCGACTATATTGGCGAACCCTTGCCTTGACTTGATGGTCTCGCGCCGCACCCGGTTCTCGGTCTTCACCCGCAGATGTCCGGCCACGCCTTCGAGCAGATGGCGCAGCTCTTCCAGGCTGAACGGCTTGGTGACGAAGTCATAGGCACCATCCTTCATAGCCTGCACCGCCGACTGTACAGTCCCGTAGCCTGTGACCACGATGACCACCGCATCAGGCCGCCGCCGTCTGATGGTGCGCAGCGTTTCCAGCCCGCCCGCGCCCGGCAGACGCAGATCGAGCAGCACGGCGTCAATCCCGTCGCTTTCAAGCATGCGATAAGCCTGCTCCGAAGATTCCGCCACATGCGCGCTGAACCCGAGCGAATGAGCGACTTCTCGCGAGGCCTCGCGCACCGCGCGGTCCTCATCAAGAATCAGCAGGTTCAGAAAATTAGCTCCCTGCATCTGTGGAATGCGGATTTGTGGGACCAAACTCTGTGGAGTGCGGTTTTGCGGGACGTGTCCCATTGCGGTTCCAGAGGTAGCGCTTGACATGGTGAATCTCCTTTATTTTGGAGTGTCAGTAATCCGAGAATTTAAGAGCTGTGGATTGGCTAAATTTTGATCTTCGATCCCATTACCAACAGTTGCGCCAGAAGCCCTGGATGTTGATTCCCCCATGCTGGGCAAACGCGGCTCCGCGGCCGCCGGCAGCAGTACCTCCACTCGCGTTCCCGACCCGGCCGCGGTCGAGATTTGAATCGATCCACCCAGTTCATCGACGATTCGCCGCACGGTTGCGAGTCCCAATCCGGTGCCCTCACCGGAATTCTTGGTGGTGAAGAATGGTTCGAATAGATGACTGCGCGTCTCCGTGCTCATTCCGCAGCCGTTGTCCTCCACGGTGAGCGAACAGGCTTTGCGCTCAAGTTCGGGCGGCCATTGTGCGACGCGCGTGCTGACCCAGATTTTTCCGCTGCACGCTGTTCCCTGGCTGAGCGCGTCGCGCGCATTGACCACCAGATTCATGACCAGCTGTCGCAGCCGGGCGCCATCGGCCACCGGAAATTCAGCTTTGGCGTCGAGATTGGTGATCAACTCGATCCGCTCATCCATCAATCGCCGCAGCAGATTCTCCGATGACGTCACAATTTCATTCATCCCGCTTGCCCGTGCAGGTTCCTGTTTCCTGGCGACGGCCAACAGTTGTTGCGTCAGGGCCGCACCCTGTTCGCTGGCGAGCCGAATTTCCTCCACATAACGATGAGCCGGTTCATCCGCCTCAAGGTTGGGAAGCAGCAAGTCGCAGTAGAGCAAAACACCGGTCAGCAGATTATTAAAGTCGTGCGCAACTCCCGCCGCGAGGCGTCCGATCAGTTCCATCTTTTCGGCCTGTCGAAGACGGTCGTCTGCCGGTTTGCGCTCTCTTGCATTCTCGCGCGGGGCAATGCCGCATAAATTGAGGGCAGTAGCATCCATGCTGAAGACAGCCATTCTGTTTTCAGCTCGTCGCCCGAGGGGTCATTGACAACTGATCGCGGCCGGAGAATGCCGCGCCGGTGAGCGGGAGACTCGCGTGCCAAGCTGGGAGAGCTTTTCCGCGAATGGGCCGCACTAACCGGACTTGGGAAAAGTCTAATCCGAATCGGCTGCCGAACTAAGTGCGCACCGTCACACCAGATTAGTGATGAATCCGAACCGATGGTAACCGCGCGCCCGGGTTGCGCCGCGCGCTCAGGGCAAATCGACGCCCTGCGTTACGTGAAAGGTGAGCCGCCGTTCCGGAGCGAACACCACATCGCGGGCGCCAGCGCCGTCGCGCCCTCCGGCCTTGACGAAAATGCTGGTCGTGTCGAGCAGCACGGTCTTGCCGCCAACCTGAATGCTGACCAGCGCAACCCGCAAGTAGCCACGCTCCGTTCCGTCCGCGCGCTTCGCATCCAGCACGCGGCCTACAGTGGAGGCTTCGCGCGGAACCAGCGTCTGCCCATCCACTACCACCGGCGAATCGATGCTGCCGTCAAAAGTGTCCGCCGCATGCGCCGAAGTGCTCGAAAGCTGCGTGCCCAAGCGAATCGTAATCGCCGTGCCCTCCGGCAGCCGCGTCGATCCGGGCACAAGGGCCTGGGTGGGCGAAACTCCGTTCGCGGGCGCCTGGCGATCGAACGGCAACTTCTGCGTGCTGTCGGAAGAAGGCTCGGGCACATTCGGCCGCCGCCCGCATGAAGCAGCGAATGCGAACGCCAAGAGAGCAATCATCCAGTATCTGCCGAGGCGCACCTGTCCCTCTGGGTGCGATTGTATAACTGCTGGCTTGATCGATCGGCCTCAGCCGCATCACCTTGTTAAAATCAACCAGGTTCCCATGTCGGACGACTCGCCCAAGAACATTGACCATAGCGCCGAATCACGCGCCCAAGCCGAAACCCACTACTACGCCGCGCTCGACCATGTCGCCGAGGGCCGGGACGAACAAGCCGTCGACGAATACCGCCGCTCCGTCGCCGCCGATCCGGCCTTCACCGACGCGCTTCACGGACTCAGCCGCGCGTTGCAAAATCTGAACCGCTTCGATGAAGCTATCGAGGTCGCGCGGCAAATCTCCGCCGTCGATCCAGACGACGTTCTCGCCCACACCAGCCTGTCGATTCTCTATCAGAAAAAAGGCATGGTTCCGGAAGCCGAGGCTGAGGCAAATAAGGCTCGGATCCTGGGATGGAAGCAGCAGTTAAAAAAATAGCAGCAGTTGGGATCCGCGTGCGACAACCTCGCCATTCGCCTTGACACTCCCGCATACGCGGAACATAATCCTCTGCTTATCCCGCCAGACGCCGGGTTTCGCGGCAACGGGACAAGGCGCGCCTTCCCCCGCGCACGTTCCGCAAGAGCATGTCCGAATCCCACTTGATTTTCGCGATACGAACCCACCATCCCAGGAGGATCCCCCATGACGAAGCTCGATAGCTGGAAACAGGTGTGCGCCATCTTTGCAATTTGCGGAGCCACGTTTGCGCTGTCCGGCAGTTCTGCGGCTCAAATTTTTCGCATTCGACATGCTTTCAATGGCACCGATGGCGCCAACCCTTACGTTGGTCTCATTCAGGGCACCGATGGCAATCTCTATGGCACAACTATCGATGGGGGAGCTTACGGCAGCGGCAACGTGTTCAAGATTGCTCCCGGCGGCAAGCTGACATCTCTCTATGATTTCTGCTCGCAACCCAATTGCACCGACGGCGAGTATCCAGTAACGGTCCTGATCGAGGGTGCCGACGGAAACTTCTACGGCACGACGCAATCCGGAGGGATCGCGAACGACGGCACGGTCTTCAAGATGACGCCGACGGGCACGCTCAGCACGTTGCACAGCTTTCTGGGATCCGACGGCGCTGCTCCCTATGGATCGCTGATGCTGGCCTCGAATGGCGATTTCTACGGTACCGCCGACGTGGGCGGCGACTACGGAGCCGGAACCGTCTTCACCATTACCTCCGGCGGGGTGATCACCACTCTCTACAATTTTTGCTCTGTCAGAGGTTGCAGCGATGGCCAGTATCCCGCTGGGCAACTTATCCAGGCGAGCGACGGAAATCTCTACGGAGTAACCCATGCGGGCGGCGACTATTCGGCCTGCGACGTCGATGGCTGCGGCACCATTTTCAAAATGACGCTCAGCGGCAAGCTGACCACCTTGCACGCCTTTGACGCGACTGACGGTGAGTATCCGTACAGCGGACTCATTGAGGATGGCAACGGCTTGTTCTATGGAGCCGCGTCCGCGGGTGGCACCGGCAACGATGGCACGATCTACACCATCACCTCGGGCGGCGCCTACAACGTTCTCTACAACTTCAGCGGACCCGATGGCTCCGAGCCATATGCCATTCTGCTCGGCAGCGACGGCAACTTTTACGGCACTACTTTATACGGGTATGGCGACGGTCCCTATCCCCGAGGCTCGGTCTTCGAAATCACTCCGCAAGGAATGTTGACCAACCTGCACACCTTTGACGGCAGACACGGCAAGAATCCTTACGCGGGCCTCGTTCAGGACACCGATGGCACGTTTTACGGCACCGCGTACTTTGGCGGCCACGACGATGACGGCATCGTCTTCAGTGTCTCTACCGGCCTTCCGCCGTTTGTCGAAACGCAGCCTGCGTCGGGCAATGTTGGCATGAGCGTGACGATTCTGGGGACGGAATTAAAGGGTGCGACGGCGGCGACCTTTAACGGGACCGCGGCGCAGTTTACGGTGGTGTCGAATTCGGAGATTCTTACGAACGTTCCTGCCGGCGCCAAGACTGGCACGGTGACGGTGACAACGCCGAAAGGCGGGACGATGAATAGTAATGTGGCGTTCCGCGTGACGAAGTAGCCGATGGGCAAAAAGTGAAATCGGCGAAGGCGTTCGCTCGCCGCTATTGCAACGTTAAGTTGATGCCCTGCCGGAATAGCACCCGCTGTGAAGTAAGGTTGTTGAAGCGCACATAGTAAAGATACGGATGATCGCCGACGATAGAGAAACTCAGATCGGGTGCGTTCGGATCGATCAGCGAAAAGTAGGCATATGACCAGTTTCCAGGGGACGGCTCTTGCGCCAGAAACTGCTCCAGCGTCGCCACCAGAGTGGGCTGGGTCCAGTTGACCAGATCGGTCGAAGTGGAGAGATAGAAACCCGGCGTGCCATATTCGTCGTCCCAGGGGTCCCACAGCAGCGCGATGACAACATTCGACGGTTGAAAAATATTGATGCCGGTTACGACGTCCATGTACTGAACCGGCGTGTAGAGATGCTGGTCAGGATGCGCGATTGGGCCGGGATACGGATCCTCGAAGGAAACGGAAAAATCTTTCCCGCCCCAGGCGCGCCATGAAGTGGGGTCGAACACGTTGGTGGTCCGCATGGGCGCAGCGCCACTTGTCAGGCAGGGACGCTTGCCGGTCGGGCCGGTGCAGTTGCGCGGCCAAGTCCAGGCGGTGACCATCGCGTAGTACCATCCGCCCACCTCGACAATGTTCGAGTCCACGCTGTAACCCATCGGGCCATCGTCGACTTTGTACTGGTAAGGAATTCCTGCCAGAAAGTTCGCCGGCGGCTTGGGAGATTCGAAGTGATAGCCGCCGTCGGTCGACGGATGATAAGTGTCGGAGTCGTATTCACAGTCGTTTATGTTCTCGCGGCGGCACTCACCCGGATGCGCCCACCCGTGATACTCCGTATGGCCAAGGGCCGCGATGTGCTTGCCGTCAAACGTGTAGAACGAATCGATCCAGACGGAATCGTCGAAGTCCGCGGGATTCGCGTCGTCTTTCGAGTTATACGCCACGTCGCAACTGTGCTGGACGGTCTCAAGCGTAGGGCCAAGGTTTTCGAATAGCTCGGAACTCGCCGCCATCATATGGATCACTCCCTGGTCATCGCGGAACGCCCGCGCCATGGCGTCGGGAATGTCATTCGGGTTGCAGGACTGATCGGGGCTCACAAAGACGGCCGTGCGAGACGAGTCGAGCACGCCCTGGACAGGTCGAGTCTGAGCCTGGCCATTCGGAGCGGAGCTGATCTTGGTTTGGGTCTGGGCATCCGAAACGGCGACGAGCGCTAAGCCGCACAGAAGGATGAAAATGCGGGTCATGGTTGGCTTCATTGGGTTCGACTCCGAGCGCCGCAGCGTCCCACACATCACGTTCAACACGCTTGGATGAGAGATGTTGCGTCAGCGGTGAGTGGTTTCGACAACCGAACACATCGCAATCTGACCAGTCGAGCCCTTCCGATCATAGAAAAACGTTTGACTTAAGAAGCGAGAAAGAACACGCTGGATTCCGGGCAAGCCGCGATAGTGCTTGCCAGTTGACTTGCTTCCAAAATGAAACTCTGTGAACCGTGAGCGGTCGCGGGTTTAACATCGAAGCCGGCTTAACCCGTTCTTTATGAATACTTTGCCTGTAAGATATTCCGAATCAATACTTTGCGGCCCCATTTTCGGTAAATGAATTGATTTCAATACTTTGAGGGTCCTTTGGGGGGGGTACCCCAGGTCGCATGAAAGAAAAATCACAAAGAGAAAAGAGAGTTGTCTCAGGCTCTCGCGACGCTCTGTCCGGTTTCTCCGCCCGGCGAGTAAAATTAATTCATGCGTGAAGTCGTCATTGCCTCTTCCGTTCGTACTCCCGTAGGTCGCGCTTTCAAGGGAACGCTCCGCGCTACGCGTCCGGATGAACTCGCTGCCATCGCCATCAAAGGTGCGCTCGACCGCGTGCCGCAGCTGGATCCCAAAGAGATTGAAGACGTCATCATGGGCTGCGCCATGCCTGAGGCGGAGCAGGGAATGAACGTCGCCCGCATTGCCTCGCTGCGCGCGGGTTTGCCGGTCAATGTCTCCGCGGTCACGATCAACCGCTTCTGCTCCTCGGGACTTCAGTCCATCGCCATGGCTGCCGAGCGCATCATGAGCGGCGGTGCGGAGGTGATGGTCGCGGGCGGAACGGAATCGATGTCGATGATTCCGATGGGAGGCAATAAGATCTCGCCGAATCCCTGGCTGGTTGAGCACTATCCTGACGCGTACCTTTCGATGGGACTGACGGCGGAGCGGCTCGCCGAGCGCTTTGGCATTACCCGCGCCGAGTGCGACGAGTTCTCGCTGCGCAGCCATCAGAAGGCGCTCGCCGCGCTTGCGGCAGGGAAGTTTGCAGAAGAGACGGTGGCGGTGCCGGTGAGCTTTAGCGTGCCCAACGGATCGAAACCGAAGCGGCAGGAGATCGTGTTCAAGGCCGATGAAGGGCCGCGCGCTGATACTTCGCTGGAGGCGCTAGCCGCGCTCAAGCCCGCGTTCCACGTTAAAGGAGTCACGACCGCGGGCAACTCGTCGCAGATGTCGGACGGCGCAGCGGCGGCGATTGTGATGTCAGCCGAGCGGGCGAAGGCGCTGGGCATCACTCCGATGGCGCGCTACGTTTCGTTCGCGACAGCCGGATACAAGCCTGAGGAAATGGGGCTTGGGCCCGTGTTTGCGATTCCAAAGGCGCTGAAGCTTGCCGGCCTGAAGCTGGCCGATATCGAGGTAATCGAGTTGAACGAAGCGTTCGCGGCGCAGTCGCTGGCGGTGATTAAAGAAGGCGGGATCGATCCGGAGCGCGTCAATCCGAACGGCGGAGCGATTGCGCTCGGACATCCCCTGGGCTGCACCGGAGCGAAGCTAACGGCCACCGTGCTGCGAGAACTAAAGCGGCGCAAAGCGCGCTATGGCATGGTGACCATGTGCGTTGGCGGGGGCATGGGCGCCGCGGGGATTTTCGAGAATCTTTCCTAATCCCAGCCCCACGGTGCGAATATGGCCCGGACTGCTAGCGACCGGAGGCGTGTTCCTGCAACCAGCGGAACACAATAATTTACATTCCGCCGCAACGTCTTGGAGTATGATCAACCGCATCAGACGGCGCGTAAGTTGACTAGCGAATGCTCTGATTGGGAGATGCTTTATGCGGCTCTCCGGCCTTCTCGTCGCGGCTGTTCTTTGTATCTCTCCACTTCTGTTCGGGCAACATTCATCGGGCGGCGGCTCCAGCCACTCGTCGGGTTTTGGCGGAGGGGCGAGTTCGACCTCGTTCGGCAGCCACTCGGGCGGCTCTCTTTCGTCGAGCAGCAGCCGCAGTTCCAGCAGTTCCGCGTCATCGGCTAAGTCATCGTCCTCGTCTACCAACGCAGGCGCCTCGTCGCAACAAAAAAGCTCCCGCACGTTCTTTCATCCATTCCGGAAGCCCACCCCGGTTCGACGCGCAGAATTCAAGACTCCAGCGTCGTGCTTCAAAGGATCATGCGGAATTTGCCCGAGGGGAGAATCACGCGGCGCCAACGGTGCTTGCGTGCTCGCAAGCAATGCGTGTCCTTCCAATCAAGCTTGGAACGGCTTCGCTTGTGGCACGCAAGGTTGGTTTAACGATTGCGGTTATCTGGCACAGCAAATTGCCGAACAGAAACGACAGATGCAGAGTCAAAATGATTATGGCCAAAGCTTACGTTATCGTATGCTGCAGGACCAGTATCAGCAGTGCCTGATGCATTCCCGCATCGGGTCCGGCGCTTATGCGTTCAACAGCCTGTTCCTCCTCGACACGCCCTAGTTGGCACCGCCAGTAATGTCGGTCTTGATCCGCGACAAGGATATTCATCTGCCGAGTCTGCGCGGTAGAATAGGTTTTACTTCTTATTCCGTTCCTTAGCGGTCTTCATTTAGAAATTCCAATCTAGCAATCGAATTCAGAGGTTTACAGATATGGCTACTACAACGGCAATTCCCAAAACCAAGATTCCGGGCGGCGGATTTCTGCTCGAGGAGCGACAGACCGCAGAGGTGTTTACTCCCGAGGATTTCACGGAACAGCACCAGATGATCGGGCAGACGACGGAAGAGTTTGCGGTCAACGAAATTTTGCCGAACGCGGAGAAGATCGAACACAAGGACTTCTCCGTCTCGCGCGACCTGCTAAAGAAGGCGGGCGAGCTTGGACTAAGTGGCGTGGAGATTCCGGAGGCTTATGGCGGCCTGGAGATGGACAAAATTACGGCCGCGGTCATCGCCTATCACATGGCCAAATATGCCGGGTTTGCAACCACCTGGGGCGCGCACAGCGGCATTGGCATGTTGCCGATCGTCTATTTTGGCACCGAAGAGCAGAAGCAAAAATATTTGCCGCGCCTGGCCGCGGGAGAAATCGTTGGCGCATATGCTTTGTCGGAAGCCTCTTCTGGATCGGACGCGATGAATTGCCGGGCGCGTGCCGAACTTTCTCCGGACGGAAAGCACTACATTCTGAACGGCGAAAAGATGTGGATCACGAACGCCGGATTCGCGGATCTTTTCACCGTGTTCGCGAAAATTGGCGGCGAGAAATTCTCGGCGTTCCTGGTGGAGAGGACATTTCCCGGATTTTCGGTGGGCGCGGAAGAACACAAGATGGGCATCCGCGGATCGTCAACCTGCCCAATCATCCTGAACGATTGCAAGGTGCCGGTTGAGAACCTGCTCGGAGAAATCGGCAAGGGCGCGACCATTGCGTTCAACATCCTGAATATCGGGCGCTTCAAACTGGGCGCCATGTGCCTGGGCGGAGCCCGCGTTTCGCTCGAGCACGCCGTGGGCTATGCCAAGCAGCGCAAGGCTTTTGGCAAGACGATCGGCGATTTTGGGCTGGTGCGCGAAAAAATCGCCAACATGGCGACGTTGATTTATGTCGGCGAGTCTCTGGTCTTCCGCACGGTTGGCATGATGGATGCGCTGCTGTCGGAGATCGA
>JBAWAI010000137.1:0-7940 GCA_049589215.1 Terriglobales bacterium | reverse complement strand
GGCCAAGGGTGGACGCGGAGGCGCCGTCTCGCCCTTCAACTTCATCACCCTGACGGCGTTTCTTGCTTGGTTCGGGGGCACCGGCTTTCTGATCACGCGCTTCGCGCATGTCTGGTTCGCGCTCGGGCTGCTGCTTGCGACCGCTGCCGGCCTGGTCGGCGGAGGCATCGTGTTCCTGTTTCTGAGCCGCGTGCTCATCTCGCCCGACGAGAACATGGACACCGCCGACTACGAAATGGTGGGAGTGCTCGGACGCACCTCGCTGCCGATCCGCGAGACTGGCACCGGCGAAATCATTTATTCGCAGGCAGGCACCCGCCGCACTTGCGGTGCCCGCAGCGAAAACGGCTCTGCCATCGAAAAAGGCACAGAGGTCGTCGTGACCCGCTACGAAAAAGGCATCGCCTACGTCAGGCGCTGGGAAGAAATGAACGGCGAGTGAAACAGGCCACGGTGACGCAACGCTTTGGGGTGGCGCAGCGCTTCAGCCCTGCGATGACCTAAGATCTGCGCCGCGGCTTTAGCCGCTGAGGAACTGACGCAAACGAGACGAACCATGCAATCGGCCACAAATTCCGGCATCCTCGCAGTCGAGACGCACAATGGCCGTGTCTGGAGCCTCATCGTCCTCCTCGCGCTGCTCATTCCGGCGATCTCGGTGGCGATGGTTCCGACCCCGGCCGCTCGTTGGGCGCTCGTTCTAGTCGGCGCGGTCGGCATCTTTGCCTTCGCCATGGCCTGGTTCGGCTTCGAGTACCGCTTTCTGCGGGATGCTCTTGAAATCCGCATGTTCGGCATCCGCCTGCGCTCTGTTCCGCGCTCAGCCATCATGAGCTACGCAATCGAGCCCTGGGCATTCATTCGCGGATATGGCATTCGCGGCATTGGCCGCCGCCGCGCCTACGTCTGGTGCAACAAGGTCGTCCACATAAGAACGTCGGACGCCGATATTTTCTTGGGCCACAACGATCCCGCTCGCATAATTCGCGATCTGGATCAAATGACGGGTTTAACAGCAAGAGGTTGACCGGTTAGCTCGGTTTTGATGTTGGATTTGGTTTTAGCTCGCAGCTCGTAGCTCGTAGCTCGTAGCTTGTAGCGCTCTAGGAGGCGTTATGTCATTCGGAGGCATCGCGGTAGAAATCTGGATCATCGCGGGACTTTTGGTTCTTGCGATCCTCTTCCTGTTCAGCATGCTCGCGCGCTTGTACCGTAAAGCGGGCCCGCACGAAGCGTTGATCGTTTACGGCTTTCGCGGCACGCGCGTGGTGCAGGGACACGGCACTGTCATCTTTCCGATGGTCGAAAACTGCCGTGATCTCTCGCTCGAACTCATGTCGTTCGACGTCGCGCCGCAACAGGATCTCTACACCAAACAAGGTGTAGCCGTCACGGTCGAAGCCGTCGCGCAAATCAAGGTGAAGTCCGACAAGGAGTCAATCCTCACCGCCGCCGAGCAATTTCTCACCAAGACCGATCAGGAGCGCGAAAGCCTGATCCGCCTGGTGATGGAAGGCCACCTGCGCGGCATCATCGGCCAGCTCACGGTCGAAGAGATCGTCAAGCAGCCCGAGATGGTCGGTGACCGCATGCGCGGCACTTGCGCCGACGACATGAACAAGATGGGCCTCGAAGTTATTTCATTCACCATCAAAGAGGTTCGCGACAAGAACGAATACATCACCAACATGGGCAAGCCCGACGTCGCCCGCATCAAGCGCGACGCCGACGTAGCCACCGCCGAAGCCGAGCGCGATACGGCCATCAAGCGCGCGATCGCAATGCGTGAATCGGCGGTAGCGAAAGCCCAGGCCGATCAGGAGCGCGTGCTCGCCGAGACGCTCTCCCAGGCCAAGCAGGCCGAATCGACACGCGATCTCGAAATCAAGAAAGCGCAATACCTCGAAGTCACAAAAAAGCAGCAGGCGCAAGCCGACAAGGCCTATGACATCCAGACCAACATCATGCAGCAGCAAGTCATCGCCGAGCAGGTGAAGGTGCAGCAAGTAGAAAAAGAAGGTCAGATCAAGGTGCAGGACGCCGAGATCAATCGTCGCGAGAAAGAATTAATTGCCACCGTGCTCAAGCAGGCCGAGATCGAGCGTCAGCGCATCGAAACCCTCGCCATGGCCGAAAAGCAGCGTCTGATGTCGGAAGCCGAAGGCCACGCGTCCTCGATCCGCCAGCAGGGTGAAGCCGAAGCCGAAATCATTTTCAAAAAAGGCGAGGCTGAAGCCAAGGCCATGAACGTGAAAGCCGAAGCGTTCCAGGAGTACAACCAGGCGGCCGTGATCGACCGCCTCTTCGCCAGCATGCCAGAAATCGTGAAGGCGCTGGCCAGCCCGCTCGCCAACGTCGACAAGATCACCATCGTCTCCACCGGCAATGGCGACACATCCGGCATGAACAAAATTACCGGCGACATCACCAAGATGGCCGCTCAAGTTCCGGCGCTGTTCGAGACGCTGAGCGGCATGCCGTTAGGCGAGTTGCTGGGCAAGGTGCGGCAGATCGGCGACAAAGCGTCGAAACCGCCCGATCAGGGCAATGGCTCGAAGTAATGGGAAAACAATGGAGGGGCGGGCGCCCCGCCCGCGCGTGCCCGATATGAGTGGCGAAGGTAGACGACAGATTCGAGGAGGTATCACGTGCAAGACGAAGTACATCACGCAAGGTCGCTCGGACTTTCAGTCGCGCTCGGAGGCGCCATGGGCGCCGCCATCGGCGCGGTCACCGGACACATCGGCATCTGGGTAGCCGCCGGAATCGCAGTCTACATCGCGATCACCATCGCCGGCGGAGCCTGGAAAACAAAACAGAACTAGTAACCGCATGAATGGAGCTGAGTTTATGTATCGAACAATTGGGGTTTCAATCGCGATCGGCGCAGCAGTTGGCATGGCAATGACAGTAGTACTCACCCATACCAACCTCTACGTCGCCATAGCAGTTGCCGTGATCGCGATTGCAATTGGAAATGCAATCGCAAGCAGACGGCGAGGGGCGAGGTGCGAGCTTCCCACCTCTGCCGGTAAATAAGACCGCGCTCGTCCAGCAGAAAAGGGAAGACAAGCTGCGAGCCTAACGCACGACGTTTTAAAGGAGCCCATCATGGCATTACTGGAGCGCGTTTCAACCCTGGTGCGAGCAAATCTCAACGACCTGATCGATCAGGCCGAAAACCCGGAAAAGATGATCAAGCAGGTGATCCTCGACATGCACAACCAGCTTCTGCAGGTGAAGACGCAAGTCGCGATCGCCATCGCCGATCAGCACCTGCTCGAAAAAAAGAAAACAGAAAATGACGACAAGGTGCAGGAATGGATGCGCAAGGCCGAACTCTCGGTCGACAAAAAGCAGGACGACCTCGCCCGCGCTTCCCTGCTCCGCGTGGAAAGCTATCGTGAAATGAGCGCCGGCTTCGCGCAGCAAGTCGAGGATCAGAAAGCGCAGGTCGAGAATCTCAAATCCGCGCTGCGCAAGCTCGAACAGAAGATGGCCGAGGCCAATACCAAAGCCGATCTGCTCATCGCGCAGCATCGCCGCGCCCGCGCCGCCAGTAAAGCCACCGATGCGCACTCCGGCATGAGCGCAAATTCCAAGTCAGCCACATTCGACCGTATGAAGCGCAAAGTAGCTCGCGAAGAAGCGGTAGGCCTGGCCAAAGCCGAACTCCTGGCCGCCGACGTCGACGACCGCATCGCCGCGCTTGAAAAAGAAGATCGCATCGAACAGTTGCTGACGGAGCTGAAGACGAAACGGGGCGCGTGATCCAGAACTCCCCGCTTACCGCGATTACGCCCAGTCTTCCAATTTGAGTTCCGGCACTCTTCGGAAGACGCGATCGTGTGACACCAATACAGCACCCAGCGCCAGCGCGTGAGCGGCGATCATCAGATCCAGGGGGCCAATCGGCACGCCGGAGCGTTCAACGGTCAGGCGCAAATCCGCATAGCGTATGGCCGCGTCCGAGGTCCACGGAATCGCGTTATACGTAGCCAGAAATTCACGCACCAGGACCCGGACTCGCGCGACCTGCGGAAGACGTGCGGCTCCAAATCGTAGCTCCGCCTCCGTAATCACTGAAACGCCGACGCCATCCACAGGCAGTTGCAGCAGGCGCTGCCGGACGCTGGGGAAATTGCCCCGGATTGTGTAGCTCGCGGTGTTGGTGTCGAGCAAATAGCGAAGCGCCTTCAGAATAGCTTCTTCCGCTTCTGTCTGGACGGCTGGCGCCGGTCTTTCATGAAATCCTCGACGGGCCCCAGCGAATCGAGAAGAGCGAAAAACTCGCGCGCGGACTTGCGGCGCGGAGAGAGGATGACATCTCCAGTCTCGGGATCTCTGCGCACAGCGACTTCGGTACCTTCAAAGCGAAACTCGCGCGGCAGCCTGACAGCCTGGCTGCGCCCGTTGCGAAACAACTTTGCCACTGCTCCCACGTTCCTGCTCCAACATGAGTATATACCATCAGTCAATACCGTGTCTATATTCGTGGTATATACCCACCGCGCGGTCAATGGCGAGCCCAAATTTCCTTTCCCGTCTACAATCGAGTTGGACCCATGCGCAAGATCTTCCACTTCGACTCGCCCGACGCTCCCTACATCGCCGATGCCGCCGTGCTCTGCTGCTTCGACCATCGCATCAACCAGACCGTCCGCAAATTTCTCAAAAAGCAAAACATCGAGCGCCCCGACATGATCGTCGTCGCCGGAGGCGCCAAAACGCTGGCCTCGCCGCGCAACGACTTCGAGCAGGACTTTATCCTCGAGCAGATCCGCATGTCGATCCGCCTCCATCAAGCCAAACGCGTTTTCGTCATGAGCCACTCCGACTGCGCCACCTACGGCGGCCTCGCGCACTTTAAAGGAGACCGCGCCGCCGAAGCCGCTCACCATCGCGCCGAACTCCTCCGCGCCGCCGAACTCGTAACCAGGAACTTCCCCGGCGTCTCAGTCGAACCATACTTCGTAAAGTTTGACGGGGTCTGGGAAGTAAAGAACGCATGAGCAAGATCGCTCGGCCTAAGATCGCTTAAGTAACCACCGCACAAGAAAAGCTCGCCTGAATCGCGGGAGCCGCTGTTCCCTAAGCCGTATCCACTGCCATTTGCAGCCATGCGCCATTTGGCGTATCATCGATAGCCAAGAGGCCAACTATGACTTCCGCGCTGATTGCCAAGGTGCTTGGCGGCAAAAAGACTCTTGGCCGCTCGGTCAAGAATTTCGGCGAACTGGCCGACCTGATCCGGCGGGGGCTGCCGTCCAGTTCCCTCCTCGTCCTCGGCGAAAAGCTCGATCTCAAAAACGCAGCGCTCTCGGAAAAACTCGGCATTCCGCAGCGCACTTTAACTCGACGCCTCAGCCGCCATTCCCGCCTCACCGCCGCAGAATCTGACCGAACCGTGCGCCTGGCACGCGTTTACGCCACTGCCGTCGAAATGATCGGCAATCCTGAAAAGGCCTCGCAGTGGCTCCGCACGCCGAATCGCGCCCTCGGCGGCGCACTCCCCATCGATCATCTGGATACCGATCTGGGCACAAGAGAAGTCGAAAACATCCTCGGACGCATCGCCTACGGCGTGTACAGCTGACTGCGCACCAACCAAGATCAGCCCCGAGATCTGAAGAACGAGACAAACAATGAAGCTCTGGAGAATCTGCCGCGCCATCCATGCGGCTGGCGCGTTTTCGGGTGATGGCGCGCGCCTGTTCGGTGGCCGCTGGAACAGCCAAGGCGTCAGAATTGTCTATGCTTCCTCGTCCCTCGCTTTGGCGGCGCTCGAAACGTTTGTTCATCTCGAGCCAAATCTGCGGCCCGATGACCTCGTTTCCATTGAGGCGGAAATTCCTGAAAGCCTCGCCACCGACCGCCTCGACGCGCGTTCCCTTCCCCGCAAATGGTATGAGTTGAGAGACGATTCGCTGAGAAATATTGGCGACCGCT
The DNA here is from genome assembly GCA_049589215.1 of Terriglobales bacterium. GTDB lineage: Bacteria > Acidobacteriota > Terriglobia > Terriglobales > Acidobacteriaceae > Acidiflorens. Next base: position 1,991 of record JBAWAI010000137.1, on the reverse strand, counting down.
GGATCGACGCCGGGAAGACGGTTGCGCTGCATGTTCCGTCCGCGGCCATTCGCGGGGAGTGGAACATTTTGCTGAATCCCGTGCATCGCGATTTTCGCAAGCTCCACATCGACAAACCAAAGGCCTTCGCCTTCGATCTCCGCATGTTTCGCTAACCTGCAAGCTTGCGCATCGGCCGATATTCACCGGCGATTTCGTATCGCCGATCAAAAAGTTCCGCTACGCGCTCGCCTTATCAATTAGCGGCAGTTGCCTGTTCTCCGTGCCTAACGGGCTCGCGGCCGACGCCGCCTCCGCCGCCGCATCCAGTTCCAACTGTTCCTGCCCGCTCAGCGCCGTCACCTTCCCGCGATAGGTCTTCAAATGCCGCTGCGCGGTCTCGAACGCCTCCTGCGCCTTGTTCAAATTCTTGCCCACGTTTTCAAACTGATTCTGGAAAAAGTCGAATGACTTCTGCGCCTTCGCCAGTTCAGCACGGCTCTTCTCAAAGCGGCTCGCGACCTCATACCACTTATGCACCAGCGCAATCGTGTGCAGCGTCATCAGCAGCGTGTTCGGCGAAACTGGAAACACATGCTGCAGATTCATCCAGTCGCCGAGTTCACGATTGCGAATTACTTCCATATACAGCGTCTCGCTCGGCAAATACATCAGCGCGATTTCGGTCGTCCCGTTCTCCGGCTGAATGTACTGTTGAATCCGCTTTGCCTCGGCCTTCATCACTCGCACCAGCGCCACCCGCGCCTCGGCGATTTCCGCCTCGTCGTTGCTCTCAAACAGAGCAATCACCTGCTCGCGGGGAAACTTCGCATCAATCGGCAGCTTGCGATCCGGAAAATAAATCACCGCGTCCGCCCGCCCACTGCCTTCGCCCGGCGATGCCTGCAGCGCAAACATATGCGACGGCAGAAAATCCGCCAGAAGCCGCTCCAGGCTGGCCTCGCCGAATTGCCCGCGCAGGTGCGGCAGCTTCAGCAGATTATTCAGATCGTTGATCGAATGTCCCAGCGTGCTCACTTCTTTCAACTGCTCTTCCGCCGCCCGCAGGTGCTGCTGCACTTTTTCAAACTGCGCGAATCCTTCCTTGATGTTCTGATCAAGCTTTACCTGCACCTGCTCGGTGATGGCGGCCAGCTTGGCATCCACGCGATCGCGAATGCCCTCCAGGCTCTGCGCCGTCTGCTGATTCAACTGCTGAAATTCCACTTTGAGCTGCTGCGTCGTCACCACCAGCGATCCCGTCAGCTCACGCCGCCCGTCCGCCAAACTCCGATTCTGCTCTTCCCTGCCCGCCGCCATTTGCTGCTCTACCGTGCCCCGAATCTCTGAAAAGCCTTGTTGGATGCGGTCTGTCACCTGCTGCCGAAGGTCCCCTTTAGTCTGCTCCAGCCTACTGGCCATGTCGGCAGTGCTGAGACTGATCTTCTGGCCAAGGGTCGAATCGAGCCTTTCGAGCGCGCCTGCAACCTCCGCCTTTACATCCACTTGCGCGGACGCAGAAATACGACGCAATACAAGGGCCGAAAACCCAAGCAGGACAAGGGTTCCAGCGAGAACGGTAACCAGCAGAATGATCTCCATGGTAAGTCGCTGAGCAGAATTCTAGAGGCTAGCGTGAGAGATGGAAAGCGGAACTTTCCGCGGTTCTTGCGACCACGCCAAAAGCCATGCCCAGAGCCTCATTTGCCATCATCGCCATGTTTGCGTGCAGCCTAAGCCCGTCGCTCGCGCAGGAAGTTTCTCCCACGCAGCCCGCCCCCAAAATGATTTCGGCGCAGCCCTCCCCCACTCCCTATGAAGATGCCGCCGCCGAACAGCAACTGCTCGAACTCGCCAATCAGAGCCGGCGCGAAGCCGGAGCGCCGCCCCTGCGCATGGATGCAACCCTGAGCAACGCAGCCCGTGCCCACGCGCGGCTGATGGTCGAGCGCCAGCAACTCTCCCATCAGTTTGACGGCGAGCCGCGCCTGATGCCGCGTTTGCTCGAAACC
>JBAWAI010000136.1:0-22486 GCA_049589215.1 Terriglobales bacterium | reverse complement strand
CGTTCACGCGGTCCTTTTTTTGTTGGTATTTCTTCGGGTTTTTGTCCTCGTTTCTTCCCGTTGACCTATCTGCGAAAGCAAGAATCTGCCAGTTCGCCGCCTGGATCAAATTCCTCCGCCAGGGTGTCTTTAGCTGTAACGGGCCCGTTCCTGGAGGACAAAATGTTTTCTACACTCGAGACCACCTCGGATCGATCTGGCCGCCGCCGCTGGAGTACCTTGGCATCGTTCACCATGCAGGCGCTGGCCTTGAGCTTGTTGCTGGCTATTCCACTGGTGTGGGTGCAGGGGCCACCACGATTGCAGTGGATTGACGCGAGCATTTTTTCGCCGCCGCCTGCGCCGGCGCCTTCCGCTCCAGCGATTGCGCAGCGAGCCATGCGCGGATCGGAGATGAGCGGTGAACAGATTCTCGTGCCGTCGACGATTCCGAATCACATTGCACAAGTCATCGATCTGGATCCCGCGCCGGCCGCTCCAGGCATGCGCGAGACAGGAGCGCTGGGAGGAAATGGTCTGGCGCAGCGCGGAGTGCCGGGAGGCGCGTTCGGCGATCCGACCGCGATCGCACCACCGCCGCCGGCGCCCACCCGTCCGCTGCGCGTTTCGCACTGGGCGGAAGGCAACATCGCTTACCAGGTACAGCCGAGGTATCCGCGAGTTGCGCAGGCTGCGGGAATTCAGGGAACCGTGCAGCTGCGAGCCATCGTCAGCAAAACCGGCACAATTGAAAACCTGACCGTCGTCAGCGGACACAGCATGCTGGTCGCGGCCGCAGTACAGGCGGTCAAGGAGTGGCGCTATCGCCCTTACATGCTGAACGGCGAGCCGATCGAAGTGGAGACCGAGATCACGGTGAACTTTATGCTGGGCGGACACTAGCCGGCATAAAGCCAGCCGCGCGTCTTACCACGGCATCATCATCGCAAGATCGCCGAGCGTTGCAAAATCTGTGTTACGACGGTGCCGAGCGAAGCTGGTTCGCCAGCCTCGCATAATTATGAGATCGCTATAATCGCTGAAGTGAATGCTCCTCGCCTGGAACGCTTAACCCTGCCCGATCGCCGCTCGGTGGCCCTCGATGGGCGCACGTGGGCGGAAGTCTCGCTCGCCACATTGCGTGAAAATTTTCGCGTGGTGCAAGCGCATGTGGGACCAAACGTTGCCATCTGCGCGGTCGTAAAAGCCGATGGCTACGGCCACGGCGCAACGGAATGCGCGCTCGCGCTCGAAGCGGAAGGCGCGCCCTGGCTTGGCGTAACCGACGCCGCTGAAGGACGCGCGCTGCGCGGCGCAGGCATCTGGACTCGCATCCTTCTGATGACCGGAATCTGGCGCGGAGAAGAAGACAGCATCGTCGCGCACAACCTGACGCCGACCGTTTGGGAGAACTGGCATATCGAGCGTCTGGAAAAAGCGGCTCGCAAACAGCAGGCCGTCTTGCCCGTCCATTTAAAAGTTGATACCGGCATGAACCGGCTGGGCGTGTCGACGGCCGCGCTGCCCGAGTTGTGCGACAAGCTTGCCAGCTGCGAGCACCTGCGCCTTGAAGGCGTGAGCACGCACTTCGCATCGGCCGAGGTGCTGGATGCTGAAGACGCGCCGCGGCAGATGAAACGCTTCGCAGAGGCGCTGGCGATTCTGGCTGAGCGGGGATTTCATCCGCCGCTTGTGCACATGGGCAATTCGGCGGCGGTGAGCGCGCGTCCTGACACCTGGAAGACGATGGTGCGCCCCGGAATTCTGCTCTACGGATATTCGCTGCCGACGATGCGAGGCGGTGAGACGACCAACGAATCGAGTTTGCCGCTGCAGCCCGTCCTCTCCTGGAAGACGCGGATATTGACCGTAAAGAATGTGGCGGCCGGAGAAGCAGTGGGCTACATGGGAACCTACGTGACCCCGCAGCCCAGCCGGATTGCCGTGCTGCCCGTCGGGTACGCGGATGGCTATCCGCGTCTGCTGTCGAATCGCGCGCGCGTGATTGTGCGCGGCGAATATGCGCCGGTGGTCGGCCGCGTCTCGATGGATCTGACGATGGTGGATGTAGGACAGATTCCCGGCATCGCGGTGGGAGACGAAGTGATCCTGATCGGCGCGACCGGCGGGAAAAGCGTGGACGCGGTGGAACTCGCACGCCTGTGCGAGAGCGTCCCGTACGAGATTCTATGCGGAATTTCGCAAAGAGTGCCGCGAGTGTATAGCTGAGGGGCGTTCGGCTTTAGCTGTCAGTTGTCAGTCTTCGATCAGCGGGATCGCTTTTCTGCCGTCGCCTTCTTGTAGCGCACTCTCATCCATTTGATGCGTCCTCGCTCCACTCACTGCTGTCTGCAGTGATCCCACGCGGCTGTTTGCTATATTCGGAAACAATCATGCGCTCGCGCTACGGACAATGGATGCACGACTGGGAGACGCGTCTCACCTCGGTGGACAACAACCGCGTCGTGCGCCCGTTGGAGTGGGGCGTGGAGTGGACCTCGGCCTGGCCGGGGCGCAATGGCGCGCCACGCGGGGAGAGTACGCGCGATCTCGCCGATTACTTTGCCCGCTTCAACGACCGCATCATTCAGAATAGCGACGAATTTTATTCCTACAAAAAGCCCACCGACTTCCGGCTCGAGCGCCGCGAGGTCGAGGTTTTCAGCACGCGTGAAATTCCCGACCCCAAGCTGGAAGAAAAAGTTCGCGGAACGCAGGCCGAGTTTCTGCGCTTCACTTCACCGGTCGCATCTCGGTTTCCGGAAAACAATCTCGTCAACGCGCGCTGGTTCCCAGCCCGTGGACGCCGCGCAGTCGTTGTTCTTCCCCACTGGAACGCTGACGCGCTCGCTTACAACAGCCTGTGCCGCGCTTTGAATTGGCTCGGCATCGCCGTGCTGCGGCTCAGCATGCCGTATCACGATATTCGGCGCCCGGCCGGCGTTTACCGCGCGGATTACGCCGTCTCTGCGAACATCGGCCGCACCATCGACGCGGTCCGGCAGGGCGTGATCGACGTTCGCTCGTGCCTCGACTGGCTGGAATCGCAAGGTTACAACCGCCTCGGGATTGTCGGCACAAGTCTCGGCTCGTGCTATGCGTTCATCGCCACCGCGCACGATCCGCGTATTCGCATCGCCGCATTCAATCACGCTTCCACCTATTTTGCCGACGTGGTGTGGCATGGACAATCGACGCGGCACATTCGCGAGGCGCTCGAAGCGGCGATCGACGTCGAGGATTTGCGCCGCGCCTGGCGGGCGGTGAGTCCGATGGTGTACTTCGATAAGTTTTCGCGGTGGCCGCGCAAGTCGCTGGTCATTTATGCGAAGTACGATTTGACGTTCCTGCCGGAGTTCTCACGGCGCATCGTTGAAGAGTTCGCCGCGCACCACCTCGACAACAAAGTGGTCGCGCTTCCCTGCGGGCATTATTCGTTGGGAGAGTTTCCGTACAACTACCTGGATGGATGGCACCTGGCAAGCTTTTTGCGCTCGGCATTCGAGACCGCGCCCTAGCAGCCTATGCCGAATGGCCGAGCGCGCGTGGACCGCGCGGCCGCTGTGCGTCAGCCTCATAAAGCCCGCCAATGGTATTCAGCGCGGCCAGCAGCAACCGGCGCTCGCTCATCGAAGCCGTATCAAACGAGTCCTCGATTTCGGTCACGATTGCATCCCGCGCATTTTGCAGCCGCATTGCGAACAAGTCCGGATTCTCCTCGAGCAACGCGGCCTCAAAGAGAGCTTTCCAATCCTGGGGCGAGGCGGTTTCCGGAATGGCGGCTTTTTTCACGAATGTCACCTGGGCAAACACGCCAGTGCACTGCGGTGCAAGATCCCGGCTCGTATCTTTTGAGACCGTCATAAAAACGACCCTTTAAGGGGATCACAGCTCAGGGGAGGGCTGGCAGAATGAGTTATACCTTACAACGGTATTACAAGATCAATCGGGTATTTCCGGTATTACCTGATTGGTAAACTTATCGATGAGGTCGTTTATCCGACACACCGGCGAGAGTAAAAGAAATCAAGTCGCCGCGAAAGAATCAAGCGGCGGCGCGGCTGGAGGCGACACCGGGACGAGGGCATTGATAGGTATTTCGCAGGGCCCGTAGAGCGTACATCGCGTCATCCACGGCCTCTTCTTCTTCGATGTTGTCGCCGGCGGCGTGGAATAATTCCCGCGCCCGCACAATCAATGCCGCCTCGGCCTGTGCAATCCGATCGGGCAATTTGGAGCTATCCACTTCGAAAAGGGCTGCGGTATAAAGGCGCTTCCAGGAGCGCACTTCGGATGAAAAGGTCCCGGCTTGCATACAGATCCTCCCTGATATACAGCTTATAACCGATCCCAGTACGACAACGTCAATCAGGTTTTTCCTGTATACCCGGCAATCTGTCGGGAGATCACTTCGTTGCGTCCGCTTCCGTACAACATTTACAATCATTAACGGATTATCGGTCCAAGATCATCCTCAGGCGCGATGCAGCAATTGCATGCCCGGTCCGCGCGACAGTCGTACCAAATGATGGCGGTGTAGCTCAGGTGGTTAGAGCGACGGTCTCATAATCCGTAGGTCGTAGGTTCGAGTCCTACCGCCGCCACCAGATCCTTCCAATTGCGACCGTACCCTTCCGGTTCCCGGTTGGAAGCCCATCCTCAATCCCGCTCTTGACAAGCCTTTTCGGCGGGTGCATGATTTCGGGCAATCAACTCGGGGCTGCTCGCAACCTAGCGAAGTAACGGAGACCGGCCACCCACCCACCTTGTAACTCACAGGAGATGCCCATGAGACCCTCAGTCCGCAGCCAAGTCTTATCACTAGTAGTAGCAACGTTCGCCGCTCTTTTCGGGGCCGTCGCTCACGCTCAATTTCCACCGCAAATTCAACACGTCGTCATCGTCTTCCAGGAGAATCGCACGCCCGACAATCTTTTTCAGGGCCTCTACGGTCTCTCCGGATCGAACGGCGTTCCCTATGACATCCAGAACTATTGGGTCAATTCTTCGGGCACGCAGGAACTGCTCGAGCCGGTCGGTCTGGCAACGAATTTCGACCTCAGCCACGCGCACACCGCGTTCGTGTCGGAATCCACGACTCCGGCCACGCCGCTGGTTCCCGGCTGCGGCGGCAGCACCACGGCGGAAATTTTCGGATGCGCGCCCTTGAGCTGGAACCAGTTTATGTTCGTCGATAACGGGCGGCCGCTGACCTCAACTAACCTGTATGGGAAGAAAGTCACAACCCACATTCTCGATCCCTACATCGCGATGGCCAAACGATGGGGATGGGCAAACTACATGTACCAGACCAACCAGGGTCCAAGTTATCCGGCGCACCAATTTATTTTTGGCGGAACTTCGGCTCCGAGCGCTGCCGACGATGCCATTGGAACCTTTGTATCGGAGAACTTCACTCCTTCGGGCGCGTTCGCCGGATGTCTCGCCAAGACCACCGCTATGAATGACCTGATCAATTCAAGCGGAGTTGAAACGCCTTTCGGCGGTACGCTCGGCGACTTCTGCTATTCGCGCAACACCATGGCGACATTGCTGGATAAACCTCCGGTGGCGCTGCCCGTCACCTGGAAATACTATGCTCCGGCAGAGGGTTCGATCTGGGATGCACCTTCTTCCATTTCCTCCATCTGCAACCCCAATGCCAGCTTCACTATCTGTGAGGGCGGCGCCGACTGGTCGAATGTGATTTTTCCCTTCACCGGGAGCTACGGCGCGGTGCCGTTCATGAACGATCTGCAAAACTGCACGATACCGGCGGTTAGTTGGGTTATTCCCGACGGCAAGTGGTCCGACCATGCCAGCTCCAATAAAGGTCTTGGCCCGTCGTATGTGGACGCGATCGTGAACGCCATCGGAGGATTCAATAACACTTGCGGATACTGGGACAACACGGCGATCGTCCTAACCTGGGACGATTGGGGAGGCTGGTACGATCACGAAGCGCCGTGGAAGCTCGCGCCGCCTTACAGCAATTACAACTATGGCTTCAGAGTTCCCTTGATCGTAATTTCGGCTTACACGACGCCGGGTTACGTGAGCACGGTGCAACCGGAGGACTTCGGCAGCATACTGAATATGATCCAGGGAATTTTCTTCGGAGCTTCGAATGAGCATTTGCTGGGATTTGCCGACGCGCGGTCGTCGAACGATCTGCGGGAGTTCTTCACCAGTTCCGCGCAATCCTACGGTGCGACGATTCCCGCCGTCGAGGACATCAACTACTTCCTCGACATGACGAAGCCGAAAGCAGACGACGCCAACGCGCCGCTGCCGCCAGACAACGACTAATGAGCAACTAAAAGGCAGATCACGACAAGAAATAGTTCCAGAGAAGGCTTACAGTCTTCCAGCCGCCGGGCAAAAAAACAAACCAGCGGCTGGAGACTGCTTTTTTAGATTCTCGCTCCGAGCGGCATCGCTTTAATTTGGCTTGAGTGGCTGAGCCGCTGCTGAGCTGGCGCCGACCTCTCCCGGCCCGGCCGGCTTGAGGACCGCAGTGCTCCGTTCGTCAGTGGCGATCATGCGATAGAACTTCTTGAGCTGATCCATTTTCTCGACCGGCACGCTCAGCTCTTTGATCTCGACGCTGCGTTCGTAGTGCAGAACATTTCCGGTGGCTTCCGTTTTGCTGTGATAGCTGGCAAAGCTGTAGTCCACATCCATCGGCGGAGGAAGTTCATCAACCACATATCCCGGCGGCAGCGCAATGTCGAAGCTGTCGGTATCGCGCTTCGGCCCCTCGAATTCAACCGGAAACCTGCGCGGCTCTTTCGTCTCCAGTATGCCGGACGATTTATTTCCCAGCACGCGCGGGCGCACCAGCAGCAGATCGCCCGCATTCTTCGCATACTGCGCGGAGAGGAAACTGTAGTTGAAACCGAAAGGCCGGTCACCTTGATCGACATTAACCAGGCTCGCGCTCACGATTCTGAAATTTGAAAGCGAACCACCCAGCAGGTCTTCAATCGGCTTGATCCGGTCTGTGCTTTTGGTGATCGTCCGTAACCGGTAGCGTTCCGATGCGGCCTCATCCCCAAGCCGCGTTTCCGTGACGTCGCCCTTCAGGTTGCCACTCGGATCGAGCGTTAATTTTCCGACGCGCTCGATGCTATTCATCTTGGAGGGCTGTTGCGGCAGTTCCACCAGTTTGCCGCCGTCCGGAGTGACCAGCAATCCGTAATTGGCCTGCAGGTATCCGCCGATCTCGCCAAATGGCGTTATATCGTTGGTCGGATCGAAGAACAGAATTCTCCCCAGCTTCGGATCCTGGATCACGGCAATCAACGAAGGATCCTTCACATCGTCAGGCAGCTTGATGGCAAGAATGGCATGATTGAAGGCGCTATGAGCGGGCGTGTCGCTGGTAACTGAACCGCGCTCCGTATTGATGACGACTTCATAAGACTCCACACCGATCTCGCGCAGCATGGTGCGCGTCAAATTCGCCTTGTCTTTGCAATCTCCATATTTGTGGGCGAAAACCGCCGAGGCCGCATGGGGCTGCCAGCCACCGATTCCGAGTTCGATCGCAACATAGCGAACGTCGTGCTGCACAAAGGAGCCGATCGCGCGCATCTTCTCCAGTTGGCTCGCCTTCCCGGCCGTAAGGCCGCCAACCTTTTGCTTAATCTCTTCGGAAGCGTCCATCTGAGGGTTCGAGAGCTGCGCAACCCAACTGCCGACGTCCTGCCAGGTGGCGAATGCATTCTTTTGCGAGGTGTTATCGTTGGGAAAAAATGAAACCACCATCTGGCTCGCCAAACCCTCCCACGGCGGCATATCTTGCTCGGGCCTGATCCCCTTCACGTCGTTGACCGTCCACTTCATGACGTTGCCGCTTGTCTCCTCCGGCTTAACCTCGGGATGAGAAATCCATGAGGTCTTGAAAGCCCAACCAGCGGGCAATTGCAGTGAAAAGTGACTCTCACGCACGGGGTCGGTTTTTTGGAAGTCCCACCCATCCTGCAACCAAAAAGGCCTTTCCTCGATTTCATATTCATAACCAACGATATTGCCAGGATCCGACGCCGGAATCTTTAGAAGCCGGAATCTCTCATCCATGACGAGATATCCACCTTCTTTGGGAATTGCAACATCGATCGCATCCTTGTCCTTCACCTCGTAATCCTTGCCGCTGGCTGGGATGCACCAACCGCGAATACTCGTTATCTTCTTCTCGGGATTGAAATTTACCCAGATTTCGCCGCGATTGTGACCCTCCGGCCGCAGAATTTTATAAGCTTGGCGCACGTGCAGCCGTATTTTGTCCTCCGACAGCACCGTCACATTGGTTTCGGAGTACAACACCACCGCGCTCGTCTTGTCGTCATATTGGGGTAGTTGAGCGCCGACCAGTGCGTGCATCCACTGCGGAGCGTCTCCAGCAGAGGCCCGAGGAACAAACGCCGCGATCATCGACACCATGCAAAACAGAAAGATCAGCTCCGAACGCACTTTTGCCCACTTAGTTACTCGCATGGATTTCCCCCGGTTGCAGCACAACCTGTTCCGCGTCTCCCGTTCTCACAACCTGAAAAAAAGTACGCATCGGCCCGTACAGCTTCTGGTCCACGAGGCCAATACCGATGGTTAGGTTCCTTGTCAGCCGCATCGTTCCCTGGCCCGGCTCAACCTTCAAACTGTAAGCGACTACCTTCACATTCTGATCCTGCGGCTTGGGGACATTACTGATCTGCCACCCGGATGGCAATTCAATCGTAACGTCATCATCTTTTTCGAACAGGTAATCGAAGTAAATAGGATGTACGCGGCTGGTGTGTTCAAACACGCCCTTCTCACTCGCGGTGAACACCGCGGCGGGAGTGAAAACCCGATGCCCGGCGGTCGAAGCCCAGCCCGGAATTTTCACGTCGAACTCCGCCACCAGCGGCGTCTCGGAAGCAGTCCAATCCGGCTTGTTAGTCAGATCCACCTCCGCGGCGGCGCCGATCTGCTCCATCAACCGGTCTTCGAGATACTTCTTTCGATCCGCCTCATCCGCATGCCTCTTCTCCACGCGCTGATGCATGGCCTCAAGCCCGGTGTAGGTGACGATTATTTTTCCATCCAGGCTTCCCGAATCGCTGAGCTTCAACTTTCCGGCGCGCTCGATTCGAGAGTCCGAAGCGGGCGGCAGCATCGTTTGAATCCATGAGCCGCCGTCTTTATCAAGGCGTAATCCCGGTACCGCAGTTTCCTGCCACGCCAGCAAACCGAAGGGCGTAAAAGCTCTTCCTGGCTCAAAGTAGACGTCTTTGCCGTCCAGCTTGACCAGCACTACATTAGAATTCAGTTTCCTGCTCTGCATCGTGGCGGGCTTGAAGAAGTATTCTTCGCGGCTTGAAACCCAGCATCCATACGCTTCAAATCCGGCCGCTCGCGCCAGGGCCAGGAATAACCACGTCAACTGTTCTCGATTGCCATATCCCCGCTTCCACAGTTCCTCTACATTTTCCGGCGGCTTCTCGCGCTTCTCCTCCTGCTCCGTCTTCTCAAATTCGTTCGTCGTATTCCGCATTTGCTGCACACGGTCATAGACTTTACGCAGCTTCACATCGGGCGCGTCGCTCGGCGACACGATCTGCGTGAGCGCCTGCTCCATGGCGGACCGCTTCCCTATGAAACTCTCCAGTTCTCCGTTTTTCCGCTTTCCGAAGCCTTTCCAGAAGCTTTCATGGTCCTTTGCCGAAAAGCCTTGTTCGTACAGAAAATCCACGCGTGCCTTCAACTCGTTCGGCGGAGGCATGTAGTCTTCTTCCTGGAAAGCCGACATGTTAATGACTTCCATTCGCACGATGCCGTCGGGCCCCTTTTTCGGCATTACCCCCTCGGGAAGACCCTGCCATGTCCAATGCATCGTGAAGCCTTGAAATTGATCTCCAGTGAAGGGCTTCAGCCAAAAGTCCGCCTTCTTCGTAAACAGGTCTTCACCCACCAGCCATTGCGAATCGTAAATGTAGTTTTCCGTCAGATCGATGGAATAAGAGTATTCGATGATGCTGCCCACCTCGACATCGCTCAAGGTGAACGTCTTCGCCATGTACCGGAAGTGAAAACCTTTGAACTTCCCTTTCTCGATTTGCTTTTCGTAAACCTTGCCGCCAAAATCGACGATCGAACCGTCCGGGCGGATAGTGCGGGCGTGAATTCTGACCGGCTTCGCAAACTCCTTGAAGTAGGGAATCTCAACATTCGCCTGCTCGCGCCCCTCTTCGGTCAATATCTTGATTCGGTAATACTGGTCTTCATGGCCGGTGTAGGGATTGTCGTCGCGCTCGACTTGCTTGTACAAAATAATGGCTGGCGCGCCCGGCGCCAGCGGCTCGCTTGTCATCTTGAGTTCTTCTTGCGAGACCGGCTGAAACCCAAGTGCTTCCGCCGGCTTTGCGGCCAGCCCCAACACGGTCAACAATAATGCCGCCCACGCACCGAACCGGAACATAGTTCTCGTATCTCCCAATATCTGTTGTTTCATGAGTTAGGACCGCTGTTTCATGAGTTAGAACCGCTGTTTCTTTCGCTGGATCAAGGTCTTACGGGCGGGGAATTACCGACCTCGGGGGACGAAGACGATTTCTCCGCGGCGCGCACTTCCGCCTCTCCGGATTCGGCGCCCCTCAACGCAGAAGGCCGGAAAATTGAGTAATCGCATGAAGTATAACCGGAAGTGACCGCGCGTCAAACAAAAGAAGCAGCTTTGTTTTGAGTTACATCCCGCCGCCGCGTCGCGCCTTACTTTCTGCCGGGGAAGAAAGTGCAAGTGCCCATCACTTCAGCGTGTCGCTTCGATATAGCTGCCCTATCTGGATCTTATACGTGAAGATCAGCGACCGCCCATCTGGAGTAATCGCGGATGGGACCGTCATAAGCCGCAGCCCGACTTGGTCCTTGGGATTAACGGCCTGCCAAAGTTCACGCGCGCCCGAATCCACGTCCACCTTATAGATTGTCAGGCCGGTTGCGCTCGGCATCTGCGTGAACAGGTGCTTTCCATCGTCCGTCCAGGCGATCGGGAACTCCCTGTTTTGAAGGCCCGGAATCGTCTTCGCACTTTTGCCGTCGATCGATCTGATCTCCCAAACTCCATTTCGGATGTCAAAGAGCGACTGCCCATCCGGAGCCATCAGCGCCCCGGCTTGCCCGGGGAACAGTCGTTTCGGGGTCGAACCATTCGCGTCCGTAACATACAAAGACTGAGTTTGTCCCGACTGGCTGGCCGTCAGCAAAATGTGTTGGCCGTCGAAAAACCAATCTGCCCACCGCACCTCAAATCCGTCCCAATGCAACACGCGAGCCTGCCCCGCGCCCACGGGCACAATCTGCACACGGCCGGTTGGATCTCCCGGCAGCACGACCAGCACCCACTTCCCATCGGGACTGATATCGCTGGCAAAGCCGCCTCCGCCGATATGAACCGCGGGCGATCCGTCCGTCTTTCTCACATACACTTCGTAGCCGTTCCCCGCCTGTCCCGATTGATCGGTAAAAGAAAATTCGCTCCCGTCGCGCGTCAATTGCGGGCCATAAGGATTATCCAGCCAACTTAAGTCGCGCTCCTCCGCGGAACCATGTCGCACCATCCCCATCGCAACCCGGCTCCCATCCGCGGAAACCAAAGTCCGGCCCGAAGCGGTTATGTCATGCATAATCGTCGGCGAGGTTCCGCAATACACCGTGCGCTGCTTGCCTGACAAACTCACGGCATGAATGCAATATTGCTCGCCAGATTCGGCTCCCGAAAACCACACTTCTTTTCCGGAAGGCACCCACGCCAGCCCCTCCAGCGACTCCCATCCCGCTGAGATCGTGCTGACCTTGCCGGCTCGATCCACCAGCAACACATCGCCCCGGTCATCCTGATTCGGCGGGTGCCGGAAGAGCGCAAGTTGCTTTCCATCTGGCGAAACCCTGACGTCGCTGAGCCAGTTATCGCCTTCGAGCAGCACCTTGCCGATGGGATATTGCAGCCTGAACTTGCCGTCACTGAAATCGATCACGGCCAGTTGGGTACCGTCTGGCGACCAATCGGCCGCCGCGACATTTTCAAGCATCTCCCGCGCCGCACCGCCTCCGAGCGGAGAGGTCGCCAGAGTTCCAATCCATTGCCGGTGCGCGAAGTAGTGCGCCCGCACCAGCACCGCCATCTCGCCCTGCCGCGAAACAGAGAGCAGCGCCGCGCCATGCAAACCCGCCGGCACTGCTTCCGGATATTCCTCGCGCACGATGTAAGTATCGAGTGGTCCGCCGTTGATGCGCGCGCTGTAGACCAGGGTCTTTCCGTCGGGCGCATAGCGAGCTTCGAGCAACTCGCCGCGATCGAACGAAACTTGTTTGAATGACGGCGGCGCGGGCGCAGCCGGCCGCATAGTCCACGCCACCGCAATCCCCAAAAGAGCGCCTAGCAATACGGCCGCCGCTCCTACGAGCCATGGGGACTTCTTATTCTTACTGCTGTCGCTCTCAACCGCGGCGTGCGCGCCCGTTCGAAATGTCGTTCCACTCAGCGCTTCAAGCGCGAATGCCAGATCCTTCGCCGATTGAAAACGCTGCTCCGGATTTTTCTCAAGGCAGCGCCGCACAATCCGCTCCAGCCCCGGAGCTACCGTGTGTGTTGTCTCGCTGAACTCCGGCGGATCTTCCTTCAGAATCGCCGTCATGGTCTCGGCAGCCGTGTCGCGCCGAAACGCCCGTTGCCCCGAAACCATCTCGTAGAGCACAGCGCCGAAAGCAAAAATGTCGGTGCGCGAATCGACCGCCGCGCCGCGCACCTGCTCCGGCGCCATATATCCCGCCGTGCCCATCACCATGCCGGCTTCGGTCGGCGAACTGGTCAGCGTCAATCCGGCGGACGCCGCATCGGGCGTGGCATTCGGGGCCAGCTTTGCCAGACCGAAGTCGAGGATCTTCACCCGCCCGTCGCGCGTGATGAAAATATTTTCCGGCTTCAAATCGCGATGGATGATGCCTTTGTCGTGCGCCGCCGCCAACCCATGCGCGATCTGCACCGCGTATTCCGCCGCCTTTCGCGATGCGAGCCCGCCGCTTTCCAGTTCGCTACGCAGGCTCGTGCCTTCCAGAAGTTCCGAGACAATAAAAGGCGAGCCGCCTTGTTCGCCGATGTCATGAATCGCAAGAATGTTGGGATGATTCAGCGCGGCGACCGCGCGCGCCTCCTGCTCGAAGCGCCGCAGGCGGTCGGGGTCGCTCGTAAACGAAGGCGGCAGAATCTTTAGCGCCACCTCGCGCCCCAGTCGCGTATCGCGCGCCCGATAGACCTCACCCATTCCGCCCGCGCCAATCGGTGTCAGAATTTCGTAAGGTCCAAGTTTTGTGCCGGAGGGTAGGGGCATCGGTGGGCCATTATAGCCGCATCAGGTCCGAATCTTCGCCGCCAACTTCTCGTGCTAATCTCAAATTCCCGTGCCCATCCCCACTACATATCTCCCCGCCATGCTCAGCCTGACTGCGGTCGGGGCCTGGGGGGCGAGCGACTTTCTGGGCGGCATCGGTGCGCGTCGCGGCAATGTATTTTTGTTCACTTCGCTCGTGCACTTCAGCGGAATGCTCATCGCCGCCGCCCTTGCTCTCGCCATTGGTCTGCCATTTCCTGAAGCAGGCGGCGTGCGTTGGGCGCTGGCAGCCGGTGCCATTGGAGGCATCGGGCTCGCGCTGTTTTATCGCGGGCTGGCGATAGGACAAATGGGCGTCGTCGCGCCCGTCTCAGCGGTCCTGGGCGCCGCCCTCGCGACCGTCGTCGCCGCCCTCACCGAAGGCATTCCCAGCACCCGTCATCTATTAGGGTTCCTGCTCGCCGGAATTGGCGTCTGGCTGATCTCGCGCACCGAAGACAACGCCGCAGAAAAGGAAGCTTCTGGGGAAAACGAAACAAACCGCGGCCGCCCGCGAGGCATCGGCCTGGCGATCCTGTCGGGAAGTTGCTTCGCCGGATTCTTCTTCTGTATTCATCGCGCGGGACAAGGCTCCGCGCTCTGGATCGCAGTCTGCTCCCGCTTCGCTTCTTTCATCGTGACGCTCGCCGTCGTTCTCGCCAGCCGCCAGTTGCGCATGCTGGCTCGGCCCGTTCTTGGGATTGCCGTGGCCGCCGGAATTCTCGAAATCACCGGCAGCGTGGTCTTCGTCCGCGCCTCGCAGATCGGGCGTCTCGACGTCACCGTGGTCCTCAGTTCGCTGTATCCCGCCGTGACCGTGATCCTTGCGCGCATCTTCCTCCGCGAGCATTTCAGCCGCGCCCGCACCATCGGAATGCTCGCCGCCTTGGCAGCCGTGCCCATGATTGCGGGATAAGAGTTGCCATTTGATATTCCGGAATATGGAATGCATCGCCTCATGGATATGATGGTCTCCTGCCGGAATGAGTTGAACGGTGTGAATTGATCAACGAGAGGAGTAGCTGAATTGGCGATCGTCGAAGTCCGCAACCTGACCAAGATTTTCGACCTCTCCGAATCTGCCTTCAGCGGCCCGAATTCTCGGGCAGCCCGTTCGCATCAGGTCCGCGCGGTCGATGACGTGTCTCTCGACATTCAGCAAGGCGAAACGCTGGGTCTGGTCGGCGAGTCCGGTTCCGGCAAGAGCACGCTCGGGCGTCTCATCTTGCGCCTCATCGAGCCCACTTCGGGCAGCGTCATCTTCGAAGGCGTCGATCTTCTTAAGGCGAGAGGCCCTGAGATGCGGCGTCTGCGCCGCGACATGCAGATCATCTTTCAGGATCCGTTCGGCGCGCTCGACCCGCGCTTTCGAGTCGAAGACGTGCTCGCCGAGCCCATCATTATTCATGGCTCCGGCGTTCGTGGCTCCGGCGGAGAAGAAAAGCTCACCCGCGCCTCGCGGCGGCGCCGGGTTGTCGAACTTTTGCGCGCGGTCGGCATGGACGAATCCGCCCTGCTTCGCTACCCGCACGAATTTTCCGGAGGCCAGCGCCAGCGTATCGGCATCGCGCGCGCCCTGGCCTTGCGCCCGAAATTCA
The DNA here is from genome assembly GCA_049589215.1 of Terriglobales bacterium. Classification (GTDB taxonomy): domain Bacteria; phylum Acidobacteriota; class Terriglobia; order Terriglobales; family Acidobacteriaceae; genus Acidiflorens. The sequence goes on along the minus strand of JBAWAI010000136.1, from coordinate 7,500 downwards.
TCGTCGCCGATGAGCCCGTCTCGGCCCTCGACGTCAGTGTGGGTGCGCAGATCGTCAATCTGCTGCAGTCGCTGCAGCGCGAATTCGGGCTGACCTATCTGTTCATCTCGCACTCCATGCCGGTGGTGCGTTATCTCTCGACCCGCATCGCCGTCATGTATCGCGGAAAAATAGTTGAGATCGGAACTACTGCCGAAGTCACCGAACGCCCGCAGAGCGACTATACAAAAAGCCTGCTCGCTGCCACGCCTGAAATCGCCGCGTCGTAGCGACTTGTAGTGCCTGGTAACGCCCGTTGGCAAAAGACGCGCGAAACTTCCGCGTTCAAAGTCGCGCCCTGCATTAATCTATACAGGCTTCGAGTGTACTGCTTTTGAGGGGTCCGACATGTCTCTGCGCACCGCTTCGCGCCTGTTCGCAATAGTCATCTTCATAGCCCGCCTGACGGCCGCGCAAACGATTTCCACTGAAACCGCGACTCGCATCGATGCGCTCGTCGCCCGGACGATGGCCGATCAGCACATCCCGGCGCTCTCTGTTGCGGTTGCCGTCAATGGCCAGATTCAATACCAGAAAGCTTTTGGCAAAGCCGATCTTGAGAATGACATCGCCGCCGCTCCCGAAACTCTGTTCCGCACCGGCTCAATCGCGAAATCAATGACAGCCGTCGCGGCGTTGCGACTGGTCGATGAAGGCAAACTCGACCTCGACGCTCCGGTTCAAAAATACTGTCCTGCATTCCCGAAAAAGCAGCGGACGATCACAACTCGTCAGTTGCTCGGGCACCTCTCGGGCATCCGCCACTACAACGAAGGTGAGATCGATAACACCCATCACTACGCGAAGCTGTCAGACGGCTTCGCCATCTTCGCGAACGATCGTCTGCTCTTCGAACCGGGCACCGGATACCACTACACCACGTATGGGTTCTCGGTCATCGGATGCGCACTGGAAGGCGCGACCGGCAAGTCTTATCCAGACGTGATGCAGCAGGAAGTTTTCGTTCCCGCGCACATGACGCACACCTTCGTCGATAATGTCTTCACGATCGTTCCCCGCCGCGCCCGCGGATACTCCCTGCGGAACGGACAAGTCATCAACGCCGGTCTGATGGACAGCAGCTACAAAATTCCCGGCGGCGGCTACGTTTCGACGCCCGGCGATCTCGTCACTCTTGCGGATGATCTGCTCGCGGGAACGCTGCTGCAACCCGGCACCCTCAAACTTATGTGGACCTCGCAAAAACTGCGCGACGGCACGTCGACGGGATACGGATTGGGCTGGGGCCTTGGGAAGTTTGAGAATGAAGAGGTGGCCGGACATTCCGGCGCCCAGCAGGGCACCAGTACCAGCCTCACCATCTATCCCGCGCGCAAACTCGCCGTCGCGGTCATGATGAATATGGATGGACTCGACGCCGCCCACATCGATCATGAAATCGGCGCCCTGCTTCTGAAAGACTTATTCGGCGTTGAGCCTGTCCCCGAAGCTCAGCCAAAGCGCCAGTAGCTGACATCTCGCGAGACAAGTTGTCGTTGTCTCCATCCCGTATCGAAACTACAATGCCAATGTCCAACTCCAAGGAGCAGCCGATGGCCGCAGTCCCGCCACAAGATCCACAACAGCCCGCACCACTTTCCGAAGGTCAGCGCCTGCTCGACACCTTCATCGCTCCGAGCAAAACTTTCACCGATCTGCGCCGCAGCGCCGCATGGTGGGCGCCGTTCATCATCATTGTGATCGTCAGCTACATCTTTATCTACGCGGTCGATCAAAAGGTCACTTTCCAGACGGTCGTCGACAACGCGATAAAAATGCAGCCCAAAGCGCAAGAGCGACTCGAGGGCCTGTCCCGGGATCAACGCGCGCACGCCATAGACCGCCAGGTCTCCATTACGAAATTTATTTCCTATAGCATTCCTGCATTCGCGCTCATCATCTACGCCATCTTCGCGGCTGTGATGTACGGATGCATCAAGTTCTTCGCCAACGCCGAGGTGCGGTTCGGCGCTGTGTTCGCGCTCATCGTCTACAGCAGGCTGCCTGAATTGCTTCGTGCCCTCTTGTCCAGCGCGTCGTTGTTCGCGGGAGCAAGCACCGACTCCTTCGATATGAACAATCCCCTCGCCGTCAATGGTGCCTATTTTATGGATCCATCGGCCTCTCCCATCCTCCGGGCGCTCGTCGGCTCATTCGACGTCATTACGATTTGGACATTGATTCTCGTTGCTATCGGGATTTACTGCATCGCGCCTAAGGTAAAGCGCGGCACGGCGTTCGGCATCGTCTTCGGGTGGTTCATTTTCACGGTCCTTATTAAAGTGGGGCTGGCCTCACTGAGCGCCTAGCTCGCGAGCCGCGCGTCGTCATCATGCACACGGCAGACGTCGTCCTAATCGGCGGAGGCATCGTCGCCTCCAGCATCGCTTATCATCTGGTCTCCGCCGGCTGCAAGAACGTGCTCGTCCTCGAGCGCGAAACCGCCCAGGGCAAGGGTTCTACCGGCAAGAGCATGGGCGGAGTCCGCGCCCAGTTCTCTACTCCCGTCAACATTCAGATGTCGCTTTACTCAATTCCCTTCTACGCGAGCTTTGAAGAGCGGCTCGGCTATCCCTGCGACTATCGTCCGCAGGGCTATCTTTTTTGCGCGACCAGCGACAAGCATCTGGCCTATCTGCGCGCGAATTACGAAAAGCAAATCGCCATGGGATTAAAGAACGCCCGGCTGATAGGCGGCGACGAAATTCGCGCGATGTTTCCGCAGATGCGCGGCGACGACATCGTCGGGGGCAGCTTCTGCTCGACCGATGGATTCGTCGATCCCTATAGCGCCATGATCGGCTTCATGACATGGGCCAGCGATCACGGCGCCACACTCTGGAAGAACGCAACAGTTCAGGCGATCACGCGGGACGGAATTTCCGCCGTGGACCCACGTTTACCCAGCAGTTTCAGCTCTCCGCAGAAATCTAATCGAACGCCCGGTCAGAAAGCCACTTTCAATATCGCAACCACGCGCGGCACGATTTCAACGCCCACAGTAGTAAACTGCGCCGGAGCCTGGTCGGCCGAAATCGCCCGCATGGTCGGCATCACGCTGCCGGTCGAACCGCTGCGCCGCATGCTAGTGCCCACCGAGCCCTTCGACCAGTTCCCGCACACCGCGCCCATGATCATCGACATGTCAAACGGCTTCCACTTTCGCCCCGAGAGCCGCGGATTTCTGCTCGCCTGGAATGATCCCGAGGAAACGCCCGGCTACAAAACCGAGTTCGAGCCGAGCTTCATCGAAAAAATTCTGACGCGCGCCGCAGATCGCGTGCCCGTTTTTGAAAATGTCGCCGTCAATCCCAAACGAGCCTGGGCCGGACTCTATGAAATGACGCCCGATCACCATCCAATCCTGGGCGAGTCGCCCGACGTTCCCGGCTTCTACTTCGCCAACGGATTCAGTGGACACGGCGTGATGCACGCGCCCGCCACCGGAAAAATTCTCAGCGATCTGATCCTGACGCGAAAAACCGACATGATCGACGCGACGCTGCTAGACTTCTCGCGCTTCGCCGAAGGCAGAACAATTCACGAAACTGCGGTGTTATAAAAGTTCTCAGTTCCCAGTTCTCAGTCAAAACCTAAGGACGCGCTGAACTTTGGGGCTCCGATTTTACTGGGAATTGAGAACTGACAACTGAGAACTGGAGTTCAAAAAATGTCCCTCTTCGGCCTCATCGAATACTCCGACGCGACTCCCGAAGTTCGCGCCGTTTACGACGACATCATGGCGACCCGCAAAACCGACTGGATCAACAATTTCTGGAAGGCCATCGCGCACGACCCCGCCACGCTTAAGCGCACATGGGAGAGCATCAAGCAGATCATGGCTCCCGGCGCGCTCGATCCCCTGACCAAGGAGATGATTTACGTCGCAGTCTCGGTTTCCAACCAGTGCGACTACTGCATCGCATCGCACACCGCTTCCGCGAAAAATAAAGGCATGACCGACGCCCAATTCAAAGAACTGATGGCCGTCGTCGGCATGGCCAACGAAACGAATCGACTGGTCGCCGGATATCAGGTTGAAATCGACGACCGCTTCAAACCGCCGCTCCCGTAGCCAACCTCGCGCCAACATCTGAGATTTCGCACACCGGAAAACGTGGCGTACTTTGGCAGGAACCTTCCTGCCCGCCTCGATACTCTAAGTCTTATAATCGTTCGAGCGAATTGGCTTTCGCTTGAACCCGGGAGGCACGGATGGCGCAGATGACGATGATTCCAGTTGCGACCCACGGCTTTTACGTGGACGGAAAGTGGCTGGATGAAGGTGACATCGTCGAAATTCACGCCCCTTACGACGGTTCGGTTATTGCCAGCGTGCATCAGGGACGCCGCGAACATGCCGAAGCCGCCATCGCCGCCTCCGTCAAGGCTTTTGGAACCACCCGCCGTCTGCCCGCCTTCGAACGGCAGCGCGTCCTGCGCCGTATCGCCGACGGCATTCACGATCGCAAAGATGAATTCGCCCGCACGCTATCGCAAGAGGCCGGCAAGCCCATCAAGAGCGCGCGTATGGAGGTCGATCGCGCCGCCTTCACCTTTAATGTTGCGGCCGAGGAGACCGTCCGCGGCTACGGCGAATACCTGCCACTCGACTGGATGCAATCCACGGCCGGACGCTGGGGCATCGTCAAGCGATTCCCGCTTGGTCCAATCGCGGGCATCACGCCTTTCAATTTTCCGCTGAACCTGGTCGCCCATAAAGTTGCCCCGGCCATCGCGGCGGGCTGCTCGATGGTTCTAAAACCGGCCCCGCAAACTCCGCTCTCCTCGCTGCTCCTCGCTGAGGTAATCCAGCAGGCGGGATGGCCCGACGGCGGCTTCAACGTTCTACCACTCTCCAACGAAGACGCCGGCCTGCTCGTGACCGACGAGCGCATCAAGCTCATCAGCTTTACTGGCAGCGCGGCTGTAGGCTGGGCGATCAAGAACAACGCGGGCAAGAAAAAAGTCGTCCTCGAACTCGGCGGCAACGCCGGCGTGATTGTGCACAGCGACGCCGATCTCGAATATGCCGCCGGCCGCTGCGTTACCGGTGGCTTCTCATACGCTGGCCAGACCTGCATTTCAGTCCAGCGCATTCTGGTCGAGCAATCGGTCTGCGGCAAATTTATCGAGTTCCTGCTCGATGGCGTCAGCAAATTAAAAACCGGCGACCCGCTCGATGACGCAACCGACGTTGGCCCGCTGATCCGCGAGAGCGACGCGATCCGCGCCTACGATTGGGTGCAGGAAGCGGTGCGCGGCGGCGCGCGCCTGCTCAGCGGAGGCCATCGCCACGGCTCCATGTTCGAGCCCACCGTACTCACCGGCACCAAGCCTGGCATGAAAGTAAATTGCCAGGAGATCTTCGCGCCGGTCGTGACCGTCGAGCCATACACCGATTTTCAGGGCGCGCTCAAGCAAATCAACGCCTCTCCCTATGGCTTGCAGGCAGGCTTGTTTACGCGCGACGCAAAGCTTATTTTCGATGCCTACAACGAACTCGAAGTGGGAGGCCTGATCGCGGGCGATGTACCCACATTCCGCATCGACCATATGCCGTACGGCGGCATCAAAGATTCCGGCCTCGGCCGCGAGGGCCTGCGCGACGCAATTCAGGAGATGACCGAACCGAAACTGTTGGTCATGAACCTACGCTGAAGTTTTCGCGCAAAGGTGAGGAGTAACGGCGCGAAATCCGCCGCGCGAATTATTTCTTCCCGAAAATTCAACGTGCCGGTTCGAGCCTCCCGTTTTGCCACATAAATATTTGTGGATTTCTCACAAAAACCTGCGCGCATCTGTTCGCGAATGCCGACCAACTGTTATACTCACATGTTTTAGCGGCATGGGTTACCGATTTTGTGACGGGTTTTACTACGAGCTGTTCACATCAAGCTGCTTAGCCGGAAGTCGTGAGAACGCTTTCCGCATAATTCGACCGTCATTCAATGCAGATATTTCAGCGCAGCGCGAATGCGATGTCGAGGGCCTCGCTGTTCGGCGCGGTCTTTGTGATCGCCGCGATCTTCTGGGTTCTCTTTGAAATCCAGAGTTCGCCTTACATCACCTATGCTGGTGTGCGTAAGTCGCAGCCTGTTCCGTTCAGCCACCAGCATCACGTGACCGGCCTCGGCATCGACTGCCGCTATTGCCACACCTCGGTTGAGACCTCGAGCTTCGCCGGAATTCCGCCGACCAAAACCTGCATGAACTGCCACTCGCAGATCTGGACCAACGCCGCCATGCTCGATCCGGTGCGCACCAGTTTCCGCACGGGCGAGTCGATCCAGTGGTCGCGCGTCAATCAACTGCCCGACTTCGTTTATTTCAATCACAGCATCCACGTCACCAAGGGCATCGGCTGCAACGATTGCCACGGGCCGGTCGACCGCATGCCCATCATGTATCAGGAGGCGTCGTTGCAGATGGGCTGGTGCCTCGACTGCCACCGCGCGCCCGAACAACATCTTCGCCCGCGCGACCAGGTTTTCAATATGCGCTACCAGCAACCCACGTCGTCGCGGCCGGTCGAGGTCGATGGCACAAGCTTCATCGATCAGGAGTCGCTCGGCGACGTACTAAAAAAGAAATATCAGCTGCGCACGGTGCAGGACATTACCAGTTGCAGCACGTGCCATCGCTGATCGCGAAATGTGGTAACCAACGACTAATGACTGACGACTGACGACTGACGACGAAAAAAAATGGAAGAAGCCACAAAATCCGAGCAAGCATCGAAGCGCGAAGACGTTTGCCCCGGTAAGCATCTCGACCGCGCCACCGTCGAGCAGCAACTCGCCGAGACCAAGGGTCCCGAATACTGGCGCAGCCTCGAAGAGCTGGCCGGCTCGCCCGAATTCCGCGAGATGATGCATCGTGAATTCCCCAAAGGGGCATCGGAATGGCTCGACGCCGTCTCGCGCCGCGGCTTCCTGCAACTGATGGGCGCTTCGCTCGCCATGGCGGGCATGACCGGCTGCACCAAAATGCCGGTTGAAGAGATCGTCCCTTACGTTCGGCAGCCCGAGCAGGTCATCCCCGGGCGCCCGCAGTTCTACGCGACCGCCTTCACGCTCAGCGGATACGCGAACCCGCTGCTCGTCGAAAGCCATCTCGGCCGCCCCACCAAGATCGAGGGCAATCCGCTGCACCCGGCCAGCCTTGGCGGCACCGACATTTTCGCGCAGGCCTCGATTCTCGGCATGTATGACCCCGACCGCCTCCAGGCCGTCACGCACCTCGGCGATGTCGATTCGTGGGCCTCATTCAATAACGCGATTCGCGGTCCGCTGGCCATTCAGAAGTCGCTGAGCGGCGCGGGCATTCGCATTCTTACGCCCACCATCTCATCGCCCACCTTTAAAGATCAGATGCAGGCGTTCGTCGCGATGTATCCGCAGGCCAAGTGGCACGTCTACGAGCCGATCAATCGCGACAATGTGCTGGAAGGCGCAAGGC
>JBAWAI010000135.1:0-5476 GCA_049589215.1 Terriglobales bacterium | reverse complement strand
TCATTTGACCGACGATGTTGTGGATGGACGCGTAGAACTGCTGAAGATCTTCGGCTGACTGGCTCCGGGCGGCGATGGCGTAGAGGGCGGCGTTAAGTTCCTCGGCGCGCTTTTGCTCGGAGATGTCGCGGTAGGAGGTGTAGCCGCCGATGCGCTTGCCGTTCAGCACAACGGGGGCGGTTGAAACGAGGACCTCGACGAGAGAGCTGTCTTTACGCTGGCGGCGGGTTTCGAGAGAAAGATTGGCGCCGGTGGTGGCATTTTGAGCGATCCAGGCCGTCTCAGCGTAGCGGTCGGGAGGGACGATCAGGGTTGCGAGGGACTTTCCGGCGGCTTCGGCGGCAGTAAATCCAAAGAGGCGAGTGAACTCGCGATTGATGCGAAGGATGCGGTTTGATTCGTCGACGATGCTGATGGCTTCAGGAGCGTTCTCGATGATCTGTTCGAAGTAGGCCTTTTCAACGGGAAGAGAGAGACCGGGATCGGCGCCGGGTGAGGGCGCAACGGAAGAGGGCAGCAACGCGGCGGATGAAACGCGATCGAGCGCGGGCTGCGGCCTTTCGGCTGGCAGGAGTTCGCGTGAATCTGCCGCGGAGGCGGATTTCTCCCTCATATACTTCCTTAAAAAGGGCTGGCTGAAGCTTTGGTTTAAATGGTATGTGAGCATGCGAGTGGCTGCTAATTACGGGGGTAATGGAGATTGGCGGTGCGTCGCGAAAGTCAGAGGTTAGAGAGGGATTCGGCCTTATGAAAGAAGCCCGTCCAATTCCAGGTTGGACGGGGCAAAGAGAGTGTTCCGGTGCCGACTCATGCCGACCTTTTATTTTTATTTGCTTTTGTAAGTTACTTCCTCTTTATCGGGTTATACGGTGCTGGCCGGAACGCACGCTTCCCAGCTCTCTGTTTCGCCGCTGCTGGGGCTGCGAGGCAGGTATCACCGGACTGGGTTGTGTTGGTGACGTTGAAGAATGTGTCGGGGCTGATGTTGTTGCCGGTGGTGCCGGTGCCGGTCAGAATTCCGGCGCAAGCTTCGTTGATGGTGTTGCTGGTGACCGTGTTGTTGTTGCCGGTCAGGTTTCCGTTGGCGCTGCAGGTGTCATCGAGATGGACGCCGGATTCCGAGCTGCCATAAAGGAGGTTGCTGCTTGCTGTGTTGTGATTGCTACACAGGTCAATGGCATCGTAGAGTTGCGTTCCCGAAACCCGGTTGCCGGTGATGGTGGTATTGTCGGCGAGCCCGTACCCATCAACGTTGTCGGAGACAGTGACGATGGGGAATTGCGCGCTGCCCACATAGTTGCTGGTGACGCTAACTCCCTCCGAGGCGTAGACGAGAATGCCGCTGGCCGCGTCGCCGGTGTCGCCAAACTGGTCCTGAGCCCAGATGTTGTCATTCACGATGTTGGCGCTGGCGCTTCCGCGAGCACCAAAACCGATCTGGATGCCGTTTTCCGCGGCGCCCGAGGCCGGCCAGTTCATAGAGGTTGCTGCCAAGCCCACGATGTGATTAGCACTGATCGTAACGTTCGGACCGGGCGCTCCGGTTCCGGTCGCGGCGCCAGTGGCGGTGATGCCATTCTTTTGATAGGCACGCACGGAATTGTCAGAGACGGTAACGCTGACGCTGGTGGTCAGGCTTTCGACGTTGATGGCGAGGCCGTTTTGGCATCCGCCGTAGTCGGTGTAGTCGGTTTGATATTGATTGCGGGCGGTATTATCGGTGATTGTCCCGGAGGTGTTCTGGAAATAGATGCCTTCGAGAGTCGGCGCGCCGCATCCGGTGAGATTATTGCCAGTGGCATCGACGGTGATGCCCTTAACGGTGACGCTGCCGCTGCTGCTGGCCACGAAGATCTGGGCTGCCACCGGATTGCCGAAGATATCAACACCATTCTGGGTAAGTCCGCCGCCAGGGGGAACAACGACGGGAGCGTCGGCTGTTCCGCTCTGGACCGCCATCAACTTCAGACCTTTGGTGATCGAGACCTGTTCAGGATATGTATTCGGGCAAACGTCGACTGTGGCTCCGCTGGGAGCCGCGTTGACGGCTGCCTGAATGGTGGAGAATTGAACGCCGGACTTGCAGGTGCCCACTACGACGGTGGATGCATTCGCAGCCGGAACCGCAAAAGACGCCAGCAAGATTGCCACGGAGAACAGAGAGAGACGAACAACTGGATTTTTACCAAACATATTTTCCTCCAAAGTATTTTTCGATTGATTGTCGATACAGATTTTCTTGCCACCCGAGAGTAAGAGCTGATCATCCGTTCATTTGAGACAAGTGGTTCCTATGCCGAAGTTCTGTCCGGCAAACCCAGCCCAAGCAAAGCTCGGCGTTATAAGTTCTAAGTGGCTGGATGCCGAGTGGGGTATCTCGAAGCGCAGGCCTGCCTGACTGACTCGTCTTATGCAGTCAAATTACCCAAGCTTGCCAGTCACAACATTCTTGAAATGGGAAACCAGGAGAACGGGGTCAGTTACGTAAGAACTTTGCGCCTTGTTACGAAAGTAAGTCAAGGGGACTGCAAGGAAAATTTGGGCACTTACCACTATCGGGCTACAGTATTCCGAGCGGCGTTTCTTTCACGCGCGCCGTTGTCGTGTCCGGAATTTTGTTGGGATCGCTACCTTCTGCGGCGTTGAACAGCGCAGAGGCTCGATTGCGGAGCCGGCCGATAGCTGGTGTAATTAACAAAATGATGGGCAAAAAGAATCGCTGGATCGGCACGGGGGCGCGGATTTTTGCCCTGACCTTTCTGTCGACACTTCTCTCTTTTGCGGTGACGCTGTTTTTCAGCATTCTTGGTACGGTCGTTTATGCGGGCATCGAGCACGTTCCGCCCAATCTTGTGTTTGCATACCGGCATATCGCATTTCCAATCGCCCTTTTGGTTGGATCGGTGGCTCTGGTGGTTACGGTAGCGATGGAAGTCCGGACTTACCGACAGGGAAAGGTGCTGGCGGCGATCGAACGGACGGCGATGAAGTATTGAGAATTATGCGAGGCGGATTAGTCAGGTATTGAGCGATTGAAATCAAGCCATGGTCCACTTATCCGATAGCCCGGCCCTGAAACCGCGAATTGCGATCCCCATGCCGCACTCGAGCGACCGCGAGTATGCGGAGCGTTCGGTGACGCAGTATGAGGAAGCAGTGCGGCGGGCGGGCGGCGATCCGGTCCGCATTGAACCTGAGCAGGGGCCGGACGAGATCAGGAAGCAGGTAGAAGGCTGCGACGCAGTGCTCTTGCCGGGCAGCCGGGCGGATGTGGATCCGGGGAAATATCACGAACCGCGGCATGAGAAGACCACCGAGATCGACGCGAAGCGTGAGGCCGTCGACCATTTGCTGCTCGACGACGCTTACCGCGCGCGCAAGCCGGTGCTGGGAATTTGTTATGGCTTGCAGTCGCTGAACGTGTACCGGTCGGGATCGCTGGTGCAGCATATTGAATCGCCTATCAACCATGGTGCGGGGGGGGCGGTGGAGAAGGCTCATGCGGTGAAGATTGACGAGGGATCGCGGCTGGCAGAAATTGTGGGCGTACGTGGTGGGGAGTCGATAGCGGTGAATTCCTCGCATCATCAGTCAGCGCACGTGGCGGGTGAGGGACTGCGGGTAGTGGCGCATTCTCCCGCGGATGGAGTGATTGAGGCGCTGGAGGGAACGGCGCCAGATCATTTTGTGATGGCGGTGCAGTGGCATCCGGAGCGGTCGGTGATGGATGGGCCAGAGGTGGCGGAACCGGCAGAGAAGATTTTTCGGGCGTTTGTTGGGGCGGCGAGAGAGAAGAAATCTTGAATTAGTCCCGCTGCAGTAATACCGTCACGTGCGCAATCGCGGCGTTTTCTGTTCCCGTGCCTTCCGGCGTTTTTGCTTTTATACCTACGCAGTCTTCGGGGATTCCGCAGAGACTTGCTACTCGTTCGCGAATTGCCGGCGCGTGGGGGCCGATTTTTGGAGCGCTTAGAATCAGCGTCGAATCCAGATTCACTAGCGCATAGCCCGCGTTCGCGACGCGCTTCAAAGCCTCGCGCAGAAAGACGGCCGAGTCGGCGCCTTTCCATTGAGGATCGGTCGGCGGAAAGAGCGAGCCGATGTCGGGGCCGGCGATGGCGCCGAGCAGCGCGTCGGTGATCGCATGGAGGAGCAGATCTCCATCAGAGTGGCCGCCGAGGCCTTTATCATGAGCGAGTTTGACGCCGCCGATGATGAGCGGAATTCCGGGCTTGAACTCGTGAGAGTCGTAGCCTTGGCCGATGCGGAGTTGAGGAGGCACGGTCATTTTTTGGCTTGTCAGGCTGAGACGGGGCAGGCCCCGTCTCTACTCAATACTTCAATTCTCCACGTCAGGACTTCAAATAAAACTCGGCTAACTCCATATCCGCAGGAGTGGTGATTTTGATGTTTCTGGGCGAGCCCATCACCACCGCTACCGGAGTTCCCGCGCGCTCGATCAGTGACGCTTCGTCGGTTCCCATGAAGCCATCGACAGCTGCATCGTCGAACGCTTTCTTCAGGATGTCATAGCGAAAACCTTGCGGGGTTTGCGCCATGACGACGCTGGCGCGTGGAATCGTCGCTTTGATGATGGCGCCGTCGGCGGTGCGCTCGACCTGTTTTACGGTGTCAACCGCGGGCCATCCTGCGATGGCTGCATGATGTTTTTCGGCGGCCTGAATTACGTGTCCGATAATTTCGGGAGTGATGAACGGGCGCACGGCGTCGTGGACGAGCACGATGTCATCGGCGCTCGCGTTGAGTTCGGCGAGCGCGTTGGCTACCGAGTTCTGACGGTGCTCGCCACCTTCGACTGTCTCCAAAGGCTTTTTCAGAATCTCGGGATATTGCTTTTCAAGTTGCGCGCGAAAGCCAGCGATCTCGTCTTTGCGCAGCGCGACGATTATTTTGTGGACCGCCGGCGTCGCCGCGAACACGCGCAGGGTGTGTACGAGGATCGGCACTCCGCCGAGTTCCTTGAACTGTTTGGTGGGCGCTGTGGCCGAGGGCGGAGCCATGCGCGTGCCGAGTCCGGCGGCGGGGATGATGACGAAAACCTTCATCGGGACGACTAGTATACGCCGGGCGCGAGGATGTCAGTCTCCGGGGCCAAGGGAATGCCGGCACCATTTTTCTGAACCGCACTTGGGCGCCTTGCGCGCCGGATTGTTAGTCGGCGGCGCGGTCGATGGGCAGCGGCGTTTTCTTGAGCGCATCGGAGGAGCTTCCTCCGCTGGCGTTTGAGTTGGGGACTACGACTGGCACCGGCGATGAGCTGCTCTTGGAATCGTGGCGGCCGGCTCCGCGCTCGTCCCACTTGCCGAAGATCATTTTGCCCGCCGTCGTTTGTAGAACAGAGGTGACGGAGACGTCGATGGTCTTGCCGATCATTTTGCGGGCGTTGTCGACGACAACCATGGTGCCGTCGTCGAGATAGGCGACGCCCTGGTTGTATTCCTTACCCTCTTTGAGG
>JBAWAI010000134.1:0-16354 GCA_049589215.1 Terriglobales bacterium | reverse complement strand
TCGACACTCTGATCGCGATACTTGGCCACCGAAGACGATGGGCGGATCGCAAGGGAATTGACGTATCCGAGTTTCGTGATGATTTCGTCCGCGAGGGAGAAACCAAGAAAATCGACCGCTGCGTCCTGCTTTAAATTTTGAAAAGGCAGAACGGCCAAGCTGCGGACTCGCGCCGCGGCTGGAGGCGTCGGCGGCTTCCGTTCGTGGAGATACCCAATCAGTCCGATGGTTGCAGCAGCCACCACAGCCGCCAAACCCAAAAACAACTTTCCCCGAGGAACGGTACGCGGCTGTCTCAGAGAAATCCCTGAAGTTTGTGAACTCGGAGTCCGCCAACCCGAGCCCGACCCTGTCTTCGCCCCCTCGGACCGGGCCACGCCCTGCAGCTTGGCGTGAAATTCCGATTCCTTCTTGAAGTCCTGCAGGTCGATGAGTAAGTCTCTAACCGATTGGTATCGGTTCCCCCGTTCTTTGCGAAGTGCCTTGCTAATGATGCGCTCTACTTCATAAGGCAGGTCTGGAGCGAATTCGAGAGGCGGCGCTGGCTCCGACTTCAAAATTTCGGCGATTACGTCACTCGAAGTCGCTCCCGGGAATGCTTGTGTTCCGGTGACTAATTCGTAGAGCACCGATCCCAGACTAAAAATGTCACTGCGCGCATCAACATCGAGACCTCGCGCTTGCTCCGGCGACATGTACTTTGCCGTGCCGACGACCATCCCGGGTTCGCTTATCGAAGATGTTACCGTCGCAGCGCTGTGCTGAAGGGTATCGTCCACAAATGTTCCGCTCAGCTTGGCGATTCCGAAATCGAGAACCTTGACGATCCCGTCCGTGCGAACAATTACATTTTCAGGCTTGACGTCGCGATGAACAATTCCGGATTCATGTGCGGCCGCGAGAGCGCTGGCAATTTGGATTGCGATATCGATGGCTGCACTCAAATCGAGTTTAGCGACCGCCATCTTGTTGCGAAGGGTGAGGCCCTCGACGAACTCAGACGCAATGTAGTGCACCCCATCGGTTTGCCCGAACTCATAAACCGTAAGGATGTTGGGATGATTCAGCGCGGAGGCCGCCCGTGCTTCCTGCTCAAATCGACGCAGACCTCGTTCATCCCGGATGAGACTCGGGACGATCATTTTTAGGGCGACCCGGCGCCGAAGCTGCGTATCCTCAGCAAGGTAGACCTCACCCATGCCGCCCGCGCCGAGCATAGAAATGATTTTGTAACGCGACAACAGCTTGCCTGGGGACATTACACGGGGTATACCGGTGCTGGGCGGTCGCGCCTCCAACTTGGTCGGGTGGTCACTCGATTGGAGAAGAGCTTCGACTTCCTTTCGCAGCTCTGAATCTCCGGCGCAGCGCGTATCCAGAAATTCAGTCCGCTGGTCAGGCGGCGTTTTGAGGGCTTCATAAATCAGAGCCTCGACCTGTCGTTGCCGGTCCGGCGAAGCGTCTCTCATAGGCCAATCCTACACAGCGGAATCCTACAACACTCCTGCCGACGGATGTCATGGCATGTTTAGGCGAGTGATGTGAACAAACCCACTTTGGCATGAGATTGCGCAGATGGCAGGGGGGCGAGCGGTGGTCCATCCGGTGAACACGTCGGCAGGTTTGGGATCTAAAGTCCGCTTGAACTGGCTCGGAAGGGCGTTCCAATCTCTTTTTCGTTTTCCTCTCTTGGAAGCGAGGAGTGAGCCGCCGGGCGGCGCGAGTCATGGTTCGTCGATCGGGCAGGGGATGATGAATGCTCGCTCAGGCGCGTTTTATCGATCCACTCTCGCACCTGGTGCTCTGCGGCGGCGATCTGGGATGCCGTCATGTCTTGTTTCAGTGCATTCTTGGTGCGCGTAATCTGGTCAGCGGCGATGCTAAACCATGAATAGGCCTCCACCAAGTCCCGGTCGCTTTTGCGTCCCATCGAAAAGATGCGGGCGAGTGCGAGTTGGGCCGCGATCACACCATTTTCTGCTGCCTTCTGGCAGGAAGCCAAGGTGGCTTCATCGTATACATTCTCTGAATCGAGGTTCTGCCGGACAAGCGGCGGCGCCACACCGGGGCTGAGCGTCATAAAGAGCAGTTCGATTCGATTGGACACGCCCAGCTTGTCAAAGATCCGGAACAGGTAATTCTTGATGGTGTGCTGGCTCAAGCCGATTCGTTCAGCAATCTCGCGATTCGTCATGCCCTCGGCGAGACAGGCGACCACCTCGGCTTCGCGCTTGGTGAGCAGATTCAGGCCTTTTCGATCGACAGCCTTGATCTTTGGAGTTGATACCAGGGCCTCTAGCAGCAAGGTCATTTGATCGCGGCTTACCCAGGCTTGGCCCTCGTGAACCCGGTGGATGCAACGGCGGAGGACGTCGGAGTCTTCCTGAATGTGAAAAACGCCTCTGGCGCCGGCGCGAAAAGCCTCCAGAATGGAGTCGGGAGTGGAAGAATTCAGCAGCATTACCGCCCGAGCGGAAGGATTGGTTTCACGGAGTTCCTGCAGAGTTTTCAGTCCCAGCTGGGCATCGCCCTCTGTGAAGGAGCTGAGGACAAAGACGTCGGTCGACTGGAGGCGCGAAGCGGCAGCCACACCGACGGTCGTGAGGGGGGAACTGACAACCTCGAAATCAGAATCGCGGGCCAGAGTCGCCGCCAGCAATTCGGTGTGAAACGGCGAATTGTCGGCGACGAGTACTCGGATTATGCGATCGCGCTGATTAGGATCTTGCGGCATCGGCATCTCCCTGCAAATACGCTCACCCCACGGCTTGGGACAGCTCCAAAAGCCGGGGACACAACGGCCGTCAAAGAAACCAGACTTAGAGCCAACTGAACGAGGGGAGTCAGAAAACGGTCGAGCGCTCTACCAGAACAAAAGCTATAGGGGAGAAGGATTCCCGGCAGGCTGTCTTGAGGATCATTCCTCCCGGAAAAAGTATCCTAGCAAGAAGCTGGGATTGTGGCAAGGAATTTACACTGCGTCTGGCGGTCAAAGTTGCAGCAGACTGCAACCTGTTGCAAGGTGGTTCCTATTTTTGGGCCAAAAGGCTCATGACCTTTGAGCGGAAAGCCGCAATTTTGACGCAGACAATCGTTCGATTGCGGGAGTATTGTCGGGTTAACGGACCACAATTGCCGCATTTGAAGTCACTGTCAATGGCACAAATCGGCGGCAATGAAGGAGCGAAAGCCAGAGAGAAATAATCATCTTCTTGTAACTGGCGTAATTAGTGTGACTTAGTCACCGATTACGACGAGATTACGAAAGTTAGGGGAAGAATTTCTCTAAGAACTTATTCCGGTTGATATGTAGGTTCGCCCCTTGATTGATGGCACTAGGTTTCTCCGGGTACGGGTACCACTTGCAACGGAGTGCATGGTGGAATAGATTTCACTTCAACGTGAGAAGCCATAAGTAGGGTCTTCCCCGGACCCAGGACTCGATTTTCCCCGGATCGTGTGGTTTCGCGTTATTACGTCAAGCTTGTTGCTATAGGGCCAAAAGTGTCTGTGGCTCAGAGGGCGAAGCTATGTCCACCATCTCTACTTTCTATGAAAATCCGGGCGTTTCGCCCATGGCGGTCAGTGCCGGCACGAGCTGGTACGCCGTGCAGACTCGCGCGCGACACGAGAGAGTTGTGGCGCAGCGCTTTCAGGACAAAGGATTGACGACGTTCCTGCCGGTCGTGACCGAAAAGCGGCGCTGGAGCGACCGCTGGAAGCAAGTGGAGATGCCCCTCTTCAGCTGCTATGTGTTCGTCAAGATCATGCCAACAAACGAAGATCGTCTGAAGGTGCTTTGCACCGACAGCGTCTTCGACCTGGTCGGCACCCCGCGGTATGGCACGCCGATCCCTGACGACCAGATCAACTCCGTGCAGACGGTAGTGAGCGAGTGCATGAACTGGGAAACATTTCCTTTCCTGAAGATTGGCCAGCGCGTTCGCATTCGCAGCGGCGCGTTGATAGGCGTCGAGGGAATTCTTGTTTCCCGGGATGGGAAGCGTTCTGTGGTTGTTTCCGTCGATGCCATTCAGCGGTCTCTCGCCGTTCGAGTCGAGGGTTACGAGATCGAGGCTGTCTAGAGTTTTACTCCCTTAGTAGCGTTCCAACCTGCATTGCAAATTCTACCCATCACTTTTTAAGGACCGACCGTGGCTAAGACCGCAATTGAAACCGTGCGTCTTCTAGTAGTAAGCCGGGAACCGGCTGTGCTGCGCCCACTTTGGTCGATCGGCGAGTCGAACTGCTGGCATCTGGAAACCGCAGGCAGCGGCTGGGAGGCTTTAGAAAGGCTGCAAAGCGGTGTACTCCCCGACCTGCTACTCCTTGAACTATCGGGCGATGATGGCGACGGGCTGCATGTTTTGCGTTGGCTCCGCAGAGTCCGCCCGGACGTACCCATCATTCTTATTTGCCCGCACGACAATGCTGACAACAACCGCGAAGCGATCCGGATTGGCGCGCAAGCAATTCTGGTGCGCCCACTGGAAGAGAGGCAGGTCGAATACATGATTCGACGTCATCTTGGTTCGGCTTCAGAGGCCGTCGAGTGCGACATTAGCAGCGAAGATGTGGAGTCGATCGGCGACGGTGCATTCTTTGTGGCGGCCAGCCCGAATATGCGCAAGCTGCGGACTCAGGCCGAGCTATTGGCACAGACGCAGGTCCCGGTACTGATCGCAGGCGAAGGTGGAAGCGGAAAAACAAGTGCCGCTCACCTGATTCATGGGTTGTCGGTGCGCTCGGGATTAAAACTGGTCAAAGTTAACTGCGGAGCGTTGCCGGGTCGTTTGTTGGAAGAGGAGCTATTTGGATCGAGCCGGGAAACGGAGAACGGGTTCGGCCGCACCAGAACCGGCAAGCTGGAATGGTGCGAGAAGGGAACGCTGCTGCTCGACGAGATCGTCGAGATGCCACCGGATCTCCAGCACATGCTCTTGCAAGTGCTCGAAAAGAAGCAGTTCTCGCGAAACGGCAAGGAGAAGTCCGTTGAGCTTGACGTGAGAATACTGGCAACGACCAGCGCCAACATCGAACAGGCTGTCGCGGCGAAGAAGTTTCGGGAAGATCTCTACTACTGTCTGAGTGCGTTCACCCTGCATGTTCCGCCGCTGCGTCAACGCAAAGATGAAATTCCGCTGCTGATGCATCACTTCATGCAGCAACTGGCGCGGCACTATCACCTTCCGGCACGCGAGTTTACACCAACCGTGCTGGACGCGTGCCAGCACTATGCATGGCCCGGAAACCTCAGTGAACTCGAGCGCTTCGTGAAGCGCTACCTGGTGATGCCGGATGGCGAATTGGAATCCGGGCAGGAGTTCATGCCCTCAGGAACAGCGGGTACAGGTCGGCTGTTTTCTCAGCCGACAGCTCCGCTCGCGATTGCCGTCGAACCCAGAGAGCAACAACAAGCTTCGGTGCCGGAGTCGCTCAAGTCACTGGTGCAGAGTGTGCGCGTGGAGGCCGAAAGAAGTGCTATCGTGGCGGCGCTTCAGAAGACTGGATGGAATCGAAAAGCCGCGGCTCGCATGATTAAAGTCAGTTATCGAACACTGCTCTACAAGATCGACCAATATCACTTACGTCCGAATGGTGGAATGCAGCTTCCTGAGGAACCGCCTTCAACCGGCAATGGAAATGGCAATGGCTACAACGGGAACGACAAATTGAGGACCGTCTGATTGAGTTCAGATATGAATCGTCAGGAGTGGATATGAGAATGACGATAGCCAAGAGTGGTTTGCGACAGATGTTGATGCTCTGCGGGTTTGCTTTTCTGGCCGGTGCGGCTGGAGCACAAACTACACCATCCAAGCCCGCACCCGACAAGGCTGCCAATGAAGCGAAGCTGGTCGAACCTGGGGCGCCGCAGTTGGATTCGGCGGCGGATGCCGCCACTAAACCACACGATGACAGTTTTGTGATTGGTGACGACGATGTGCTCTCGATCAATGTCTGGAAGGAACCAGATGTGTCGCGGGCGTCGATTCCAGTGCGATCAGATGGCCGGATCTCACTGCCGCTGGCAGGGGAAATTCAGGCTGCGGGAATGACGCCTCTGGGACTGGAACGCGAGATTGCGGGCAAGCTGCAGAGCTACATCTCAGAACCTGAAGTCACCGTGATGGTGACCCAGATCAATAGCCGGAAGTTCAACGTTCTGGGACAAGTGACGAAGCCGGGATCTTATTCGCTCACGAATTCCCTTACCGTGCTGGATGCGATCGCGCTGTGTGGCGGCTTCCGCGACTTTGCTAAGAAAAAAGCTATCTACGTTCTCCGACAGAACTCGGACGGCACCCAGGCGCGCATTCCTTTTAACTACAAGGAAGTGCTCAAAGGCGAGAAGCCAGCACAGAACATTAAGCTTCAACCGCACGACACGATCGTCGTCCCCTAAGAGTATTTATGCTGACAAGAGCATGCTTGACCCTGGCATTGCTGATTGGTGCGCCGTCGTGGGCGCAGACGGACACGACGGGGACCACGCCGGCGAGCCCTGTGAGTGATCCGACGATGCTGACGCCGCCACCGGTGACTGGCCAGTCATATCCAACAGCTTTGGGTGCGGAGACGCGGTCCAATTACTTACGCTATGGAGTCAGTTTTACTTCGGCTTATACAGACAACGCGTTGGGTGGATCGACTCCGGTTAGTGATGTGAGCTATTCCATCACGCCCACGATCGCTCTGGACGAAACGACGCCGACGATTCATTCCGTCCTTACTTACAGCCCGGGATTTACTTTGTACCAACGATTGACTTCTCGAGATGAGGCAGACGAAAACGTTTCGCTCAATCTCGCAGATCGCCTGAGCCCTCACTTCACTCTGACCGCGCGAGACTCGTTGCAGAAGAGTTCGAGCGCATTCAACCAGCCGGATTTCGGATCGGGTGGTGTATCGGGGGGTTCCCAGGGCGGAAACAATTCGATCATCGCTCCAATCTCACCATTGTTGAGCAACTCAAGCAGTGTAGGTGTTTCCTATCAGTTTGCCGCGAACGGAATGGTGGGAGCGACAGGAACATTTACGAATCTGCATTACTACAACACGGCCGAAGTGTCGGGGCTGGCCGATTCAAGCACGCAGAGCGGGTCGGCCTTCTACTCGCTACGCCTCTCACGATTGCACTATATCGGCGTGGATTATCAATACCAGAGGCTTGTATCGTCATCGTCGACGCAAGGTCAGAGTGAGACTCAAACTCAGTCGGTACAGTTCTTTTATACGCTGTATCTGACCTCGCACATTTCCATCTCGGCGTTCGGGGGACCACAGTATTCAAATACGACGCAGCCAGCGTTCCTGGGTGCATCTTTACCCCCGGCAACGGCCTGGAACCCCTCCGTTGGCGGCAGCTTTAGTTGGCAGGGGGAGCGCACCAACGTGGCGCTCAGCTACTCGCAGGCAATATCAGGCGGCGGAGGGCTTAACGGAGCCGTGCATATGGATAGCGCGAACGCCTCGCTTAGGCAGCAGATTACGCGGACCCTTAACGCTTCGGTATCGGCCGCGTACACACAAAATAACCTCGTCTCATCACCGCTGCTTGGTGGAAGTAACAACGGGCATAGCATCATGGCGGCGGGCTCGGTCTCGAGGCAATTCGGAGATCATCTTACGTTGCAGGTTGGTTATACGAGGCTTCACCAGGATTACAGCGGGGTAGCTGTTCTAGCGGCCACGCCTAATACGAACCGGGAATCTGTTTCATTGTCTTATCAGTTCTCACGACCGTTGGGTCGTTAATCTATGATATTTGTGTTTGGAAATTAGCGATGGAAGAAGAATTACAAGAGTCAAGTCAGTTACCCGAATTTAGCGAGATCAAGGCGATTGTCCGGCGGCGGCGCTGGCAATTTCTTATACCCTTTTTCTGCGGCTGGCTACTGGTGTGGGGAGCGAGCTGGATGATCCCGTCAACCTACCGTTCGGGCACGCTAATTCTGGTCGAGCAGCCTTCGGTACCCGAGAAGTATGTGGTGTCGAATATTGATCTCGACATCCAGCACCAATTGGACAGCATCACCCAGCAGATCCTGAGCCGCACCCGCCTCATACGCATCATCGACGATCTGGGACTCTATGCGAAGGATCGGAAAGGCAAGAATCCGGACGATCTTGTCGAGCAAATGCGCAAGGACATCGAAATTGAGTTGTCCCATGGTGACGATAGAAAGCTCTCGGCTTTCAACATCTATTATCAGAGCCGCGATCCGAAGATGGCGCAAATGGCGACCAGCGAGCTTGCGAATCTGTTCATCACGGAAAATCTTGAGCAGCGGCAGGAACGATCCGAGAACACGACCAAGTTCCTTCAGGATCAACTCGAGCAGGCGCGCGCGAACCTCGAGGAGCAGGAAGCAAAACTCCGCCAGTTTAAAGATCAACATCCCGGCGAGTTGCCGAGTCAGACGCAGAGCAATCTGCAGATCCTCGCCGGTCTTCAGAACCAGGTGCAGGCGAATCAGGACTCTCTGAACCGCGCCAAGCAGCAGAATACCTACTTGGAATCGCTCATTAATCAGTATCGGGCGATGGAACACGGCTCGAAGCCGGGCGGAGGAGGCGGGCCTACACCGTTGGCCGATATTGATAAAGAACTGGATCGCCTGAAGCAACAACTCTCTGACCTGACCGCTCGCTACACCGAGAAACATCCCGACGTTCGCAAGACCAAGGAGCAGATCGCGCAGACCGAGGAGATGCGGGCAAAGGTTGTCGCGGACATGAAGAACCGGGCGAAGGATCCCAGTTCCGACACGCCCGACAGCACGGCCTCTCTCGATCCAAAGAGCGCGCCATTGCTCGAACTTGAGAGCCAGTTGAAGGCGAACCGGGTCGAAATCGCGAACCGAGAAGCAGGGATTAAGGATGAGCAAAGCAAGGTTAATGAATATCAAGCGCGGTTGAATATGGCTCCCGTCATGGAACAGCAGTTCGCGGATGTCACGCGCGATTATGAGCAGTCGAAGATGGACTACGAGTCGTTACTCGCCAAGAAAAACCAATCTGAGATGTCCACAGACCTGGAGAAGACACAGCAGGGCGAGCACTTCCGCATGCTGGATCCACCAAATCTTCCGGTAAAACCTTATAAGCCGAATCGATTGCTTCTATGCGGCGCTGGGTTGGCGGTGGGAATCGTGCTCGGCGGAGGTCTCGCCTTCGGTCAAGAGAAGCTGAGCGGGAAAATCTATAGCGAGCGTGAAATCAAGAAGTTGATTCCTTACGATGTAATCGCAGAAATTCCCACGATCGAAAGCCCGGAAGAACAATCGAGTCACCGACGAGGTACCTGGCTTGCGGGCGCAGCGGCGGTGATTATCGTAGGGTTCATTCTCTTCGGATCAGCGGTTACATATCTGTACGGCTAACCATGTACAAATCTTTCTACAACCTGAACCGCAACCCGTTTGAGATCACGCCGGATCCCAAGTTCTTGTTTCCTACGACACGGCACAATGAGGCCCTTGCTTCGTTGTATTACGGAGTCAGATCGAACCGCGGATTTGTTGTTCTCACCGGCGAAGTGGGGACCGGGAAGACGCTGATCCTGCGCTCTCTGCTAGGGCTATTGCAGCAGCGCGAGGTGGCATTCGCACTCATCTTCAATCCGACACTCTCGCCGATGGAATTCATTCGTTACATCGCCCGCGATTTTGGCCTGGCGGTCGCGGACAAGCCCAAGGATGAGCTGATCCACCTGCTCAACGGGTTTCTTCTGCAGAGACATGAAAAAAAGCTGACTACGATTCTGGTGGTCGACGAAGCGCACCACCTGTCGATGGAGATCCTGGAAGAGATCCGGCTCTTAACCAACCTCGAAACGTCGCAGCAAAAGTTGCTCCAGATCGTCTTGGCAGGACAGCCCGAACTCGATGCGAAACTCGACTCGTATGAGCTTAGGCAGCTGAAACAACGCGTCGCGTTACGATGCCACCTCGAACCCCTTACGTTGGCGGAAACCGGCGCCTATGTGAATCAACGTCTCAAGATTGCCGGAGCGATCGGGCCGAACCATATTTTCACCTCGCACGCGATTGAGGCAGTTTTCGGCTACTCGCAAGGAATTCCGCGAATTATTAATACTATTTGCGAGAACGCGCTGCTGGCCGGATACGCGAAACACGCAGCCACCATCACTTCTGAAATTATCGACGATGTTGCTCGGGACCTGAGGCTTGGAGTACAAGCCGTCGAACCGAGGCATACCGAGTTCGACGTTTCGATGGAGGAGCAGCATAGAGATGTTCTGCAAGCGGTGAAGACGCTTCTTGACATGCGTGATCGCATGCACGAAAAGGATACGAAACGACGGTTGCAATAGGAGAAGGGTCTTTTAGATGAGCTATATCTTTGAAGCATTGCAGCGAGCGGAAGCCGAGCGGTCCGACGGGGCTTTGCCGGCAAATTCTGATTCGGTGACAGAGCTGTTGCAAAGGGCCGAACAGGGATCCCGTTCCGAGCAAGCCGCTCCCGCTTCACGGTTGCCTGCGAAAACCGCAGTGGTGGAGAAGGTGAATTTCGGCGCCGCAAGGGTACTGGTGCCAGCCTTACGGGCGGATGCCAGGCTCGTCTGTCTGACGGACCAAGGCAGTATGGCCGCGGAGAAGTTTCGCGTGCTGGGGTTGAAGCTGCGACATCTTCGCGAGCGTCGGAAGCTCAAGCGGATCGTGATTACAAGCGGTATTCCCGAGGAAGGTAAAAGCCTCGTGGCATCAAATCTTGCGCTCAATCAGTCGCGCAGCAAGATTCTCAACACAGTTCTCATTGACGGCGATTTGAGGCGACCGGAGATTGGCAGCCGTTTCGGTTTTAGCCGCAGTTTGCCTGGCCTCAGCGAGGTTCTTAGAGGGGAGCGCGAGCTGTCTGAGGTTGTGTACAAGTTGGAGGGCTCCGGGCTTTGGTTTATCCCTGCGGGTGTGACGCCTGAGAATCCCTTGGAAGTCATGCAATCCGGCCGCCTCGCGCACCTCCTCGAACAACTTGAAACGTTTTTCGATTGGGTAATTATTGACACTCCGCCGATCCGGCCTTTGGCAGATACGCCCCTCTGGATGAAGCTGGCCGATGGCGTTTTGCTGGTGACTCGCGAAGGTGTTTGCGAGAAAAAGCAGCTCGAAAAAGCTCTTGAGATCATTGACCGCGCCACGATGCTAGGCGTAGTCGTGAATAGCTGTAATAGCAACGATCAGAAATACTACTACGCACGATACGGGTCGGCGAATACCGAGGAATCTTCCCCAACGCAAGCCGACAACTAATAGGCACTTTTCCCCCGGTCGAATCCCCCTCAACTCAATCTGTGGTGAAACTACGGTCGCTTATGTTGCCGTAGTGCGCGAGGAGATGCACTGTGTCGTCCACATATACAAGAGAACGATCTGCAAGCAGAGGGTCCCAGCCGCGGACTAGTTCGGCGCCCAAAGAAGTCCTGACCGCGCAGATATTCCGTCGCATGATTTCGCTCGAGCGCAAGCGAAGTGAACGCACGCAGCGTCCGTTCGTCTTATTGCTCATGGATACCGGGCGAGCACGCCCGACGGACAAGAACGGAAGGATCCTGCTGGATATTCTTTCCGCGCTGCAGACGGCGACGCGCGAGACCGACGTCATGGGCTGGTATGAGATGAACTCCGCCGTGGGAGTGATGTTCACGGAGATCACACTCGAAAACAATCTCATTCTGAGCACACTACTTGGCCGAATCAGCGACGTGCTTCGCGGTCGGCTCACGAGCGAACAGTTCAGTCAGATTAAGTTCTCCTTTCATTTGTTCCCCGAGGAGTGGGATTCGACCAACCCCGATCGCCAAAGCAACCCCGCTCTTTATCCTGATCTCCACGAACGCGACGGGGACAACCGGGTAAGCCGGATATTGAAAAGGAGCATGGACGTTTTGGGAAGCCTGCTGCTACTCGGGGCACTGTCCCCGGTGTTTCTCGTGATTGCAGCGGCGATCAAGCTCACGTCGCGAGGACCGATCTTATTCAGGCAGCAGCGCATCGGCGAGCACGGGACGGCATTCACTTTCCTGAAATTCCGCTCTATGTTTGTAAATAACGATGCCAGCCAGCATAAGGAATATGTTCGTCAACTGATTGCGGGCACGGCTGAAAAGAATGCCACCCTTGGTTCGGCGGAGGGCATTTTCAAGCTAACAAACGATCCGCGGATTACGCCCGTGGGGAACTTTCTCAGGCGAACGAGTCTTGACGAATTGCCGCAGTTTCTTAATGTGCTACGCGGCGACATGTCCCTGGTGGGTCCGCGGCCGCCCGTGCCGTACGAGGTCGAGGCTTATGCCACATGGCATCGACGACGGTTATTGGAAGCGAAACCTGGAATTACAGGCTTGTGGCAGGTTGAGGGCAGGAGCCGCGTCGGGTTTGATGACATGGTGCGACTGGATCTGCGTTACGCACGCAACTGCTCGCCATTACTCGATCTGAAGATATTGCTCCAGACGCCAAGAGCCGTAATTGCCGGCAACGGCGCATGCTAAGCGCAACCCCGCTGTTTCCTCTTTGTTCCACTTTGTGGATTACCAGCTTTCCTAACCCGCAACCAACCCTTTCGGCCCACCCCATCGAAGTCCTCAGCAGGTTAAATTCTCATGATTAAATTTGGAGTCATTGGCTATGGGTATTGGGGGCCAAACATTGTCCGAAATCTGCGCGCTTTGGAAGGCTGCCAAGTGGTTGGGATCTGCGATCAAACGCCGGCTGCACGCAAACGCATACAGGCCGCGCATCCTGGGATACCCGTACACAGCGATGCGAAGGAATTAATTGAGTCCTCTGAGACCGATGCGATTGCTGTGATTACGCCGGTATGGACGCACTATGAATTGACCAAGGCGGCGCTCGAGAACGGGAAGCACGTGTTCGTGGAAAAGCCGTTCACCAGCAACGTCGCACAGGCAGAAGAACTGATCAATCTTGCAGCCGGCAAGAACCTGCAGATCATGGTTGATCACACGTTCCTGTTCACTGGTGCGGTGCGAAAGATCCAGAAACTCTTGGGAGACGGAACGCTCGGCAATCTTTACTACTATGATTCGACGCGAGTCAATCTGGGTCTTTTTCAGCATGATTGCAATGTTATCTGGGACCTTGCGCCTCATGATCTCTCGATCATGAATCACCTGTTGCACAAGGATGCGGAAGCGGTTTCGGCGACCGGACAGGCGCACCTTAATGGTCATGAGGATATTGCCTTCATCACGGTGTACTTCCCGGACAACGTGATTGCCCACATCAACGTCAACTGGATCTCTCCCGTCAAGGTTCGCACCACACTAATCGGCGGCGAAAAGAAGATGCTGGTATGGAACGATCTTGAAGCGGACGAGAAGATCAAAATTTACGACAAGGGTGTGGACGTGAAGAGCCAGGAAGGGGTGTACAACCTTCTAGTCAGCTACCGCTCGGGCGACATGTGGGCGCCGCAGGTTGAGCAATTGGAGGCCCTGCGGGTCGAGCTTGAGTATTTTGTTGAATGCATTCATCGAAACGAGACTCCTTTCAATGGCGGGTGTGCAGGGCTGAAAGTAGTCCAAATGCTTGAGGCTGCCAGCCGCTCCCTCGTCAAACGTGGCGAATTAGTCTACTTATAAGATCCTCGAACGAACCCAATTCTTCCGTGAAATTAACTGTCTTAATCGTAACAACAAAAAACTGGGTGCCCACCGCCAGGCTCGCGGTGGCTCTGGCAAATGCTGGTTTCAGAGTTGAGGCTCTTTGTCCGCCCAAACACGTAATAGAAGAGACTCGATCCGCCAGTCGCATTCACACTTATAACGGTCTTACACCTTTGCGATCTTTGATCGACGCCATCTCGATTGCCAGGGCCGCCCTGATCCTGCCGGCCGATGACCTTGCCGCCTTCCATCTCCATGAGCTTTATCGCAGGCAAGAACAGTGTTCGCCGCTCGCAACTCTCATCGAACGTTCTCTCGGTTCGCCCGAGTTCTTTTCGATCGTGCATTCGCGCGCCGCTTTTATCAAATTGGCGGACGAAGAGGGAATCAGGGTTCCGAAAACGCAGATTCTCAGGACGGCGGACCAGCTCAAAGCATGGGTTGAGCGAGAAGGTCTGCCGAGTGTTCTCAAAGCGGATGGCACGTCGGGCGGTGAAGGCGTACGCGTTGCGCGAACGGTAGAAGAGGCGCAACGGGCCTTTCAACAGTTGCAGAAACCTCCACTCTTGGCGCGGGCCTGCAAACGCGCTCTTTTCGACCAGGACCGGACTTTGATTTGGCCTTCGCTGCGGCGTCACCGGCCGACCATGAATGCTCAGGTTTTCGTAGCCGGGCATGAAGCGACCAGTACGATTGCATGCTGGAAGGGAACAGTTCTGGCAAGCCTCCATTTTGAAGTGCTCCGGAAATGCAGTGAGGCGGGGCATGCGACGGTGGTCCGGCTGATCGAGAACGCCGAGATGTCGAGCGCTGTCGAAAAGATCGTGCGCCGCATGGGTCTATCCGGAATATGCGGATTTGATTTCATGTTGGAGGCGAATACCGGGAATGCGTTCCTCATCGAAATCAACCCGCGAGCAACGCAGGTAGGTCACCTCACTCTTGGACCGGGGCGTGATCTGCCAGCGGCCATTTATGGGGCCGTCTCAGGAGATTCGGCGCGGATCGCGGCTGCAGTTACTGATAACGATACGGTCGCTCTTTTTCCGCATGAGTGGGCTAGAGATTCCCAAAGCGAATTTTTGCGAACGGGCTACCACGACGTTCCGTGGGAAGCACCTGAGCTGGTGAACGCCTGCATCCAGCGCGGCCGCCAGCAAAGCGCGTGGTATTCGCGCGATGAGGTTAGTCGCAAGCTGGCGGTGGGATGCTCGCCGGCGAAGACTCCGTCCGAGAGGAGAACAGCAGCCGGGATTGCCGCAAGATGAGAAGACCAATCCAGGTAATGAAGTTTGGCGGAACATCGGTGGGGGATGCTTCCTGCATTGAGAGGGTCGTCAGGATTGTGCAGAATGCGTTGCCCGTTGGCAGCATCGCGGTCGTTGTATCTGCGATGGGCGGCGTCACCAACAGACTCATCGAGGGTGCGAACCAATCGAAAGCCGGTAACGAGGTTGCTGTTGCAGAACTCTTCGCGCAATTGCGAAAACAGCACGATGAGGCGGTCACGGCTTTAATCCGCACGACCGCGCGACGGATGGTTCTGCGAGAGAAGCTGGACAAGCTTTTTTCGGATGCTGAGATCCTTTGCCGGTACACCATTAGCCGTCGCGAGTTAACACCGCGAACCTTGGACGCGATCTCGAGCCTGGGAGAGCGACTTTGCGCGCCGCTCGTGGCGGAGGCGCTTGCCGAGGGAGGAGTGAATAGTCAGGCGCTGGATGCGACCGAACTTGTCGTGACAGATTCGTATCACGGCGGTGCCGAGCCCCTTATCGAATTGACTCGGGCTCGATGCCAGGCACGCGTCACCCCACTTTTGCAAAACGGAGTTGTGCCGGTGGTGACCGGATTCATCGGCGCTAACGAAGAAGGCGTGCTGACCACGCTCGGGCGCGGCGGTTCTGATTATTCGGCAACAATTCTCGGCGCAGCGCTTGATGCGGATGAAGTCGTGATTTGGAGCGACGTGTCAGGCTTGCTGACTGCAGATCCCCGGCTGGTCGCGGATGCTTGCTCAATCGATGAGGTTTCGTACCGTGAGGCGGCGGAACTCGCCTACTTTGGAGCAAAGGTTTTGCATCCCAAGACGCTCCGCCCGGTCAATCGCAGCGGTATTCCAATTTGGATTAAGAGCACATTTGCGCCCGAAGATCCGGGCACGAAGATTACTCTGGCGGGCCGGCGCGATGTGGACGGAGTTAAGGCGCTTGCCGCCGTTCGCGATGCTGCACTCATTACGATCAGTGGTCCCGCCGCGAAGGGAACTCCTGACGCATTGGGTCGTACGGTGGCGGCCGCGGCAGCTGTCAGAGCTGACGTATTGGTGATTTCACAATTTCCCTCTCATAACGACATCTGCCTCGTGGTGGCATCATCCATCGCCGAGCGCACGGTTGAGGCGTTGAGACGCGAATTCTCTCCGGAGCTCAGGAACAAAGAAGTGGAACCTGCGCTTTCCGATGCCGCAGTCTCGGTTATTACTCTTGTGGGCGAGAACATGCGAGTGACCGCAGAAATGGTGGCCCGCGCATCTGCTGCGCTCGGGCAAGAAGACGTCGATGTACTTGCGACGTCACAGGGATCTTCGGACTGCAGCCTGTCATTTGTTGTGTTGCAGCAGGATATGAAGATCGCGTTGGAACTTCTACATCGCGAGCTTGGGCTCGGTCGTCTGGTATCGACTACCCAAGTGTCAAC
>JBAWAI010000133.1:0-3788 GCA_049589215.1 Terriglobales bacterium | reverse complement strand
GCCCGAAATCGCATAGAACATCGTCAGCCTTCTAGTGTCTGAGGCATGCCCTTCGCTGGTTCCAGCAGGTCCCACACCCAACCGCTATACTTGGCTTTTCCGCATGCCCGCCGCTGCCACCACCGAGACCCACTCCCCCGAGGAGACCATCGCTTATGGCCGCGCGCTGGCCGCCGAACTTTCACCGCCGCTCGTCGTGCTCCTGCGCGGCGACCTTGGCGCCGGCAAGACCACCCTCGTGAAGGGCATCGCTGAGGGCTTCGGCGCCGCGCGCGCCGACGATGTCACCAGTCCCACCTTCACCCTGGTTCACGAATACCGCTCTCCGCGCGCCATTCTCTACCACATCGATCTCTACCGCATCGACTCCGAGCCCGAGCTTGAAACCCTCGGCCTCGATGACCTTCTCGCCCCCACCAGCGTCTTACTGATAGAGTGGGGAGAGAAGTTTCCGCGTCTCAGGCGCGATTGCGACATCGAAATTACACTGGAAAGAGTTGGAGAGACCGGACGCCGGATCCAGCGAACCACCCGTTGAATCTGTACGCCCGGACGTATCAATTCACCCAACTGGAGCCATCACTAACTTGAAACGCACGCAACTTTCGCCTTCAACTCTCGTCTGCGCATCCCACCAGCGAGGGCGGAAATCCTTCAGGCTGCTCCCCATAGTCGCTTGCCTCCTGCTCACGGCCGCATTCTCGCTCGCGCAGGACTCTCAGCCGGCCGCGTCGACCCAGCAGAGTCAGTCCACCACCCAGCCGCCTCCAGCGGCTCAGAATCCTTCAGCCGATCAAAGTCAGACCAAGAGCCCGGACACCAAGAACACGGCCAAAGACCAAGCCTCCAAGGATGCCAATACCAAGTCCAACGATCGGCTCTTCTTTGCGCTCCCCAACTTCCTTACCGTTGAAAACGCCGCCAATGTTCCTCCTCTAACCGCGGGAGGAAAATTCAAGCTCGTTGGCCGCAGCGCCTTCGATCCCGTTCAGTTCGTCTGGTATGGCGCGCTCGCCGGCATCAGCCAGGCGGAGAACAGCGAGAAGGGATACGGCCAGGGCGCCGAAGGCTACGGCAAACGCTATGGTGCCTACTTCGCCGATGGCACCATCGAAAACTTCTTCGTAGGAGCCATTTTTCCTTCCATGCTTCGCACCGATCCGCGTTACTTCCAATCTGGTCAGGGAACCTTCACGCATCGTACCTGGTACGCAGTCAGCCGCGCCGTCGTAACCCGCTCCGATTCCGGCCGCAGTGTGTTCAACGCTTCGGAAATCTTCGGCAGCGCAGTTGCCTCCGCCGTCTCAACTTACAGCTATCATCCCCACCCCGGATATCACCCGGTGGAGGGAATGAACGTGCCATATATCGCGAGCGACCGCACTTTGAAAAATACCGCCAGCGTTTGGGGATCGCAGGTCGGTTACGACACCATCACATTCGTGATCAAGGAATTCTGGCCCGATGTCCGCCGCAAACTGATGAAGAAGAAGCAGCAGTAGCATATTGTAGATAGTCAGCGAATTTGCTATCGCATGAATTCCAAAATACACTTGCAATCCGAAGCGGTTCTGGCTGTGCCCAAGGTCCCACCTTCCCCCATGGGAGCAATCTGGCGCACAATTCGTGGATACATTTTTTGGTCGTATGAGCGCGGCACGCTCCATTACGACATTATGGTCACGCTGATCCTGCTGTTTGTTTTTCTTTCGCCGCGCTTCATCAACTTCAAAGACAAACCGGTTGAGCGCAATCCATACTCCGCCGGCGTCACGGTGATCCCCGACAAACAAGGCGGCTTCATCTACCAGATTCCTGCCTCCGCCGTGAACTCCGGCGCCGCTGGAGACGTCCGCGGCCAACTTGAGCGAATCATAGAACCGATCGCAGGCGCAGTCAGTATTACAAAGTATGAGCCGGTCAAAGATCTCACGGGCCACACCCAAAGCTACAAAGTTTGGGCCAATAAAGAATAAGCACAAACAACGAACAAAGTATGACGCATCCGTCTAAAAGCCGCTGGCGCACCGTCACAACTTTGAGCCTTCTGTCTAGCTTTCTGCTGCTCACAACTGTGGCCAATTCACAGGTCATGGGCATCGGCAGGTATGCTGCCACTCTCTTCTGGCAGTCTGACCCCGCCGGCCTCGAACAAGTCCTCGCGCAAATGGATACCGCGGCCAAAAACTTCCATACCGCGCAAGCCAATCTCGCGGCCGATCAGTACACCAAGGTCGTCGATGAGAAAGAAACGCAAAAGGGCAAGGTCTATTACGAGCGCCGGGGCAACGAGGTAGACATGGCCGCCGACATTACGGAGCCCGACAAGCAATACGCGATCTACGCGAATGGCAAGGCTCAGGTTTACAATCCGAAAATTGATC
Source organism: Terriglobales bacterium (assembly GCA_049589215.1). Taxonomy (GTDB): domain Bacteria; phylum Acidobacteriota; class Terriglobia; order Terriglobales; family Acidobacteriaceae; genus Acidiflorens. The sequence goes on along the minus strand of JBAWAI010000133.1, from coordinate 1,404 downwards.
AGGTGAATGAATATCTCCCGGGAAAAAGCCGCTCGCAGATTGAAGCATTTCTCCTCCTCGGCTTCGGAGGCGGCGGCCATTCGCTGCTTTCCACCTACGACGTCAAGTATCAGGGATCCGAAACCCTCAACGGGGCAAACGCCGCCAAACTTGAGCTGACTCCAAAGTCGCAGCAACTGCTGAACAACATTTCCAGAATCCTGTTGTGGGTCGATCCGGCAAAGGGCGTCGCGGTACAAATGCAACTGTTCTTCCCGGGAGGCGACTATCGCCTGACCCGGTACACCGACATCCAAATCAACCAGAAACTTCCGGACAGCGCCTTTAAACTGAAAACTACCGGCAAAACCAAGTTCGTTCCACCCCAGAACTAGGAAAAAGCCATATAAAAACCAACAACCGGCACCAAAGCCACAAACTCCAACCTTTGCAGAATCAAGCTGAAAATCTCCCACGGTGACGATATACTGCACCAAAGTCTCATCAGCAAGAGAATCGAGCAAGAATGGCTAAGGTCTTCACAATTCCTGTCCCTCCCGATCTCTCCCGCAAAAAGCGCGAGCGCACTACCGATCCCCGCTACGTCGATGGCCAAAAAACTCTGGTCGAGGCGATGAAGTACCTCGCGCAGTCCGACCCAGTCTCCAATCGCGGAGCGATTGAGCTGCTCTCTGAGCACGTCCGCACGCGCTTTCGCATGACCGATTCGCCGCTTAGCTAGAATCGCCCGGAAGACGTTTCAACTGATCGCTCTCGGCGCCCGAGTGGAGCCTGGCGCCCTTCGGCCCGCAATTAATGCCGCCGCCAGCACGATAACCACCGGATAGCATTCCAGCGTATAACGCGTCTCCGGATTTTCGATTGTTCCTAAAAACGCCGATCGCAGCACCAAGAAGCCAACCAGTAAGCCCACATACCGGATATCCGATCGCCGAAAAATCAGCCCGAGCGTCGCGGCCCCAACATAAAATAAGTTGATCACACCCAGACCAACCGCAATCCCTGATCCCCTCGTATCGTCGTTAAACTCCCACCATCGCGGATCCGAAGGCAGCATCTCAGTACGCGGACGCAGCCACATGTCAGCCACTCGCACCACGGGCAGTTCAACGTAATATCGAAATGGATGCTCCCGAATTCGTTCCCGCGCCACTTCGTCAAAGCGCGCATCGATTGGCGGCGTCAGCTGTTGATTCACGTTATAATCCGCGATCAGCGCCAGCGTTTGCTCTCTCGCAGAATCAAGCGCCCGCCGCGGCAGTTTGTCGACATCGATTTTGTCCCCGGGTACGTTCCAATAAATCTCCTCCACCGACGCGTAATCAGCCATCCAGGTTCGCGCCCAGCGATTGAACCCACGCGGTGTAACCTCCTCCGGTTCCGTGGCATAGCGCGGAGCTAGGG
>JBAWAI010000132.1:0-2500 GCA_049589215.1 Terriglobales bacterium | reverse complement strand
CGTTTGTTGGGAGTTATTCTCCCAATTTGTCTTTGATCGATCATCCGGGAGGAACACTGGTCCTGCTCGAACCGCACCTGACTTGCGGCTGGAACGATCAGTTACAAGCCCCAGAAGATGACATACTGACTGGATGCCTGGAAGGGCCTCGCCGGCGATGTGCTTTCTTTCAACGTCGCTGTGCAGGGTTAGCCTTTTTCATGCTGACAACCTGGGCAGACAGGGACGATGCAACTGGCTTTGGTGGACATCGCTGGTACGCATATCTGCGCAGGAACGAGCGCACGAACTCGTTTGCCAGTCGCGAATCGTCGTCGGCCCTCATAATCACGTACGTTTGGAAACACAATGAGGCATCGGAAAGTGGCTTTACCACTACACCTTCCGCGCGAAAGCCGACGGCCGCAGGTTTCGTAAGGATGGCCACTCCAACGTGCTCGGATACCAAGTCTATCGCCTCTTGTGGCGCGATGATGTCGTGCGCGCGTTTCGGAGCGAATCCTTCGCGCCGCGCAGCGTCCATAATCGCGTCATGGACCACGGGGTGAACTCGTCGCGCGAACAAAATCCATTCGTCTTTTGCAAAATCTTGGAGCACGATGTGTTCCTTTTGTGCAACAGCGTGAGTTTCGGGGATGACTACATAGAGAGGCGTCAGAGCGAATGGCACGGCCGTAATTTGGGAGTCTTCCGGCGGCGCCATCACTAGGGCCAGGTTCAGTTCGCCGGCCAACACACTCCGGACCAACTCAATTGAGAATTGACTGATCAGTCGAATGGTGAGCTTGGGGTACAGGGGAAGATGAACTGCGAGAAGATCCGAAACCCAAGCTTTATCGGCCTCGTGCGAGTGCCCGATTACCAAAATGTTCTCTGCTCCATCGTGGGCGGCGCGAGCAAGATGAAAAGCCCGCTCCATGTAAGAGAGCGAAGAGCGAGCCTCTTGGACGAATACTCGCCCTGCGTCGGTGAGTTCGACGCGGACAACCCTTCGATTGTCGCGGGTGAACAGGCGAAATGTGAGCTGTTTCTCGATCTCAGTGATCTGTCTGCTAAGCGCAGATTGAGTGAGGTTCAATCTGAGTGCGGCCTTCGTGAAGTTCAGCTCTTCGCCCAAGGCAATGACTGCGTTCAGGTGCCGTACTTCAACCTTGGAAAACACCGGTCCATACCCCGTTCAAAGGCTTGGTGTAGCTGGCGGTCGCATTCCCATTCGACGGAGTGGTGGCGGAAGGCCGGTGGGACTGAGTCGCGATCCAACACCTGAACCCATCCGATGAGTGCAGCTTACATCCGGAGTCATGTGCGTCGTCCGAACTTTTTTTGATGCGCGAAATCGTGCAGGGATCATTCGGCGCAGGGGTCTGTCCGATGCTGCGCAACCTCCGCAAAGCATGGGAAACACTTCGCACTCGAAGAGTCGAGAGAGCGGAAGGACATGGCTGAGCGGCGCTCTACACTTGGTCTACAGCTTCAGGACAGGCGTCGCGCTCGTATCAAGGCGTCGACCCCGCTGTCGGCGACGGGCCGCGGGCGCTCCTCCGCAACGATCAATTCCCAGCGGCTCGGATCGAGCGCGGCGGCCGCACTCTCGACGGAGACTTGCACTTGACCGGCTGCAGCCGTGGCAGCTCCGGTAGTGGGATTGATCGGGCTGTGGCCGACCATGAATAGGGTTCCCCCAGAAGCCGGTGCGGTAGACATCCTTCCATTCCAAGCTCTCGGCGGGCGTCGGTTTGAGATTCTGACCTATCTCATGTTGCTTGACCCGCCTCCCCCAGTTGGCGTCACTGTTTCCTTGGTCAAAGCGTCAGGAGATCAAGGGCGCGACGTGATTACTCACGCCAATGGGAAACTAAAGTCTGTCATTCAATGCAAAGCACTTGAGAGCCCATTATCCCGCCCCGCGTTAATACGTGAACTGATGAAACTCGCCGTGTATGACTCGAAACAGAGCTTCATTCCTCGGGACGGAATCGATTACGAGATCTGGGCTCCGGGAGGTCTAACCGGCCCAGCCCAAAAGCTCATCCAAGAATGGCCGAACTCGCTGACACAGGAGGAAGCCAAGGCTGCGTTCGACTCGAATAAGGAAGACTACAAGGCGTTAGGGGATGTAAGGTGGGAAGACTGCGCAGAGCATGTTCTCATCGAGTTCCCGCTACGCACGAACCTTATCCCGCGCGACGGGCTCAGACTCAGCTTCGAGCTTCGGGACAAGCCGCGGCTGTTTGCTCACTTCTTTCAGGTCAATGTCGTATTCAATCGCGAGGACGTTAAGGCCAGTCTTTCTGAGATGGGCATACGCCCAGCGTTTGATGAAGACATACTTCGCGTTTTAAAAGACATTCAGGCTTTCGATAAAGATGAGCGGATTTTCCTTGGACCGCATGTCTTTGGTCTGTCTCTCCAGCACTTCGCCCTCATGGATCGAGACGAAGTGAAACTCTTCATGGAGGCGGCCCTTAAGCCCTATGCTGCGACTCATCAGGTCCTGCTA
>JBAWAI010000131.1:0-19064 GCA_049589215.1 Terriglobales bacterium | reverse complement strand
CCTCGTAATTATGCTGTTGCGAATTAAGCCATGGCGTGCTTCGCGCGCTGTTTCCGCGATCTGTAAATCGGCACAAAACATGTAACTCCAGCCAGCAACATATACAAAAGAGCCGCGCCACCTTCGGGAGCCTGCATGTTCTCACCCCACATCTCCTGCGGTCCGGCGCCAGATTGGTCGGTCGGAGTGTAAAGCATCAGGTTGGCATAGGTGCTCAGGCTGGGAAGGCTGCCTACGTTCGACAACACCCACTTGTATAGGGTGTATGCTGCCGAACTCAATTGATTGCTGCTGACTCCCCCGGTGAGCGCCCAGATGACCTGTGAGTATACAGACTGCTGGTTGGCATTGGGGTTCGTCGTAAACATCAAATTCACTACATACGCCAACTCCGTATATCCTGTCAGGCCAATCTTGCTGCCGAACTGCGTTGAGCCAATATTCGACGCATTCAAATTCGCTGCATCAATGCCATTGGCCGTCCAACTCTCGCCGCCATACACATTGTGGTTGTAATCGTCGCAGATCATTCCGAGGCCACCTGATCCGCCGGGCCCCACTTGTTGGCCGTTGATAGTGCCGTCATAATACCCGGTCCCGACACAACCTTCCGACCCCCCGCACCACACGGCGCCCTGGAAGCCGCCATTAAAAGATAGGTTTGAGTTCTGGGCTACAGCGGGCAACGCGAAGCATACCAACACTCCGAACATCACTGCAGCCAATGCTAAGGTCTTACTCTTCATTAATTCGCTCCTCACTACATCATCCTTGGGGGGAGAAGTTGTGAGTCATAAGTACAACGACTTAAGTCACTACCAATCGTTGGATTCTAGCTGGTCGTCGAGCAGTGTCAAGATTGATAATTTCTGCGACCATCGCAAGTCCTTGCAACAATCCAACAACCGCTTTGTTTATAGAGATATACGCGGCAATATCTAATGTAGTTTTCTCCCGTTATTCTGCCCCCGAGATCTGAAAATACAGGCGGTCTCTCGCCTCGACGCCTCCGTCATCCCTCGCTCGGTTTCCTAGTGGCCTTTGAAAGAGCTCGGCTGTTATAGTCCAGCCCAATGGGAGAATCCCATGCGCCAGGCTCTTAGGCGCTGCATTGGAGGCTTGCGGTGAGCTTTTGGTCCAGCCGGCGTCTAGGGCTTACGTTAACCCTGATCGGTCTTCTCTTCTCAGGATGTTCGCGTGACCCAAACGTCCGCAAGCAGAAGTTTTTTGAGAGCGGACAACGCTATGTCGAGCAAGGCAAGTACCGAGAAGCCGTCGTCGAGTTCACTAATGCGATCAGAGTCGATCCGAATTACGCAGACGCTCACCTCCAACTCGCAGACGCATACTTGCAGCTCCAGGAGGGGGATCGCGCTTTTCGCGAGCTCTCTCGCACCGTCGAACTGCAGCCCGACAACTATCACGCTCAGCTTGAAATCGCCAACCTGCTGATCGTCAACCGTGACTTTCAACCCGCACGGCAACTACTCGACAAACTGCTGCAGCAGCGCCCCGACGATCCGGCCGTCCACACCACCCAATCCAGCCTGTTCGCCGGGCAGGGTGACATTCCAGGAGCCATCGCTGAGTTGCAGAAAACGATAACGCTCAGTCCCAACCGCTGGGAACCCTATTTGAGCCTCGGGGTCCTGGAGGCCTCCAACAACCAGTCTGAAGCCGCGGAGACAAATTTTAAAAAAGTTGTCGAACTGAATCCGAAAGCGATGCAACCGCGGCTGATGCTCGGCAATTACTATCAGGCCCACAACCGTTTTCCCGAAGCCGACGAGCAATTCCGCGCCGCCATTTCGGTCGATCCCGGCGCAGTCGATCCGCGAGCCGCTCTCGCCCGCCTTTACTTAGCAGAAGGCCGAAAAGCCGATGCCGAGCAGTTCCTGGCTCAGGCCAAGCGCGACCTCCCGAACAACTCAGGTGCCTACCGCTTGCTGGCAAATTTCTACTTTGTGAATGGAGAGATCGACAAAGCCACGTCCGAATACGCAACGCTATACAAAGAGCACCCGCAGGATGTGCAGGTGAAGAAGGACTACCTCCAGCTCCTCATCCAAACGAGGAGCTTCCCCGAAGCCCGCAAAATCGACGATGAACTTCTCAAAGCCAATCCAAACGACGAAGACGCCCTGATTTATCAAGCGCAGATGCGGATCAGCGACGGCAACGTAAACGACGCCGCCCAAGAGCTTGAATCCCTCATCAAGAACTCTCCCAAAAATGCCGAGGCCCATTTTGTGTTGGGCGTCACCTATGACAAGTTGGGCTTCGTCGAGCGCGCCGAGAGCGAGTGGCGTGAAGCCCTACGCCTCCAGCCCAACATGCTCGATGCCGCGCGCTCTCTCGCTGCTGCCGCCGTGCGGCAAGGCGACGCCGCTACGCTTGAACAGGCCTCAACCCAGTTGATCGTTTTGCAGCCCGGGTCACCCGAGGGCTACTCGCTCCGCGCCCTCGCAAAAATTAATCGTGGCCACTTCCAGGAAGCCGAGCAGGATGTTCGCCATGCCATCAGCATTGCCCCGCAGAGCGCTTTCGGCTACGTTCAGCTCGGCAACCTCAAGCTCGCCGAAAAGCAATACGCGGACGCCACGCGCGCGTATCAGGATGGTCTCGATCGTAATCCCGATTCCGCCGACGCCCTGCGCGGCCTGATGAATACCCTCCAGGCCCAAAAGCAGACTGACAAAGCCATTGCTGCCGCTCAGACCCAGATCGCCAAGTCGCCCGCCAATAGCGCGTTCTACGACCTCCTCGGCACCGCGTTATTCTTCGGAAAAAAAGATCTCAGCGGAGCCGAGACTGCATTCCTAAAATCCACCAGCCTCGACAAGCGCAACTCCGACGCCGTGCTCAAGCTCTGCGAGGTCCAGGCCACCAAAGGCAACATGGATCAAGCCATCGCTACTGCTCAACAGAGTCTTAACGAGAATGCACGCAACCCCGACCTCTACGTTTTGCTGGGAAGATTCTATGAATCGAAGGCTGACTTGACACAGGCAGAGACCGCCTACCGCAATGCCTTAAATCTCAGCCCTCAGAATCCCCAGGCCTCGAATAACCTTGCCCGGCTGATGACGCAAACTGGGGGCAACCTCGATGTGGCACTATCGCTGGCCCAGACCGCTCGCCGCGCAATGCCTGACTCCCCCGCCATCGCCGACACACTGGCATGGATCGACTATCAAAAAGGAGCCTACCAGTCAGCCATCGGCCTCCTTCAGGAAGCCCTCACTTTGCAGGATAAGGTTCGTGCTCCAGACAATGCGGAAATTCACTATCACTTGGGAATGGCATACGCAAAGAGCGGCCAGACCGCCCTAGCCCGCAAGGAACTGGAGCGGGCTTTGAAACTGAATCCCAACGCGAGCGATGCCAGGAAGGAACTCGCCCAGCTCAAATCATCGTGAGGGCGTTTCGCCGCTCTGATTCGAGATGAGCTTCTTGCGGATGCGACGCAACTCCATAAAACATAGAGCCGTCATCGCTGATACTACGCACCCAAACGAAACCAGCAAAATCGTGTCCATGCGTAAAAGGGTCTCCTCCCCAATTCAACGGCCCTCAACATCTACAACCTCAACCAACCAGTTCGATCGACGAGTTTTCAACCCGTCATTGAATCGAACTTGCTACCTGTGAGAACACCGTGTTCGACTGGGTCCCAATCAAACGCACCGTTCCCACCACCAACACCAGAATCACCGCCAGCATGACCGCATACTCGGCAATGTCCTGGCCGTCATCCTCACGCCATAACCTTTGCAACAAGTTCTGCATCGACCACCTCCGTTAACGCGGGATTGTACACCCGCGATAGAGGTGAACAGCTAAATAAATAAAGAGACTATTCCACAGCGCGGAAACCGCATCTCGAACCGGGCTCGAGCGGAAGCGAGACCGGTAAGAAAAGAGGCAAGAAGAGAAAGGAATCGCCAGCCTAGCGCCCAAGTCACCTTAGGGCGCGGGGATCTGTGCCTGCGCAATGTTCGAGTAGCCGCTCTCACCCGACGGATCCACAGCCGTCGTAGCATAGCAGTAGGTCGTCCCGTCAGTCACGTTGCTATCGGTAAATTGCGTCACCGATGGCGATGTGGAACCGATGTTCGAATAGGTTCCACAAGTGGTCGTGAAGATCGCGCGATACACGTTGTAGCTCGTGACGCCTTCCGTGGCGCTCGCCGTCCAAGTCAATGCAACCGTGTGAACGGGAGCCGCCGTTCCCGTTCCCGTCAACGTGGATGAAGTCGGCGAATTCGACGCATTGCTCGTAAATGACGCGCTCGCCGAGGCGCCGCCCGTAGCCGTCGGCGTAAACGTCACGGTAAATGAAACCGGCGTACCCACATTGACCGTCACCGGGAAGGTAAGGCCCGTCACGGCAAACTCTGCCGAATTTGTGCCGCTCAGACTGACCGATGAAACCGTCACGCTCGCAGTGCTGGCTGTCAAGGTTCCGGTCGCCGCGCCACTTGTTCCAACCACAACATTGCCCACGCTGATCGGGCTGCTAACGGCCAGAGTCCCTTGCGCACCTACCCCCGTTCCCGTCAGGCCAACACTCAAATCCGGGTTCTGCGCGTTCGATGTTACGCCAACACTCCCGCTAAAACTGCCCGCTGACGGTGGCGTAAATGTAACAGTGAACGATGTGCTCTGCTCCGAGGTCAAAGTTACCGGCAGCGTGATTCCAGAAACGCTGAAGCCCGTTCCACTGGCGGCGACCGCCGTGATCTGCGCGCTCGTCTGGCCTGTGTTTGTGATCGTCTCGGTTTGTGAGGAGCTCTTCCCGACCTGCACATTGGTGAAGCTCAGGCTCGTCGGATTCGCCGTCAAATTCGCCGGCGTAATGCCCGTGCCCGATAGCGGAATGCCGATGTTCCCCGACCCGCTCACCGTCAGCGACATGGTTCCGTTGACCGCTCCCGCAACCGTCGGCTCAAACGTCACGCTGAACGTCATGCTCTGATTCGGAGTAAGCGTCAGCGGCACAGTCAATCCGCTAAAACTCATCCCCGCGCCCGAAATCGACGCCGCCGTTACGGTCACGTTCTCGCCGCCGGTGTTTTTCAGCGTCACGATCTGCGAATTAGCATCGCCCAAAGTCTCGTTGCCGAAACTGATGCTGGTTGGGTTGGCCGTCAAGTCGCCCGCCGTCACCGCAGTAGCCGTCAGCGGAATCGATAAATTCGAATCCTGCGCATCCGAGACAACGGCCACATTCCCATTGACACTGCCCGCCGACTGCGGCGCAAACGTTACATTGAACGAAACGCTCTGCCCCGACGTTAGAGTCACCGGCAGCGTGATTCCCGACACGCTGAAGCCCGTTCCCGTCGGCGTCACCGCCGTGATCTGCGCGCTCGCGCCACCAGTATTTTTTATCGTCTCCGATTGCGCCGAACTCTGCCCGACCACAATATTCGTAAAGGTCATGCTCGTCGGGTTAGCTGTCAAATTCGCCGGCGTCACTCCTGTGCCAGACAACGGAATCCCAATATTTCCCGAGCCACTCACCGTCAGTGACATCGTTCCGTTCACCGCCCCGGCCGCCGTGGGCTCGAACGCCACATTAAAAGTCGAACCCTGGTTAGGGGTAAGCGTCAGCGGCAAACTCAAACCGTTAAAACTCATGCCGGCGCCAGAAATTGACGCCGCAGTAACGATCACATTCTCGCCGCCCGTGTTCTGCAACGTGACAGTTTGCGACGTTTTATTGCCGATGACGATATTTCCATAGGTGATGCTGGTCGGGCTAGCTGTCAAATCGCCTGCCGTCACAGCGACTCCGGTCAGCGGAACATTTAAATTTGGGTTTTGGGCATTCGACGTCAAAGCTACATTACCGCTGAAACTCCCCGTCGACTGCGGCGCAAAAGTTACATTGAACGTAGTTGTCTGCCCAGCTCCAAGTGTCACCGGCAGCGTGAGCCCTGAAACGCTGAATCCTGTTCCGGTCGCCGCGACCGCCGTAATCTGCGCACTGGTGCCGCCTGTGTTCTGTATGGTCTCCGTTTGCGACAGGCTCTTCCCTACCTGCACGTTCGTGAATGTCTGGCTGGTCGGCGATGCCGTCAATGTCGCCGCCGCGACCCCGTCGCCCGACAGCCCAACGTCAACCTCTGCCTCTCCGCTGAGTGTCAGCGCCACGTTGCCGGTCACTGCGCCCGTAGTGGTCGGCGCGAAGCTGATAGTGAAGGTCGTGGTCTGATTCGGTGTAAGAGTCAGGGGCAAGCTCAGTCCGCTGTCGCTGAAGCCCACGCCCGAAGGCGTCGCCGCCGTAATCGTCACATTTTCGCCACCGTTATTCTTCAACGTCACGGTTTGCGATGCTGCGCCGCCGATCCCGACCGCACCAAAAGCAATGCTCGTCGGACTCGCCGTCAGGTCTCCCGCCAGCACACCCGTACCCGAGAGCGGCAGATTGACCGTGCCATTATCCGTTACGAACGCAATATTGCCGCTCACCGCCCCCGTACCCGTCGGCGCAAATTGCACGCTGAAAGTGGCGCTGTCTCCCACGTCAAGCGTCAAAGGAGCGCTGATGCCAGTCGTGCCATAGCCCGCACCGGTGACCGCAATCTGCGAGATCGTGAGGCTCGCTTGGCCGGTATTCGTGACCGTGTCGCTCAGGCTCTGGCTCGTCCCGGTCTGCACGTTCCCAAAACTAAGGCTCGATGGTGATGCGGTAAGCTGCCCTGATCCCTGGACCTGCTGTTTGCCCCCCAGCCCGCCGCAGCCCAAAAGACTCGCCAGACCGGCCACCACCAGCAATGCGCTCCAGCAACTCCGCTTATGATTTATCAATGAGAACATTCGCGCTGAACTTTGACGGCCAGGATGTAAGAAACCGGGGACAGCATGCCTACAACCCTGACCTCGCAGGCCCGTCCCGTAGACTCCATGGTTTATGGCTTTTATCGACACTTATTCAGAGGTTCCCGAGCCCTACTTGAAGAATCAGTTTAAGATCTATCGACCAGTGGCGTAAGGTTCCAGAAGGGCATGTTTGCAGCCGTCAAGTGGACACTGAGCGCGCTATTCTAGACGCCTCCCCGAGAGCATGCACAAGTGTACTTTCGTTCCGGCCCCCAACGGTTGTCGTTGGACATACGATCGCGCACCATCCGCGTCCAGCCCGGCCTCACCTGCTCTTTTCCACGCGGAGATTGAACCCCTGACACTGTTACACTTTTTGAAGTGCGGCGATTGATTGTCAATGCGGATGACTTCGGGCTGACCTCGGGCGTGAATCGGGGGATTGTTGACGCACACCGAGATGGAGTGGTGTCCTCAACTACTCTGATGGCAACCGCTCGCGAGGATACATTTCTGGAGGCGGTCGCCACAGCGCGCCAGTTGCCTGGGCTTTCGGTGGGTTGCCACGTGGTGCTGGTGGATGGGGCTCCGGTTTCGACGCCGGGCGCGGTGGATACGCTTTTGGCGATTCGGTCAGGCGAGCCGGAATGTTTTTACTCTTCGCTGTCGGCGTTTGCGGCGCGGGCCACGATGGGAGGCTTTGACCGCGAACAGCTGGTCACAGAAATTACGGCGCAGATCAGAAAGATTCAGGCGGCTGGAATTGAGGTGAGCCATCTGGATTCGCACAAGCACACACACATCTTTCCGGAGATTCTTCGGGCGATGCTGCGGGCGGCAAAGATTTGTGGAGTGCGGGCGATCCGAAGTCCGTTTGTTCCGATGAAGGCGATTATGGCGCAGCAGTTTGCAGGCAAGCGCGTGCTGATAAAGCGCTACGGGCAGGTGCGGATTTTGAATACCTTTGCGGGAAGCTTTCGGCGACAGACGGCACGGGCGGGATTGCGCTCTCCGGACGGAGTGATTGGAGTGATTGAGACGGGATCGATGGACGGGATTCTGCTGCGGCAGGCGCTGAAGGGATTGCCGGAGGGGACGTGGGAGCTGGTTTGCCATCCCGGGTACGCGGATGCCGATCTGCGGGCAGCGCGGACGCGGCTGGTCGATTCGCGGGACGAGGAGCGGAGGTTGCTGACTTCTCCGGAGTTGAAGGAGTTTTTGCGGGAGCGAGAGATACGAGTGATCGGGTATCGGGAGTTGGGTACGGCCGAAAGCACCACCACGGCTCGGATCGAGGCGACTGCTCGCCATTGAGATGAAGCGGGCCCGGCACAGGGACGACTGCGTAGCGCCCGGTCAGTCGACGTTGGAAACGATTCGTGCAGTCCTGAAGAGGCGATTTGCCTGGTCGCAGATGCAGCTTGTGTTCGAAATCTACATTTTGCACCGAAAGTGGTAATCCTCTCGTGTGCTCACGAATCCCTGACGTAATGTGGCGGCGATGACCGAAGGCTGTATCATTAGGTTATTCCGCATCGTTACCTGGGATGCGAGGAGCAAGCATGTCTGGGCAGCAAGCAGCCGAACAGCGACTTACCGTCGATATACCCGTGCGCATTTGGGGGATGAGCGTACAGGGTCGACCCTTCTCGCAACATGTGCGGGCGCAAAACATCAGCTCCGAGGGCGCGCTGCTGAACGATGTTGAGAGCGAACTGAAGGTGGGCGATGTAATCGGCGTGCAGTGCGAAAACAAGAAGGCGCGATGCACAGTAATCTGGGCCATGAATACAGGAAGCCTGAAGAGAAATCAGGTTGGCATCAGGTTGGTTGCTGACCAGGAGTGCCCGTGGCGGGACCATCTTCCGGAGGACGCGCAACAAGGCGGAGCGGTGATTTCGGCGTCGAACCGGAGACGCTATCACCGGCACAAGATCAGCCTGCCAATTGAAGTGCGCGACGAGCGGGTGAAGACTCCGTCGCGAATCAATGCCACGGACGTGAGTGGGAACGGGTGTTATATCGAGACCATGATGCCGATGCAGGTCGGCACGGTTTTGCGGATCGATATCTGGATCGACGGCGACAGAATCTCCGCGACGGCGGTCATACGGACGAATGACCCGGGAGTGGGCAACGGGATTGAGTTCACCGGCCTGGCGGCTGACGGGCGGATGAAACTACAGAAGTATCTGGACGCGATCGACCCGCTGCGGGGAATTTCCGAGGGCGAGTAAGGCTTCTGCGTCTTTCTCAAATCAGTCGTTCTTTTTAACAGTCCAAATTTTTGGTGAGAACTCCGTGCTGGAGCCGGCTCACGGTTGGATGGGATGCCGTCCTTCGAATGATCTAGAACTTCACCTCATCCCCGCCTGGCTCGCTCAGAATGACAATCAAACTTAAATTAAACTAGACACGTTCGGCATAGCGGGCCAAGACGATCGCGCGAATCAATCCACCCATCGTGAACTCGCGGGCCTCGACTGAGACTGGCAGGTTGAGTTCGCGGAGCGTGGCCGAGGTTATTGGGCCAATCGAGGCGAGTTGGGTGTCTTGCAGAGTGGCCGTCCCCGCGCGGGAGCCGACCAGTTCGGCGAAGTTGCGAACCGTGGATGAGCTAGTGAACGTTATTATGTGCGGACGGCGCTGTCGATTTTTGAAGAGGGCCCGCAGCCGCGCCTTCGATTTTTCGGGGACGACGGTTTCGTAGGCTTCGACAACATCAACCTCGGCTCCGGCGGCGCGGAGCGAGTCGGGGATGATATCGCGGGCGACCTTGGCGCGAACGAGCAGGACTCGCTTCCCATTTACCTTGTCGTGCAATCCCTTGACCACTGATTCGGCGACGTACTCTTCCGGCATCATCTTTACTTTCAAGCCGTGCTTAACGATGGCGCGTTTGGTGGCGGGGCCGATGGCTGCGATCTGAATATGCTTCAGGCGAGTGCGCGGGATGCGGAGTTTGCGGAGACGCTGCCAAAGGGCTTCGACTCCGTTGACGCTGGTCAGGATCAGCCAGTCGTAAGTTTTGAGATTGTTCAGAGCGTGATCGAGCGGAGCGAGGGATTGCGGCTTACGGATTTCAATGAACGGAATTTCGATAACGCTGGCACCGAGGCTGCGCAGGCTTGTGGAGAGGCTTCCGGCTTGATGGCGGGCGCGCCCAACGAGGATGCGCGTGCCGGCTAGTGGACGGTTTTCGTTGGCTTTTGGCATTTGGAATTCGGCAGGTCTCCGTTGTCAGCAAAAACAAAATCATACGTCCCTGATTACAAGATGATGCGCGCAAGAGTTAGAAGTGTTCGTCCTCTTGGATTTTACTGAGAACCGACGACTGAGAACTCCTTATGGTTGCTGCGGTAATGCGAAACCTCCGCCGTAGACCTGTTCGAGAATAACATCGCCCCCGCGCCTTAAGAGGGCATCGCCTACTTCTTCACCCAGACGAACTGGATCGGTGCCATCGCGCTGCTCACGCAATATTTTTGTGCCATCGGGGTCTGCTACCAAACCGTTGAGATAAATTGTGCTGCCTCTCATTTCTGCCAGAGCTCCGATTGGAACCTGACAACCACCACCTAATTTATTGAGCATCGCGCGCTCGGCGGTGGTGGTGGCGCGGGCGGCCGGGTCGTCTAAGAACGATAGTAATTCTCGAGTCTTGTTGTCGCCTCGACGGATTTCGATTCCTAGTGCGCCCTGGCCGGCGGCGGGGGTCATGATTTCGGCGGGGATTATTTGCTTTATGAGTTGCGTTTTGCCTAAGCGATTAAGGCCGGCGGCGGCGAGGATGATGGCGTCGTATTCTCCTGCTTCGAGTTTGAGGAGGCGAGTATCGACGTTGCCACGCAGCGGATGAATGTTGAGGTCGGGCCGAATCGCTTTCAACTGAGCTTGACGGCGCAGGCTGCTGGTGCCGACGTTCGCTCCCTGCGAGAGCGCGCCGATGCTGGCGAATTTTACTGAGCAGAAAACGTCGTGTGGATTCTCGCGGGTGGTGACGGCGGCGATTTCGAAATCTCCGTCCAGTTCGGTGGGAAGGTCTTTCAGGCTGTGGACGGCCAGGTCGACGCGATTGTCCAGAAGCGCTTCTTCAATTTCTTTGGTGAACATGCCCTTGGTGCCGACTTTGGCGAGGGCCACGTCGATGATTTTGTCGCCAGTTGTCTTGATGATTTCGAGTTCCATAGTGTGGCCCTGGGCACGGAGCAGATCGGAGATGTGATGGGCCTGCCAGAGAGCGAGTTGGGAGCCGCGGGAGCCGATGCGGAGACGAGCCATCAGGGTTGAGCTCCACGAGTGCTGGAGGGACTGTTGGACTGGCCGGCGGATTTTGCGGCAGTTTCTTTTTCGGCTTGTTTCTTGTCGATCATGCTTTCCGGACGGCCCAACTTCGGGGCGGCGAGCCGCTTGCCATGGTCGTTGTTGTGGGCCTGGTTCTCGTCGTGAAGATTGAAGAGGCGGCGGACCAGATCGACAACCGTAGTCGATTCTGGATCGCGAGCAGCAGTCTTCAGGGTGCTGATGGGTGTATGCATGATCTTGTTGACGATGCCGCGGGTGAGGGCTTCGACGGCCATTTCCTGTTCGGTGGTGAGCGGACCCAAGCGGCCGCGGACGCGATCGATTTCGGCCTGGCGGATGGTTTCGAGATGATCCTGGAGGCTGACGATAGTGGGCACGACGTCTAGCGATTGCAGGCGGGCGTGGAATTTGTGAACTTCGTCGTTGACGATGTTTTCTGCCCGCTCGGCTTCTTTTTTGCGGTCGGCTACGTGCGAACTGACAGCCTGCTGGAGGTCGTCGATGTCATAGACGAAGATGCCGTCAATTTTATTCAGGGCGGGATCGACGTCGCGCGGAACTGCGATATCGATGAAGAACATGGGACGATTACGGCGGCGGGAGAGGAATTTTTCGGCGTGCTCGGGGCGGAAAATGAAATGAGGAGCGCCGGTTGAGGTGATTATGATGTCGGCGTTGTCGCAGGTTTCGTAGAGGCGGCTGAACTCGATGGCCTGGCCGTCGAATTTGTGGGCGAGGCCGATGGCGCGGTCGTAGGTGCGGTTGGCCACGAAGATCGAATTTGCGCCATGGGCGAGGAGGTGGCGGGCGGCAAGTTCGCTCATCTTGCCGGCTCCGACCAGGTAGACGCTCTTGCCGTTGAGGCTGCCGAAGATTTTTTGCGCTAGCTCGACGGCGACCGAAGCGATGGAGACCGAGGATGAGCCGACGGCGGTTTCGGTGCGGACGCGCTTGGCTACGGCGAAGGCACGCGTGAGAAGTTGGTCGAGTTGCGCGCGAACCGCGCCTACTGCACGGGCGGTGGCATAGGCTTCCTTGACCTGACCGAGAATCTGCGGCTCGCCGACGACCATGGAATCTAGACTGGCGGCGACGCGGAAGATGTGGCGTATGGCTTCATCTTCGCGGAATTCGTAGAGATGGCTTTCAAACTGGCTGGCGTCGATCTGGAAGTACTCGCTCATGAAGTGGCGGAGATCGCCGGATCCATTTTTCATGTGGGCGATGAATTCGACGCGATTGCAGGTGGAGACGATCATGCCCTCGGCGACGGCAGGGTGCTCGATGAGTTTTTTGCAGGCGTCAGGAAGGCGAGATTCGGAAACGGCGAAGCGCTCGCGGACCTCGACCGGAGCCGTCTTGTGATTCACGCCGATGAGCTGAAATCTCATGATGCGACGAACCTGTGCATGGAGCTGAAGTAGTTGGCGATCCAGGCGACGATGGCGGCGACAAATGCGACACTGGCAAGCATGGCGGCGCGACGGCCGCGCCAACCAGCTTCGAGACGCGTGTACACCATTACCAGATAGACGGCCCACATCAGAACGGAGAGCAGGATTTTGGGATCGAGGAAATCGACTTTGCCGTAAGCAAACTCAGCGACCACCGAACCGGCGAGCAGGCCGAGCGTCATGAACGGGAAGCCGAGCATCAGGGAACGATAGCCGATGTCGTCGATGACTTGCAGGGCGGGAAGGCGCGAGAACATTCCGCTGCGACTTTTGGATTTGAGGGCGCGCTCTTGGAGAAGGTAAAGAATGCTGGCGCCGAAACTGAAGAAGAGGGCCGCGTAGCCGGTGAAGATCATCAGGATGTGGACGGCAAGCCATCCGTGCTTGACGGCGACCGAGGTGAAGACAAGCGGTTGCTGGCCGGTGGCGGCGACGAACGTCAATAAGAAGACGAGCGGAAAGACGATGATACCGGGCGAGGTCGTTTTATAGACGAGGTACGCGAGCATGAAGACGACCATGATGAGAAAGGCGAGAAGAGATTCGGCGTTGTGGATGGAGGCGGAGTCGAACTGGCCGGTCTGGACGACTGCTTCGGTCAACGAGACTAAATGGAAGACCATGCCGAGATAAGCGGCGTGGAGGGCGATTTTGCTTAGAAGTTCTGAGGTACGGGTAAGCGCGACGAGGGCGTAGAGGAGTCCTACGCCGTAAAACGCCAGCGCCACGCGCAGCCAGGTCAGAGTCATAAAGTATTGATTGCTTGCCGGGTGGGGGTTGGTTGGCTTAGTCCCCTTTCCCCGACTGGTCATTATAGTGTGCCGGGGGTGTGGGAGAGGGAAAGCGGTGGGGTCACGGGGGCTTGGGACTGAGGATCGCGGGGAGCGGATTGAGGTCAATGAATGTATTGACGATTTTTCAACAACTAGGCTCGCCGACTGAGCCAACCCGCAACTTCTTCATATATCGGTCGAGGCGCAGTATGCCCATTGTCCACGAAAAGAAAAGCAACCAAACTCCATGAACGGCTGTCCATCCACCTGACTGGATTACGCGATCTGGCGGCGCAACTACTCCGAAGGGATTCTGTTCGGTCTGGCACGCGATAACCGTACAGGGCGCGCTATTTCTGTAATACCCCAGAATGCTGTCGAAAATGAAAACCGATACTCCGTTTTGATGTCCTTCGATTACATTCCAGACCTGTGTGATTTGTCTGCCTGAGGGGTGACAAGCCCTCGAAAACCAACCCGGGAGGGGAGGACTGATCCTAGGGTGAGAGGGGTGCCACCATTTCGGAGCGGAGGGACCGATGTACTGAAAACCCCATCTTGTCGCGAAGGCGCGCATAGCCCGGGCGCGAAACATGAGAAAGATTTTGGTCACGCCGAGGACTGCAGCGACCCCGATTGCGACGTCTAGCACCGCAACACTCTACGCCTCTCGTGAGCAAAGTTCCACACGCCGCATTGTAGGTGTTGAGAACAGGTGGTATCTGCTCAAACTCTCTCTGAAAGTCCATCAGACAGTGCATTGCGCAGAATTCGTATCACTTCTTATTCGACTCCAAGGCTGGCAAGCGCCTCTTCTATAAATTCGAGATCGATCTCGAGCTCGCGGCCTTTGGCCTGCATGTCTTCGATTTCATCGAAGGCGCGGAAGAGGCGAAGCTTTACAGCGGCGTATTGCTCGGAGTCGCTTAGCGGACGACTGTGAGACTCGACCCAGGCGAGCACGATGGAGCGCGGAAGAAGGATGCTGGCCGAGTATGTCAGTTTGCGATCGGAGGTGACGTCGAAGATGTATTCGGTGCCTTGCGGAGGGCCGGGGGCGGGACGCTGTCCGACGAAGTAGTACTGGTAGACGTAGCCTTGAGAGCCGGCGTAGGTTTTTAGGCGGCGGATGGTCATTGAAAACCAGTTCTCAGTTCTCGGTTCCCAGTTCTCAGCTAACCTTTACATCTACAGCTTCACTTCGCGCAGGCGCTTTACTGCGGTTTCGGATGTTAGTGGCGAGTAATAGGTTTCTTTAAACGTGTACGAACGAGCTTTGGCCTCGAGGATGGGCATGATCTCGATGTGCCAATGATAGTCGTCGTCGAGAGTCTTCCAGTAACCGAGCGACTCAGATGGATGATGGCTGTTGGGCGAGGTGTGGAGCACGAGATGAAACGACTGGGCGACGGCTAGAACACGCTGCAAGGTGCGGCGCAAAAGCGACGCCAGATCGGCGAGGCTGTTGACGCGCGATGTTCCGGTGGTTTCGAAAGACGATTCGTGGGTGCGCGGCAGTATCCAGGTTTCGTAGGGGACGCGGGGCGCGTAGGGACCGAGGGCGATGTAGTCGCCGCGCATTTCGACGACACGTACATTCTGTTTTTCTTCCTGCGCGATGATGTCGCAGAAGACGCAGCGCTCTTTGCTTTGGAAGTAGTCGCGGCCGGCGCGCAGCTCGTAGAGGACTCGTCGCGGAACGAAGGTGGTGGCGGTGAGTTGCGAGGTGGGATGGAGGAATTCCTGGCCGGCGCCTTCTCCGTGATTTTTGAAGATGCTGACGTACTTGAGGCGACTGTCGCGCTTGAGGTCTTGAATGCGCAGGGCGGCGAGGCGGAGAAATTGCTCGACTTCGGCATCGCTGGCGTTCCAGATATGGCCGTCGTGGCGGGGGTTTTCGACGAGAACTTCATGGGCACCGACGGCGCGCATGCGGTCGTACAGGCCTTCGCCACGGCGTCCGGCGTCCCCTTCGATGTGGTAGAGAGCGTGTGGATGAACGACCGATCGCGCCGACCACTGATTGCCGCTTAGGCCGGGGAGCGTGGCGACTACCTGGGCGGATTCGGCGGCCGGGCCGCAGAAGGCGCAGACCCCGGAGCGCGGCGCGGGCTCGGCAACATCATCGCCGATGATCACCCAGGAGCGGGTGATGGGATCTTTGCGAAGTTCCATGAAGGTAAGAAGAACAAAAGAATTGGTAATTTGCAATTGGTGATTTGTGATCTGGGGCAGCCTCGCCTACACAAACTGCCTCCCGGACAAATTCCAGAATAGAATTGCGGTTTACGCAATTACAACTTACAAATTACCCATCACCAATTTTCTATGTCGGAACTCTCCACGCCGCTGATGCGGCAATATTCCGCGATTAAGAAGGAGCATCCCAATGCTCTGCTGTTTTTTCGGCTGGGCGATTTCTACGAATTGTTTTTTGACGATGCGGTTCTGGCGGCGCGCGAGCTGCAGATCACGCTGACTTCGCGCAACAAGGAAAAAGGCGTCGACATTCCGATGTGCGGGGTGCCTTACCACGCAGCGGAGGGTTACATTGCCAAACTGATCCGACGGGGATTTAAGGTGGCGGTGTGTGAGCAGGTGGAAGATCCGAGGCTGGCAAAGAAGCTGGTGCGGCGCGAAGTGACGCGCGTGGTGACGCCGGGGACGGCGGCAGACTCGTCGCTGAACGCGGAGGAGAATAATTTTTTGGCGGCGGTAGCGACTACCGGCGATCGCGTGGGATTTGCTGCGCTGGATCTTTCTACGGGAGAGTTTCGGGCTACTGAGTTTGCTGGGGAAGCAGCTGATCGGCGCATTCAAGAAGAACTTGAACAGTTACGGCCACGAGAGTTACTTTATGGATCTTCCGCTCCGCTCTTCGAGTTGACGAAGAGGCCTAGCAGGCAGGCGTCTTTGGAACAGTGGCCTGCCGGGATCGCACCGCGGGCGGCCGATTCTGCATGGGCGGAAACTCCGCTGGACGACTGGATATTTGCGCCCGACCACGCGATCCCTCTGCTCGAGAATCACTTTGGGGTGCTGTCGCTGGAGGGATTCGGGCTGGCGGGAAAGCCGGCAGCTGCTTCGGCCGCGGGGGCCATCCTTTATTACATTCGGTCGACACAGCGGGGCACCCTCGATCATATCGACCGCGTCGGATTTTACGAACGGCAGAATTGCCTGGTGCTGGATGCCGTGACGGTGCGCAACCTGGAATTGATCGAACCGCTGTTTGCCGGAACGGATGCGGGCGTGACGTTGTTCCGTTGCCTAGATGCGACGGTGACGCCGATGGGCAAGCGCTTGCTGCGGGCCTGGATGCTGCGGCCATCGGTGAATGTCGGCGAGATCCAGGCGCGACTGGAGTCGGTTGAGGCGCTTGCGAAGGACGTGGTGCGGCGCGAGGAATTGCGGCGCACGCTGGAAGGCGTTTTAGATCTCGAGCGACTGCTCAGCCGGGTGACACTGGAGACAGCGAATCCGCGAGACGTGATTGCGCTGGGGGCGTCGCTGGCACGAATTCCGAAGGCGCGATCGACGTTGGCGGGGCTGGCTGCGGCGCGACTGATCGCGCTGCATGTATTGGTGGATGAGTTGGGCGATCTGCGGGGGAAGATCGAGCAGACGATTATTGCCGAGCCGCCGCTTACTTTGAGCGATGGCGGCGTGATTGCGGCGGGGATCGATAAAGAGCTTGATGAGTTGCGCGATCTTAGCAGGAACTCGAAAGAATATCTGGCTCGGGTGGAGGTACGCGAGCGCGAGCGGACCGGCATTGGGTCGCTGAAGGTGAAGTTCAATTCGATTTTTGGGTATTACATCGAGATTTCGAAGACCAACCTAGCGCATGCGCCGACGGACTACGAGCGCAAACAGACGCTGGTAAATGCCGAGCGGTTTACGACTCCTGAGCTGAAGGAGTATGAGTCGAAGATTCTGGACGCACAGGAGAAGATTGTTGAGATCGAGCGGCGGCTCTTTGCCGAGTTGCGATCGGCGATCGCCGCGGAGGCTAAGGGGATTCGGCAAACTGCTCTGGCGCTGGCTGAGGTGGATGTGCTGTCTTGCCTCGCACACGTTGCGGCGCTGCGGAATTATTGCCGGCCACAATTCGAAGGGACGCTTGAAGGAACGATTGAGCGGACGCGTGAGGACGCGGTTGACGACAGTTCAAAGCGATGTGCCGATCTGGAAATTATCGGGGGGCGGCATCCGGTGATTGAGCAGCAGGAGCTGGCTGCGGGGAGCGAACGCTTTGTTCCGAACGATATTTTTTTGAACGAGTCTAGCCACAACATTGTTGTGCTGACCGGGCCGAACATGGGTGGCAAGAGCACGTATTTGCGGCAGGCGGCGCTGATCGTGATCATGGCGCAGATGGGATCGTTCGTGCCGGCACGGTCGGCGCGACTTGGCATTGTGGATCGCGTGTTTACGCGTATCGGCGCGAGCGACAATCTTGCCCGCGGGCGGTCGACCTTTATGGTCGAGATGACAGAGACGGCGGCGATTCTGCATACGGCTACGGCGCGGTCGCTCATTCTGCTGGATGAGGTTGGGCGCGGTACTTCGACTTACGATGGGTTGGCGATTGCGTGGGCGGCGATTGAATATCTGCATGCGCATGTGCATGCCAAGACGCTTTTCGCTACACATTATTTTGAGCTGACGGAACTGGCCGAGCAGCTGGGCGGAGTGAAGAATTATCACGTATCAGTGAAAGAGGCGGGTGGGAGCGTTGTGTTTCTGCGGAAGGTTGAACCAGGCGCGGCAGATCGCAGCTACGGGATTGAAGTGGCCAAGTTGGCCGGATTGCCGAATGAAGTGGTGGTGCGGGCTCGCGAGGTGCTCGCCGAACATGAGATGTCGGAGTATCGGTTGAGCGAGCGGATCACGCCGGGAACTTCGACTGAGACGGCGCGGCCAGCGCAGCTGACGATTTTTACTCCGTTGTCGCAGCCAGTGATTGAAAAGCTTCGCGAAGTAGATTTGAATCGGCTGACGCCGCTGGAGGCGCTAAACTTGCTGGCGGAGTTGAAAAAAGAAATTTAACCGCCGAGACGCAAAGTGGACCGAGAGAGATTGGCTCTCCGCAATGTTCGCACGATATACAGATCAGTGTAAAAGAGCGGTCTTCTTCGCACAGCAGACGGCCCTTCACGCCGACGCGAAAGCAATCGATCCCAGCCACCTTCTTCTTGGCCTCCTAATAGAATACCGAACAGGAAACGGAGATATCTTTCGCCTTCGAGAACTGCTACCAGAAGACGCAGGCCACCAGGATGTGATCGCCAGAGAGCGGGTCCTGAAAGGAAAGATTATTCCGTTGAGCGATTCGGGCAAGCGAGTTGTGGCTTACACTGCACGCGAAGCCAATGGGTTACGAGATTACTGGATTGAAACGGAGCACTTGGTTCTGGGGATACTTCGCGAGGACAATAACGCGGCGGCTGCCAGGCTTCGAGAAGTCGGTTTAGAACTGCAACTTTGTCGTCAGCGCGTCATCGACAGTCGAAGCTCGCGTCCTGCGAGACCAAATCCAGTGATATGGTGGGTGCGACAACGATCTTTGAGCGTGATCCTTCCGGCTGTATTCGTGCTCGGCATCATCGTTGCGCTTTCTCTTCTCGGTTTCGGTGCCCGGTAGATGCGAAAACCAATTAGTGTCGGCCAGTTTCTCGTCATCGGCTTCGACGGCACGGAG
>JBAWAI010000130.1:0-2156 GCA_049589215.1 Terriglobales bacterium | reverse complement strand
GCCGGACTACGGTTGCAGTGGAGCATCCTGATTCTGCGGAGTTTGATTTTGTGGCTGAGGAGCCTGCGGACTCTGCGATTGGCTGCCAATAGGCTGGCCGAAGCCTGAGGGCTGCTGGGCTCCGGGCGTGAGCTGACCGGCGGGAGTGGCCCCCGTCAGCGTGGTGGTATTCGGAATCTGCCATGGTCCGACGAGCAGGCCGCCGCGATCCGATGTCGGGTCGTAGATGAACATCCAGTCGGTATAGTGATTTTTCTTGTTGAACTCGCGGATGGTTTTGTCTTTCTTATCCGTGCTGGCAACGCCCAAGATCGGTCCGCCGCCGAAAACAGTGCCGTTCAAACCGGTGCCGGTCGTGGAGCCAGTGTTGAAGCCTGCGCCCGGGCCGCCACCGCCGGGGCCGCCGCCCGAAGATACCTGGTTGTTTGGAGAGGTTTCGGCGTCGTCAGAGTTGTTCTGAATTCCCCCCGCGCCGCCCGCTTGCTGCTGGATTGCGCCCATGGCCCCCTGCACGGCGCCTTGAATGGCCGCACCGCCAAGCGCGCTCAAGCCGCCGGCGTTTTGGCCGAGGGCTCCCGCGCCTAATCCTTGTCCCAGCCCTTGCCCGCCAGCCGCGCCCATGACCGGGCCGTTCCCCAGGTTCACATCCTGCATGTGAAGCAGCTTGAAGTCTTTCTCTTTTCCTTGCGCGTCACGCATAAGCGGATCCTTGTAACGTTTGCGCAGGAAACGGAGGTTGTTGGTATTTTCGAGGTCTTCGATGCGGGTGGGGTAGCGGCCGAATTTTTTATAGAAGTGTTGGATGGCCCGCATGTACTCCGTGCCGCGATGGCACATCTCCTCTTCCTGGTCGCGTTTGATCTGCTGCTGCCTGTCGGGAAGAACGGCGAGGAGAGCGAGCGCGGCTAGCGTGACCATCAACATCAGCGTAAACAGCATGTAGCCGGACTGGGGATTGGGTGATCTAGTAATCGGCGAATTTCGTAATTTAAAACCGCGTGTCATAAACCCGCCACGAGCTTCCCCTACGTTGTTTCAATCGCCAAATCACCCGATTACGAATTTGCAGAGTTCGATCGCCTTCATCCCTGCGTGAGGGGAATGTTCTGGCGGTTGTTGTTGAGGACGTCTTCCATCTCGACAGAAGTCGGACTGATGCGCAGCACGCGGTAACGGCGATCGACGATTTCGCCTTCGCCGGCGATGAAGACATCTTCGCCCTGCGATAAAAATACTTTTTCCGGCGTACCCGGCTCGTTGGCGAAGCCAAAAAACTTGAGCGTGATGGGCGGAGGCGGCGGAATGGGCGGAGGCTGGCGTATTTCGGTCTGCTCATCGTGATCGGCTGTGCCGTTGTGCTTGGGGACCTCGATCGTTGCCACCGAACCGGCCACAAAAATATTTCTGCCGTTGCCCGCGTACTTGATCTCCTCACTCTGCTTCAGCACATCAATGTCGAGCGTCGGATCGAGCCTCGGCTCAATGATTGGAATCACCTTGCCGGATGCGGTGCGCCGCGTGGCGGGATGGGCCGGCCCGACAGTTGTCGCCTGCGTGGCAGCGGGCGTAGACGTGGAGGAAGGCCAGAACTCGAAGAGCACAACCAGCACGGCGATCGAGCCGAGCACGGCGAGCGCGATGACCTGCTTTCGATTTTCAGTGCCCAGCTTCAATTAAACTCCTCGCAAATAACTGTGCACGCTGATCTGCAGCCGCACGGGTCCGGCGCCTTCGCCGGCCAGGTCGACGCTGTCGACCGTAAAGAACATCTTCGAACGCTCCAGAGTATTGATGAAGCGAACAAGCTGGAGGTAGTCTCCGGAGAAACTTACTTGAATGTCCATCGGAATGATGCCGGAGGTTTCCGGGTCTTCTTCCTTGTACTTCGCCTGCTGAATGCGAATGCCATTCTCGGAGGCCAGTTTGCCGAGTTCGGTGGCGAGCGCGGAATCGCTTTCGGCGAAGCGCGCCTTGTAGAAATCGCCGATCTGATCCTTCGCAAGCCGCATTTTTGTGGGCATGTCGTGGAGCGGCTGCACGTCATGCGTCTTGCGAGCTAGTTCGGCGGTCAGCTGGCGAATCTGCTCGCGCCGCGAATCGGCCGAACCGACCAGCGGCGAAAAAAGAATGCCGGCGGCAATGACATCGGCCGCCAC
>JBAWAI010000129.1:0-8402 GCA_049589215.1 Terriglobales bacterium | reverse complement strand
GCGTTGGCCTGTTCGCGGCGATCGCGGTTCTCCTGATCGTGCGCGAACCCCGGCGTGGCGGTTTGGATCGCGTCTCAGATCAAGTGGCCTCGAGCAAGACGAGCTTCGGGCAGACTCTCGCGATGTTCTTTGCGCGGCCGTCTCTTAGACTCGCCGGTTTTGCGGCTGGCGCCACGCAGTTCATTACCTACGGTCTGGGCAACTTCGTAGTCCTCTTCCTTATGCGTGAGAAAGGCATGGTGCTCAAACAAATTGCCGTCTACTACGCATTGGTCTTTCTGATCGGCGGAGGCGGGGCGATGTACGTCTCAGGCCGGTTGATTGACCGGTTCACGCGCGTCTCAAAACAGGCCTACGCACTCATTCCCGCTATCTCGCTTGCTCTTGCCGTCCCCTTCTATTTTGCTTTTGTCTGGGCGCCGTCGTGGCATCTTGCATTGGTTTTCCTTGTGGCCACGCTGTTTCTGAACTATTTCTATCTTTCTTCGATGGTCACGCTTGTGCAAGAAGAGGTGCGGCCGGACCAGCGCGTCATGTCGGGCGCATTGCTGTTGCTGGTGATGAATTTCATCGGTCTCGGCTTTGGACCTACTTATGTAGGTGCAGCAAGCGACTTTTTTCATGCGGCCCACCCCCATAGCTCGTTGCAGATTGCCCTTTACACACTCACGCCGTTTTATCTCGTGGCTATTTTCCTGTTTTTAAGACTCGCGCGCGTCCTTTCACGCGAGAACAATACGCTGGGAGTTGTCGTATGAGCCTGCCTCGTTACTTGATCATGTGGAGCGTCGTAGTCGCCGGTTTAGCTGTAACACCTTTATATTGCGCCCAGCCGAACACAGCCGCGGCATCCCCATCCGATGCCAAACGCAGCTCAATTGTCGACGCTCCCGTCGGTAAGGTAGAGGGTCTGGCCGAAGGTAAACTGCGTGTCTTCAAGGGCCTCCCATACGTGTTGCCACCCGTTGGCACGGCACGATGGAAGCCGCCAAGTCCTATGCCTCGCTGGGAAGGTGTCCGAAAAGCCGTTGAATTCGGGCCCGCATGCCTGCAACCCAAACCGCAACTCTCGACCGTCTACACTCGCGATCCCATGCCGATGAGCGAGGATTGCCTGACGCTGAATATCTGGGCTCCCATCGACGCGCGCAATGTGCCAGTCTTCTTGTGGATCTACGGCGGTGCGCTGGTTGGAGGGGCGAGCAGAGAGCCATTCTATGATGGCACGCGGCTCGCAAATCAAGGCATCGTTGTCGTTTCCATCAACTATCGATTAGGCGTACTTGGCTGGCTTGCGCATCCCGAGCTCAGCGCAGAGTCGCCTGATGGGGTATCGGGCAATTACGGCTTGCTGGATCAGATCGAGGCGCTACGCTGGGTTAAACGCAACATTGGCTCCTTCGGCGGCGATCCTTCCAACGTGACCATCGCCGGCGAATCCGCCGGGGCGCTGAGCGTCATGTACCTGATGGCCGCGCCTGCCGCACGAGGCTTGTTCTCGAAAGCAATCGCAGAAAGCGCGTACATGATCTCCATGCCCGAGTTGAAGGAGCGCAAGTTCGGCTCACGATCTGCCGAGGAAAGCGGAACCAAGCTTGCAGCCGCTCTGCACGTGCCAAACCTCGCGGCCTTGCGGGCGATGGATGCAAGTAAGCTGGCTGAAGCCGCGCCAGCTGCAATGTACTTTCCATGGCCGACGATTGACGGCCACGTCTTGCCTCGCCAACTGGTCGATGTTTTCGACCGGGGCGAACAAGCACCTGTGCCGCTCCTTGCTGGTTTTAACAGCGGTGAGATCCGATCGTTAAGAGTCCTCGCCCCGCCTCCTCCGGCGACTGCCTCCGAGTACGAAACCAAGATTCGTGAACGCTACGGTGATCTCGCGGATGAATTCCTGCGGCTCTATCCCAGTGCCAACCTGCAGGAGAGTGTATGGGCCACCACCCGTGACGCGCTTTACGGCTGGACCGCGGAGCGACTCGTTAGAAAGCAGGCTGCACTGGGGCAGCCGTCATTCCTCTACTTCTTCGATCATGGGTATCCATCCGAAGAGGCCGCTGGCCTTCATGCCTTCCATGCCAGTGAATTGCCCTACGTGTTCGGTACGCTCGAGAGCACTCCGCCGCTTTGGCCTAAAATTCCAGCGACGCCAGCAGAGACGAAGCTTTCCGACGCAATGATTGGCTATTGGAGTTCGTTTGTACGTACAGGCCAGCCACGGGCCGCGAATGAACCTGACTGGCCAGCGTTCGGCTCGAAAGGTGCTTATATGGCATTCACGGATGCTCCTCACCCGCTGGATCATCTTATGCCCGGGATGTACGAGCTGAACGAAGAGGTTGTCTGCAGGCGCCGAGCTAGCGGAGACACCCCCTGGAGCTGGAACGTGGGCATAGTCTCACCGAGAACTCCTCCTCCGACGGGGCAATGTAAACACTAAGCGGAGTCCGCAAGGGCGTTCTTCGGCAGAACTATAGTTGTCCGGCCTCGTCACTTTGGAGGACGTTTCGGCGTTCTTGAAACTTTTTCCTTCCTGACGGCTCTCATCAAAGCGCGAACAGAATCTACTTCCGTTCTGCCCCGGAATTTCGCAGATCCATGTCTCGTGCAATCCCCGATTGAAGGAGTTCAAGATGTTGAGGACAGGACGAATGTTGTTGATAGCTGCCATTGCCATTGGCGCGATTTTGCCCACGATCAGTCAGGCCCAACTGGAGAAAAGTGCAGGCGCCGTATTTGTGATGACAAATGCTGCCGCGGGCAACGAGGTCATTGCGTTCAAGCGTGCTCCCGACGGATCGCTACAGATCGGGAAAACGTTCCCGACCGGTGGCCGCGGAAGCGGCGGTGTCACCGATCCTTTAGGGTCACAGGGATCCCTCACTCTCAGCCAGGATCATTCTCGTTTATTTGCTGTTAACGCAGGGAGCGGAGACATTTCTGTGTTTCAAGTTCATGGCGCCAATCTGGTGCTGGTGGACAAGGCGCCATGCGGAGGCGCCACGCCCGTTGCCCTGGCTCAACATGGCAATCTCGTCTATGTGGTCAACGAGGGAGCGAGCAGTAGTGTCATCGGCTTCAGCCTCAACAAGGACGGAAAGCTTAAGCTGATCTCGAACTCGCCTGTCTACCTCAGCACGGCAAACTCCGGGCCAGCGTCGTTGTCGTTTAGCCCGGATGGACAATTTCTTCTCGTCACCGAAAAACTCACGAATAGCATCGACGCATTCCACGTCCAGCTCGATGGTACGCTGGCGCCAATCGTCATCAATGCCAGTGCGGATCCCGGGGTGTTCGCAGTTACATTTGCGCCCAACGGCGCCGCTCTGGTAGCGGAAACGGGTCCCGCAGGGGCAACGAACGCATCTGCCATTTCGTCTTATGCCGTGGGAGCGAATGGCACACTCACTCCCATCAGCCTGGGTGTTCCCACTCTGGGCGCTGCAACCTGCTGGCACGTGGTCACTCCCAATGGTCAGTTCGTCTACACGTCGAATTCGGGATCGGCCACGGTTTCTGGCTTCTCGATCTCGGCATCCGGGGCGCTGACAGCGATCAGCGGAACGGTCGTGGGAACCAATCCTTCCGGCAGCATCAATCTGGATATCGCCGTCACCGCGGACGGGAACTTCCTCTACACAGTCGATTCCGGCACCGGATCTGTCAGCATCTTCGCCATCAATGGAGACGGCACTCTGACCAATCTCGGCGAAGCGGGTGGCCTCTCGGCATCCGCCGGATTCAACGGAATCGCAGCCAACTGACGATCAGCGTGAGTTGCGGCGTGCGTCGCAACTCACCTTCCTGTCGCAACGCACTTTTGATCTTGACTCGAACTCCGCCTGTAACTTTCCCTCTCAATCCACATCTCATCTGCGCGCCCGGAAAACCGGCGCCAAACATTTCCATAGGGTACAAGGAGGATTTATGAAGAAAACAGTTATTAAGAGAACATTGAGCAGTCTGATGGCGACCGGTTTGCTCGCCATCTCCCTCTCGGCGTTTGCACAGTCCGGCGATGCGATGAAGCAGGACGATGCCAAGCAGGACAACATGAAGCAAGATCAAATGAAAAACGACCAGATGAAGAATGACAACATGAAGAACGACAAGAAATCGGACAAGGCCAAGAAGAAGACGAAAAAGAACGGCATGAAGAAGGACGACGGCATGAAGAAAGACGACAACATGAAGCAAGACGACGGGATGAAGCACTAGCCGGGTCCCATCTTCTTCGATTGCTGTATGGGTAGCTGATGTTAGAGATCATCAGCTACCCAAACGTTTTTGCAGGGAACTGCTTACGCACTGCTCAAGTATTGCTTCATGCACCGCACGCACGGCGTGTATCCTGCGCGCACTGCCTCGCTGGCCGTCATCGTTGCCACATGCGCCTTGTCATGAATGAACGGACAGCCATGGCGGTGGAATATCTTTCCATCTGTAGAAACCACGACCTCCATTTCAGGAGGGATTCTCTTTCCCGATTGCGCGAGCTGCGAACGCAATGCCGTACGGCCGAAGATCGACGCTCTCGCCACCCCGATCACTCCCGCCAGCACGCTTGCCGCCGCTCCCGCGACAACCCATCCCAGAAAGCTCCGCCGGCTGCGCGGCATACTTTCTTCCAGCCTGTGCTGTAACCGCCGGCTGAAGCCCAGCGGTACCTCAAGCATCCGTTCGTCACCATACAGCTGGATCACATTCCGGGTGCCTTCGAGCACCGCGGAACAGCGCTTGCACCCGCGGATATGCTCCTCGAGTTCCAACCGGAGGTCGGGCTCGACGTCGCCCTCAAGGTAGTTTGAAATCTCGCGCCAAACATCTTCGCAGTTGACTACCATGGCTTTGTCCCCTTTTCGAAAGACAGCCGGCTGCTCCAGCTTCCTCCGAGGCCCGGCGCCAGCAGATCGCGCAGCATCAGGCGTGCACGAAGCAATCGCGTCTTCACCGACGCGGTCGTAATGCCCAGCGCCTGCGCCGTCTCTTCGATACTCAGGTGCTGCATGTCGCGCAGTACGAACACCTCCCGGTACTTCTCTCCCAGCGACGCGAGCGCATCCGCGAGCAGCTGTCGAACCTCTTTGCGCTCCAGCGTCTCCGACGGAATCTCCCGCCAATCAGCGAAGTCGCGGGGCGTGTAATTGCCCTCTTCGTCTTTGTGATCCGTGATCGGCTCGGTCATGTGCGCGTGCTGTTTTCGGACCCGCATACGAGCCTCATTGACCGTGATCTGGATGAGCCATGTACTGAACCGCGATTCCGCACGAAACTGACGAAAATGCTTGAAAGCCTTCAGGACCGCCTCCTGGGCCACGTCTTCAGCATCGTGCTCATTGCGCAAAATCGACAGAGCTGCCGAGTAAACTCGTCCCTCATACGGCCGCACCAGCTCATAGAAGAGATCATGCTCACCGTCCCGGATGCGGCGGATCAGCCTCTCTTCGTAATATTGCTCTGCTGGATCTGTTGAAGTCGCTTCGCCCGGCATCAATCCTCACCCGCACCCCTACGGTCGCACCACCACCCCACAACTACTCTGCCGCATCTTCCGGGTTTCTCTTCCATCCCGGTCGGCATCGACACAAAATCGTCCCCGCCACGCAACACCACCATTATCAGGTGTTGGAAGACAATGCCAGCGTCGCTCACATCATCAGGAAGCGCAAAAGCCGTGCCCAGCGAAATCCGCCCATCATCTGCGCGAGGGATTTGAACTTCGGGCCTGCATTCGGGAATTCACCGGTGCAAGCCCCGCAGGACGACGAGCACTGATATGTGATTTCCTGACCCTCGAAAAGTTACAACGCCTGGTTGGCGTCCAGCTTCGCGCCCATCAAGCTCCGATTACCGGCCCCCGTCCGGCCTGGTCCACACGAACTGCCAAGGATCTTCTTTTTCCCGTAACCTTTGCCCCTGTCGTCAGTTTATATAGTTAGAGTGGCGATGGGCGTCAGACAGCCGGCATCGGTAGAGCGCGGGACACAGGCGGAAGAACGTCTGCTGGTACAGGCTGCTCAAAAGAATCCGGCGCGCTTTGCCGATCTGTATGAACTTCATTTTGAACTGGTGTATGCGTTCGCCTCGCGGCGCGTCGGAAGCCGCGCTATAGCTGAAGATGTGACGTCGGAGGTGTTTCACAAAGCGCTGGCTAATTTGCAGCGCTTCGAATGGCGGGGAGTTCCGTTCGGCGCCTGGCTGCTGAAGATTGCCGCAAATGCGATCACGGATCAGGCGAAGCGTAATGCGCGAGAAACCATCTTCGACAAGCCACCGGAACTCAGCGGGGAACTCAGCGCAAAACCGCGAATGGAGCAGGCCGAAGACCTGGCGAGGCTGTTCCGAATGGTAGGTACGCTTCCGGAGGATCAGAGAAAAGTGGTGGTGTTGCGTTTTGCCGAAGAGAAGAGCATACGCGAAACAGCGCAGCAGTTGAGAAAGAGCGAAGGAGCGGTGAAGCAATTGCAATTCCGGGGATTGGAGAACTTGAGGATACGGATGGAATCCGCGGCCAAGGGCGGTAATCCCCAAACAAAAGTGACGGCGACGCAGCGAAGCGCAGAGAAGAAGCAGCGGGAAGGCGCTGTGGCCGGTAAAAAAGCTGGTGGCAAGAATGGTTAAACGCAGTCTGGTCGAGCAACTCGATGAGGTCGTGCAGCGGTTGCTGGAGAATCCTCGCGCGCAGTTGCCGCCGGCGCATGAGGATATCTCTGCGCTGGCACGCATCGCCGCCGACTTGCGCAGGCTGCCGCGTCCGGAATTTAAAGCAGATTTGAAAGCAGAATTGAGAAGGAGAAAACCGATGACAACCGCAGTTGAACCGACAGTTGCTCTTAACAATGTGGCGGCGCCAATCCTAACTTTCAAGGATGTGGCGAAGGCGATTGACTTCTATGCAACCGCCCTTGGAGCGAGACAAACCATGCGTTTCGAGGTTGGGGATAAGGTCGCGCACGCAGAGATCATGATCGAAGATTCAAAGATTGTATTGGCCGAGGAATGGCCCGATGGAGGCCGCTTCAGCGCTGAGACGCTGGGACAGTCTCCGATCAATATTGCTCTTGAGGTCGAAGACGTCGATGTGTTCGCCGAGCGCGCCGTGGCGGCGGGGCTGAAGATGACGATCCCGCCACAGGATCAGTTCTATGGACGACGCGACGGCTCGTTCGTCGATCCATTCGGCTACACTTGGCGAGTTTATACGGTCAAAGAGGAGATGTCGGTGGAGGAGATGCATCGCCGATTCGAGGCCATGCAGAGGGGCGAGGCAGCGAAAAAGCCGGCCGTCGATCCGATTCCGAAGGGCTATCACACGGTGACTCCATATCTGGTCGCGGAAGACGGACCGGCGCTGGTGGAGTTTGCCAAGCAGGCCTTTGGGGCGGAAGAGATATTCCGCGCGGTGGGAGGAGGAGGCGGACTGCATGCGGAAGTGCGCATCGGCGATTCGATGCTGATGATGGGCGGCGGCATCCCGGGGCGCGACTTCCGCGCGACACCCAACACGCACGCGCTTCACATTTATGTGGGAGACGCCGATGCGGTTTATCAGAAAGCAATGGATGCGGGAGCCGTGTCGATTGATGGGCCACGAGACCAGGAGTATGGTGAGCGCTCGGCCAGCGTGAAGGATCCGGCGGGTAATTACTGGTACATTGCGACGCACAAGGGTGAGAGCTACATTCCCGACGGCCTGAACAATGTCAATGTGTACATGCATCCGCTGCGAGCGGAACCGGTCATCAACTTCCTGAAGCGCGCGTTCGGTGCACGAGAGATTTCGAAGTATGCGTCGCCTGACGGCGTGGTGCACCATGCCGAAATCCGCGTGGGAAGTTCGGTGGTGGAGATGGGCGAATCGCACGGAAAGTATCCTCCGATGCCGACGATGTTTTATCTTTACGTGCCGGACTGCGACGCAGTGTACCGGCGTGCCATGGCGGCGGGAGCCAGTTCGATCTCGGAACCGGTCGATCAGCCTTATGGTGACCGACACGGTGCCGTAAAGGACGCGTTCGGCAACCAGTGGTACATCGCAACTCACTTCAGGGATGTGAGTTAGCTTTGATGTTTTGTGCGTTTTATGCGACGCACGGGGTGGGCGCGACGACATCGGTGAACGTCATGCGGATCCCGCGCTTTGGCCGGAGGATGACCATCGGGCGAGCTTCGATCGTTTGGCCCGGAGCCAACTGAAAATCGTATTTTCTGAGCAGATCGCACAAAATCATAAGGATCTGTAGCATCGCGTAATTTCCCCCGATACAGCCTCGAGGTCCGGCTCCAAAGGGAAGATAGGTAAAGGGTGGGCGCAGCTTGTCGTTTTCTTTCGTGAAACGCTCGGTATCGAAGTTCTCAGGATTCTGCCAGTAGCGCGGAGCATGATGCGCACCGTACACATA
>JBAWAI010000128.1:0-3637 GCA_049589215.1 Terriglobales bacterium | reverse complement strand
CTGATATGATTTTGCTGAGTACCTGAGCACGAGCAAAACGTGCGACCACTCCTCAGTAGCTCAATGGCAGAGCATCCGGCTGTTAACCGGAGGGTTGTAGGTTCGAGTCCTACCTGAGGAGCCATTTGTTTTCAGTGGCTTACTGCACGGCAACATTTTCTACCTCCTGCGACTTTGGGGACTTTTTGAGGGACCCCGCTGGAACTTTCAGTCCTCCCAATACATCGGCGGCATCGCGGAGGGCCTGGTTCCCGATATGCCCATAACGCTTCGCCATCCGGATTGCAGTAGCTGCGGACCACCCCATCATGCTCGCCACGACAGGGTAAGGGATGCCGCCTTCCAGCAAACGGGTCACGGCGCTGTGACGCAGATCGTGGAATCGGCACTTGAGCGACTCCTCTTTCTCGGCCTCATTCCGTTCCGGTGATTTCTCCTTCCGCTCCGCAGCGTTTTTATTGTGTCGGCCCGAGGGCTGCACGAATTGAAGGTCCTCGGTTTCGCCCCTGAGAATCACTCCTGCACGTTTCTTGGCCTTCTCCCATGCTTCCTTCCAATCGCCGATCGGTCGGGTCGGGTTGGTATCGTAATAGACCACACCAGCAGTGAAACCAAAACTGTCAAGTTCGCCTTTCGCGCCGCACTTCTCAAATGGGAAAACATAATGCGTCGACTGGCGGTTTGGAAATTTTCCGGCCCACATCTCCAGCACATTCAAGATTCGGGCATTGAGCGGGACCGCGCGTCCAGAACCGGTCGTCGTCTTAGACTTGCCCACTGTCAGGATTTTGCCTGAGAAGTCCACCTGCTTCCATTGCAGCAGGCGAATCTCGCTGTACCGCATGCCGGTATTCAGGGCCAGCATGACGGCCGGATACAGCGAACGGGACCGACTGAGCAGACATGCTGAGGCCAACTCTCTTTCTTCCTCGGCCGAGAGCGCTCGCCCCACATCGTCGAGCGTTGGGAGCATCCTAACGTCCTGCTGGATGTCCGCCCAAACGCGATGTCGCCGTAGGATCGCGCGTAGCGTCCCAACTTCCAGATTGATTGTCTTTGGAGACGCCTTCTCAGCCAGGCGAGATTTCTGATAACGGCTTACGTCTTTGGCCTGGATGTCGGTAGCCAATCGTCTCGCGAAATGCGGACGAAGATGTTTGAGATTGTCGCGTTCGATCCGTAACGAGGAGGCAGCAAGGGTTAGTTCCTTAAGGGCAAGCCACTCGTCCGCGGCAACCGAGAATAACTTGGCGCGGTCGCGGCGCTTGATGCCGTTGTAGCTGTCTTCGAGTTCCCGCCGGCGGGCCTTTTCAGCATCCTTGGCGACAGTCTTCGAACGGCTCTTCGCGCTCTCGCGGACTCGCTGACCCTCGAAAATAAAGTCATATCAAAAAATCTTCGAACCCTTCGTTGGTTTGTAGATTGCCATCAAAGATCGCCTTTCTTTTTGGTTTTGGTCAAGAAACCGCCCCCTAACGATGATTGGGTGCTCTTTGGGTCAATGATTTTGCATGTGAATCCCGAGCCTCTTGATCTTTGCGGTAGCGACGCATGTAGAGCCGTCGCTTTTCCTTGAATTCGTAGCTTCTTGAATGGAACTGCTGCCGACAATCGTTCGTGCAATACATCTGATGATTGGTAACGGCATAAAACCAATGCCTACAGTTGTGGCAACCTCGAATAAGAGAAATGTCACCCCGAACCCACAAATTCAACGTCCAAAACACGAACCGGTTTTCCCAGTCAGACTCAAATGTTGACGCTTTCCACTTGAAGTTATATGGCAGACGACGGGGATACGGAACAATGGGAGTCCACTTGCAAACCGAAAGGATCTGATTTGCGCGTGCGTACATGAAGCTTGGCGCGCGCTGGGGTCCAACTGGTAGATGGGTGGAATCTTGGCTAAGTTGTCGCGGAATCTCGGCGAGAGTGCGTTCAACGCGCTCGATTTCCTGGAGTCTGCACACTAGATCAACCAATTCCAGAGCCCTAGCCGATGGACGTGCGCTATTGAGTGGCGCAAGCATCCCTTCAGGAGAAGCTCCCACTAGCTTTGCAATTTTCTTTCGCTCTTGTAACTTACGCATCTGTAACCCAACACGATAGTTACATTACACTGGCACAACATGTGCTGTCTAGTGCATTTTATGACTGCGGACAGCCGGGAACGCCCGCGCTGGTAAGGAGGTCAAATGCACAAATTGTCGCGCCTGAGCGACGCTGCTGATCGGCTCGGGGTAAAACCGTCAACATTGAGAGACTGGTTCTTGAAACGAAAGAACCTGGACTTTGTGAAAGTCGGCCGAGCGGTGTGCGTCACTGAACAGTCCATCGAGAGATTTGTCACCGCCAATACCATCCTGGCACGCGAGGATCGCTCATGAGCGCCACGGAAACAACTCGCGACTTGGCAGGGCACGAGCGGCGGCGAGAACGGATGGAGCGTTCTGGTCTCCCGCAATTCACCCAGAATAAAGAGCAAGCAACCTTCTTGAGCTATAAGTAAAAACGGGTTGCTCACACTGGACCTGCAACCGAGGACAACGGCACAAATGAGCCGGAAGGATTACGGTGTGTCAGTTCAAAACACGAACATGCTTATTCTGGCAGCTTCAGAATTTCTTGAGAGCCAGAACGTCACCCACTACTTCACCCTGACATATCCCAGGCGGGTGAGCTGGGAGGCGCGCCACGGGCAGTTTCGGGAATGGCTAGATGCGATTGAGTGGATGCAGAGGAGACCGTTGGGATGGTTTCGCGCCGATGAAGTCCGATTCTCCGGTCTCGGCTTTCCTGAGATCCCGGAACACCATCATGGTCTGCTCGTCGACACCGATCACCTCTTCTGCCGCACTGCAGAGGGCCTCTGGCGGACGTGCGGCGATGCGCGTGTTGAAAAATATGAGCGCCACGGAGGAGCCATACCTTACTGCCTCAAGCACGCTTTTAGTGGTTGTGGTGATTGGGAAATTGGCGGGAAGTCGCTCTGCATCTTCGATCATGCGATCCTTGGCGCAACTCACCACGAACGTTTTCATCGGAGTTCTACCGGATTATGAGCAAACAACGAGATATCGGTCTAACACCGCGGAGAAGCGTGACCGCGCCCCCTGGAGGCGAGTCGCCGCAATCGCTGGCTACTCAAGACGAAGCCCTCAAGAAGGTTCAACAAATATTCGCGACCACGGACTTGGACCTAACCGTGATTCTCGCGTTACAGGCTGCCGCCAGTCTTGGCGATCCTATGACGGGTGGCAGAATTATGCACAAAAGCACCAGAGCGGCGGTGCATTCGATTGGAGCTCGCGACGGCTTGGAGGCGCTCTTGGCAGTGCAGATGGTGGGCGTCCATAATCTAGCAATGACGATGCTGGCGATGGCAGCATTAAAGGGGCAGACCCCTCAAGGCATTGAGCTGTGCTCAAACTCGGCCAATCGTTTGCTGCGAACGTTTGCAGCGCAAGTGGAAACGCTCAAAACATATCGGAGTAAAGGGGAGCAAAAGGTGGCTGTCGAGCACGTTCATATTCACCGCGGCGGTCAAGCCATTGTTGGGGCCGTAAACCACAGTACACCTGGGGGTGGGGATGACAAGAAAGACCAACAATGAACCCCATGCAAAGCGGCGTGGGTG
>JBAWAI010000127.1:0-2174 GCA_049589215.1 Terriglobales bacterium | reverse complement strand
CGTAAACACCTGCGTGCTTTGCACTCCGCTGGTATTGGTGTAAGTCGCGGTGAAGACGTTATTGCCGCCACCGAGCGGAATGTTATTAATCTGGCGCGAGGTGGAAGTAAAGCCGTTCGGTCCGGTCCAGTTCCACGAACCCCCACTCACCGGTTGCGGGCCGAGGTTGACCGAGCAACCCCAACTCACGGTGGTAGTAGCGGTCTGCTGCCACGTCCCTCCATTCACCTGAATGTAAGGAACGATCTGTGTTCCACTCTGCGAACTGCACGCCGGCGCTGTGATGCTCGCGTTGTTGCAGTCGAGGAGCAGCGTGGTCCCGGAGACGAATTCGCTCGTGTGATTGCCGTTGGTGACTTTGATCTCCGCGCCCGGAGCAAGGAATATGCCGGAAGTATTCGCATTTCCGATATAAACCTCGTTCGATCCGGTAAAATTGAACAGCACCTGTCCCGGCGTTATGCCTGACAGCGCGATCTTCGCGCCGTTGTCCAGGTCCATTCCACTCCCCACGTTGAAGATGAACGTATCCGCCGATCCGCCCTGGATGGTGATGGTGCCGCCATACTGGAGGTTGATGCCGCCGGGCACGCTGATCACATTCTGGCCGCCGTTACCCGTGAAGGTAGCCGACGACTGAATGTTGTTGACGGTTTGGGTCGGGGAAAGAGCCGCATCGGTGCTCGCCAGGCCCGTTGCTGTCGACTTGAGGCCGGACAACGATTGCGACGTAACGCCGCCCGTCAATCCGCTTCCCCAATCGATTTGAACGTTGGCACTCGGATCGGCATACAGCGTCGAGTTCAGCGTCGTGTAATTCGACAGGTGGAAGTAGCCGCTCGGACCAACCGCCAGGTTGCCGGTCACCGAAATCGGTCCCTGCACCTGGAAACTGACCCCGTCAAGCCCGATGGCCGCGAAGCTGGCACCCGACTGGATGAAGTTGTTGAGCGGGGCGGCCGGGCAGGTTGAAGAACCGCCTCCGCCACCACCACCCGTCTGGCAGGCCTGCACGGGCTGGCTGCAACCGGTGAACGTGCCCGTCCAGTTGTCGCCGCCCTTGCCGCATCCGCCTGTCACGATTACATACTGACGGCCTTCGAATTCCGGCGCTCCGGCAGCATCTTTCGAATTGCCCGAGCACAGATTGATTCCCTGAGCCGGGTTCACTTCCATGCCGTTGTAGTCGGGCACGAAGGGTGACTCGCTCAAAGCCGGGAATTCCACGCCCTGGTACGAGGTCAGCCAGTTGGAAACACCGACCTCCCATGAGACCTTGACGCCGGGTGCGGTGGACGAGATATCCGCCGACCAGGTCACGCTGCTCACTCCCTGGAAGTTGCTTGGGAGCTCATAAGCCAGACCCGCGGCGAAGATCTCATCCGCATACTGGGCTGCCGAGAGCGGAACAGTTGTCTCCCAGCGGTTGAACGTCGTGTTGAACGAGGTTGACGCGCAGCTCACTGACGAGCTGAACGTAATGACGGCATCCGGCACGGTCAACGTAGTCGAGCCGAAGGCGATCTTCCCGCCCGTAATAAAGATCTGGAAGTTCGAGGTCGGGATCTGGCCCTGGAGCTGTGTCAGATTGCTGTTGAACCAGGCGATCTGTCCCGCGTTGCTCTTCGATTCATTGACCGAGAACGCGATTGGATTAAGAGAAGTTCCGCACGTCTTGATCGTGATGGTGCAGCTCGCCGACGAGGTGTAGCCGTTGGCGTCCGTCACCTGGATGGTGAAGCTGAATGTGCCCTCCGAACTCGGCGTGCCCGTAATCGCGCCCGTCGAGCTATTCAGAGTCAATCCCGGAGGCAGCGATCCGCTGATCACCGCGAACGTATAGGGCGCCGTTCCGCCGGTGGCAGTCACGCCCGAAGAATAGGGCGAGCCAACCTGGCCGACATTTGTGCTGCAAGTCAGGGTCAGTGTCGGCGGCGCGACTACGATGCTGCAGTTCGCCGTCGCGGTGCCCGCCTTCGAACCCGTCGAATCCACCACCTGCGCCGTGAAGTTAAACGTGCCCGCGGTAGTCGGCGTTCCCGTGATTGCGCCCGTCGAAGCATTCAACGTCAGCCCCGGAGGCAGCGATCCGCTGATAATCGAGAACGTGTAAGGCGCCACTCCGCCCGTCACAACCAGTGCCGAGCTATAAGCGACACCCACCTGCGCCGTTC
>JBAWAI010000126.1:0-1712 GCA_049589215.1 Terriglobales bacterium | reverse complement strand
GTCAGCTTAGGGATATGCGCAGAACCAAAAGCCGGCGCCGACTCTGCGCGGCATCCTGCTGGAACAGCTGAAAACCACGCACAATCAGAAAGACTGGTTCGTCGATGGCAACACCGCTTTGGCAGGCCTGACGGCGGAGCAGGCAAGTTGGACCGATGGTCACGGCAATCACTCGGTCGGCCAACTCGCCTATCACCTGGTTTATTGGAACGAGCGGAGCCTGGCAAAATTCAAGGGACAAACGCCATCGAAGTACAGCGGCGACAACGATGACACATTTAGTCAATTCGACGCGAAGAACTGGACGGACACGGTGCATCGGTTCGACAAAGTGATGACGGAGTTGGAGAAACTGGTCGAGACGGCAGACGAGAAGGATTTGGAGGAGTGGGCTCCGACAATCGCGCGGATCGGAACGCACAATGCTTATCACATTGGAGAAATCGTCATGGTCCGCAAGGAGCAGGGATCGTGGGATGCGTCGAAGGGAGTGAAGTAGCCGCCGTTCCGTGGCTACTTTGGATCCGATCCCAGCCGGAGCACATTGCCGTCAGTATCTTCGATGTGGAACTCCAGCGCCCAGGAATAGTTGGTTGGAGGCATTCGGATCGTGATGCCCTTGGCTTTCCACTCTTCGTGCAGCTGCTCCGCGTCTGCAACCCCGATCCAGATCCAGGCTGCGCCGCGTCCTTGTCCGCCGCGGCTGAGGTAGATGGCGGCGCGGTCGCGGGAGATGCTGGTGAACTCGTCGTTACCCCACGCAACACTTTTGAAACCCAGCTCGTTGACGTAGAAATCGAGCGCGGTCTGCATGTTCTCGACGCGAAAGATGGCTTGCGCGCCTTCGAAGTGGACGGGCATGATTCTCTCCTCAAATCAATGCGCAAAAAAATTAAGCTTACGGAATCACTCCCAGCTCTCCGTAGAGCTCCGCCGGGTAGTACAAAACTCCGTCTTTGACGACGACCACCGTTTTGCGAATGTCGCTGATATTTTTCGTGGGGTCACCATCTACGAGCGTGAGGTCAGCGAGCTTGCCGGCCGTAATTGAACCTAGATCTTTGTCGAGGCTCATGATCTTCGCGGCGTTGAGCGTTGCGTCCCGAAGGACTTGACTGGGCGGGATACCAGCCTGAACGTCGAGTTCCAGTTCACGATGAAGCGCGAAGCCGGCCATGTTATCCGTGCCGTCTTCGATCGACAGGCCGGAGCGATAGAGCAGGCCGGTGAACTCCAGCATCTTGGCGAAAGATTTCTTGTAAGTCTCATCCATGCCGGGAGGCGGCGTCATGCCAGCCGTGAGCAGACCGCGACGCACCTGCGCGGGAAGGCGGTTCGCGACTTTCTCGTACCCGGGAGGAATTTGCCCGATGCGGCCCAGGTACTGATCTTCAAAAACGGAGAGCGTCAGGTCGAGCTTCGTGTCATGATCCTGAAGCAACTTGATGAAATCATGAACCGGCACGGAGTTCAGATCGAGACCGGCGGTAACTTCGCCGGGCTTGGTGAGTCGCGTGATGGTGTTTGTGTCTTTGATTTCGGGGAAGAAGTTGAGCACCAGAAAGTTGATGTGCTGAATTTCGTCGTAGCCGAGCCGAACGCATTGATCGGCGGTCATCCCGGCGGGAATGTGTCCGCTGACGCGCAGGCCGTTCTTGTGGGCTTCGTCAATGATTGCGGGCACAATGGCGGGCGGAACGGAACTATAAATC
>JBAWAI010000125.1:0-1691 GCA_049589215.1 Terriglobales bacterium | reverse complement strand
GAGCCGGACATGATGATTATAGGCGTAGATTACCACCCGAGCTTTCAAGCGATTGCATTTTGTGTAGAAGAGACTGGTGAGTGCGGTGAACAGGAACTGAGCCACAGTGATGGACAAGCGGAGAAATTCTATCGAGACCTGAAGCAGCGCGGAATCCACGTGCGGGTAGGAATGGAGGCTACCGGATATTCACGCTGGTTCGAGCGGCTACTGGCTGAACTAGGTTTCGAACTGTGGATCGGCGATCCCGCGAAGATCAAGGCCAAGCGAATCAAGAAGCAGAAGACCGACCGCAACGATGCCCGACTCTTGCTCAGGTTAATGGGGGAAAATAACTTCCCGCAAATCTGGGTACCGGGACCGGAGAATCGAGATCTGCGGCAACTGTTGTGGCACCGGCATCGGTTGGTGCAGATGCGCACGCGGATCATGAATCAACTGCAGGCACTGGCGATGAACGAGGGCTATCGCTGGAAGAAAAAACTGTTTAGCGAACAAGGTCGAGAACAGTTAGAAAAGCTGTCGTTAGCGCCTTGGGCCAGTCGGCGCCGGCAAGAGTTGTTGGAGTTGCTGGACCGCTTGCATCCGACGATCGAAGAACTCACTACTGCTGCCGAGCAGGAAGCCAAGAAGCGACCTGAGGTAGCCCGCTTGATGACGCATCCTGGCGTGGGCCCGCTTACGGCCCTCGCGTATGTGTTGATCATCGGGACTCCGAGTCGCTTTGATCGTGGCAAACAGATCGGGAACTACGTGGGCATGATTCCCAGCGAGGACTCCAGTGGTGGCAAGCAACGGCTGGGGCACATCAGCAAGCAAGGCAATTCCTTGTTGCGTTTCTTGCTGGTGGAGGCCGCCCAGGCGGCAGCACGATGCAATCCGCACTGGCGCCGTCGATACATTCACCTGGCGATGCGCCGACACAAGAGCATTGCCAAGGTAGCGATGGGGCGGAAGCTGGGGGTTCGCTTGTACTGGATGTGGCGGAATGGATGTGCGTATTCGCCGTCGTTCGAGTTCGGTTCGTACGTGGGACAGCTCGGTACCGGACATGGCGTGCAGTAGAGCGTCGTGCACTTGATGGGGCATCCCACTCCCTGTAAAGGGAGTTTGAACTAGTAATCATGGTCGAAGTACGGATCGAAGAGATGTTTAGGTCGGACTGAACCCGATCGAGAGATTACGAACGAGCCGTGGTCGTCGATGCCCAGGTCAAAGAAGAACAAGGAAGACCACTCTTGGAAGTGAACGGAGAAGTATGCTCAAAAAGTGTTTGACAGGGCCGACATTGTTAGAGATGTCCGGTAACGGCTGCCGGCTCAGGCGGTCGACGCAACACCAATTTAAGCTGTTGATCTGACAATACTTCTACAGGTTGGTTCTCTGTAAGGCGGGTGCTCGATTAGACCAGCCAGGGCGGCGTTCCGCTTAAATCAACACGCGCGGACGACTTTAGCTTGCTCTGCCCGCTGGAAATGGACTTTGAGAAGTGTTGCATCGACCTGTTGAGATCACCCGACTTATCGGGAGTTGACGCAGAACAATTCCGTCCACGCCGAATGCGTCTATGCCGAGATTCCTTCTGACACAGAAAGCTATTTTTTCCCAAGAAGCCCCTAGTTCCACCGGAAATTAAGCACACTTGCGAAGGCTGCGGACATGAGGATACGTATCAGCGGAACGATTTGAGC
>JBAWAI010000124.1:0-29683 GCA_049589215.1 Terriglobales bacterium | reverse complement strand
TTTATAGACGGGCAGGAGCAGGTCGGCTGCATCCTGAATGTCGCGAATGGCCAGAAGTTCGTAGCGGCCTTTGGCGTCGAGGTCTGCCCGGTTGGCGAAGGTGTCGAGAAAATCCTGGTAGAGGTTGGAATCGCCAATCGCCTTTTCAAAGATGGAGGGATTCGAAGTCATGCCGCGCAGGCCGTCCTCGTCAATCAGGCGCTGTAGCTCGCCGTCTTTGAGGAGGTCGCGGCGGATGTAATCGATCCAGATTGACTGGCCGAAAGTCTGGAGCTGTTTCAGGGGGTTGACGGCCTTCGCGGTTTCGAGGGTATCGACGGGATTCATAATTACGACTCCTTGCGGCCAGATTAATGATCTGACGTTAACGATGTGTTACTCGGCGGCGTGGCACGCCCGACGGATGATGTAGTTTTCCGACGAACACCGATTACTTCCCTATCAGCTCACGGGCCTGCTGCATGACGGCTTCGACGGTGAAGCCGAATTTCCTTTGCAAATCTTTCAGGGGCGCCGAGGCTCCAAAGCTGCGCATGCCAATGACCCGCCCCTTTAGGCCGACGTACTGCGCCCAGCCGAGGACCGCGGCTTGTTCGACCGCGACGCGCGCGGTGATATCGGGCGGAAGCACCCGATCGCGATAAGCCTGATCCTGATGATCGAAAATGTCCCACGATGGGATGCTGACTACGCGGGCGCGAATGCCTTCGGCTTTCAGCTTCTCATAAGCATCGATGCAGAGATAGACTTCGCTCCCCGTCGCCATAAGAATGACCTGCGGCTTGCCGCCTTCGGCATCGGCTAGAATGTAGCCGCCTCGAGCGACGCCTTCAGCAGAGGCGTATTTTGTGCGGTCAAAGGTGGGTAACGCTTGGCGCGTCAGAATCAGGGCGACCGGCTCCTTTTTCAACTTCATGATTATTTTCCACGACTCGACGACTTCGTTGGCGTCTGCAGGGCGCAGCGTAATGAGATCTGGGACTGCGCGAAGAGTTGCCAGCTGTTCGATCGGCTGATGAGTGGGGCCGTCTTCGCCGACGCCGATGGAATCGTGGGTATAAATCCAGATCGACGGAATTTCCATGATGGCCGAGAGACGGATGGCCGGCTTCATGTAGTCAGAGAAGATAAGGAAAGTCGAGCCGTAGGCGCGCAGGTAAGACAGGCTCATGCCGTTAACGATCGCGCCCATGCTGTGTTCACGAATGCCGAAGTGGAAGTTGCGGGCGTTGTAGTTGTTGGCTTCAAAGTCTCCCACGCCGTCGAAGGTGAGGCGCGTTTTGGTGGAGGGATACAGATCAGCGGAGCCGCCCATCAGCCAGGGATCGTTTTTGGCGATGGCGTTGAGGACCTTGGCGGAAGAGTCGCGGGTAGCGATGCCCTTGGCGTCGGCAGGGAAGGTGGGCAGCTCTTTGTCCCAGCCCTCGGGCAGTTCGCGCCTAAGCATGCGATCGTATTGACCGGCTAGATCGGCATTCTGGCTCGAATACTTTTCCCACTGCGCGTTCCATGCCGTGCTCAATTGATGTCCGCGCTTGCCCATGCCGTCGCGGAAGTTCTCGCGCACTCCGTCGGGCACGAGAAAATGGGCGTCCTCAGGCCAGCCGTAAAAGCGCTTCGTGAGCTTGACCTCTTCTTCGCCGAGCGCTTCGCCATGGGCTTCTTTCGTGTCTTGTTTGTGCGGGGAACCCCAAGCGATGTGGCTGTCGAGGATGATGAGCTTGGGGCGGTCAGTGATGCCCAAAGCCCAGCGATAGCCGCCGGCAATGCCATCAATGTCGTTGGCGTCGTGAAGGTGAGTGACAGCCCACCCATAGGCCTTGAAGCGCGCTTCTACGTCTTCGTCGAAGGCGAGATCGGTCTTGCCTTCGATGGTGATGTGATTGTTGTCGTAGATCCAGCAGAGATTCGACAGTCGCAGGTGACCGGCAACCGAGGCAGCTTCGCCGGAGATACCTTCCATCATGTCGCCGTCGCCGCAGAAAGCCCAAATGTTGTAGTTGAAAACCTCGAAGCCGGGGCGATTGAAGT
Organism: Terriglobales bacterium; assembly: GCA_049589215.1. Lineage (GTDB taxonomy): Bacteria > Acidobacteriota > Terriglobia > Terriglobales > Acidobacteriaceae > Acidiflorens. The sequence continues at coordinate 27,652 of JBAWAI010000124.1, read as the reverse complement.
GAGTCGCGAGCCACCGCTCGGCGATCGCCATGCCGACGCTGTTGGCGACGCCTTGGCCAAGCGGGCCGGTGGTAGTCTCAACTCCGGTGGTTAGATTGGACTCGGGATGGCCGGGAGTTTTGCTGTCAATCTGGCGGAAGGCTTTGATGTCGTCAAGTGAGACGGCGGGGGTGGGAAGAATGTTTCCCTGCTTATCGACCTCGCACACGCCCGCCAAGTGGAGCAAAGAATAAAGGAGCATGGATGCATGGCCATTGGAGAGAACGAACCGGTCGCGATTGGGCCAATGGGGATCCTGGGGATCGTAGTTCAGGAATTGCTGCCACAGAACATACGCGGCCGGGGCGAGCGCCATCGGGGCTCCGGGATGGCCGGAATTCGCCTTTTGCACCGCATCCATGGCGAGCGTGCGGATGGTGTTGATACTGAGTTGGTCGAGTTGCTTCCCGGTGACGACAGCCTGATCACTTACTGCCATTACGGCTCTCCTTAAAAATCAGAGCTTGGCCTGCAAACTTTATCGTGCACTCCTTAGATGAAGGGAACGGCGATTTAGTGACACTGTTATGCACAGGCTTTTTTCCACACGATATGAAATGACGCAAGGCTAGATTCTACACCGCAGAGGACGCGAGTCGCTGGCGCGATGCGGACGTTTGGGCATGTACCGAATGGAAAGGCTTCAGTTGAGCTTTTGGTTTGAACCTTTGTTCGAATCAGATCAAATTATGTCAGATAGGCGCGTGCTTTGTTGGTGCGGTGTTGCAGGGTTGAGGCTAGCGCGTCGATATCGACCGGTGAGACATTGACGATGCCGGCTTCGAGAATGGGTAGGCGATTGCTTCCGACGGCATCGCGGCGGACCTGGATGAGAAGAGCTTGCAGAGCCTGCGCATCGTATTTTTCGGGCGCCATGCGAATAAGTTCCTGGAGAGCGGTTCCGACGGTCATGCGGGGGCGGTAAGGGCGTTCGGTGGTCATGGCGTCGAAGGCATCCGCGAGCGCGATAATGCGGACGGCGCGCGGGGTTTCGTCGGCGCGAAGGCCGTCAGGGTAGCCGGAGCCATCGGCGCGCTCGTGATGCCAGCGCACGATCTCGGGAATCTGCGGCCAGGGGAATTGTACCTGGCTGACGATCTGGTGGCCGACGGTGGTGTGATCGCGCATGGCGCGGGATTCCTCGTCATTGAGCGAGGAGGGCTTGCCGAACAGTCGGGTATCGACGGCAACTTTTCCGATGTCGTGCAGATAGCCGGCGGAACGAAGTGGCGCGACCTCGCCGGGTTCCATGCCGAGCGCTTCGCCGATCGCCTGGGCATAGCGGCCCACGCGCAGAGAGTGGCCCTGAATATTAATGTGCTTCACGTCGATGGCGGTGGCGAAGGCTTCGAGAGCGTTGTCATAGAAGCCGTGAAGCGAAGCCAAGAGGCGGAGATTTTCGGCGATGCGCTGCGCGAGCGTCTGGGAGAGTGTGTGATTCTGAATGGCGAGGGCGACGTAGCTGGCGATCATTTCGAGCGCCGCCAGTGCGTCTTCCTGGTAGGCGACATCGCCTGGAAGGCGGCCGAGGGCAATTGTTCCCACGAGTTTGCCGCGAACTTTTAAAGGGCAGATGCAACGAAAGAGTTCGGGCGCTACGTTGCCGCTCGAACTCAGATAGACGTCTGTTGTGGTGGCGCTATTGAGTACGATCGCGCCCTGGCCTGACGTGAGCATGTGAACGTGACGCGGAAGCAGGGGAATGATGGCCGGGTCGGGGATAAGCGCGAACCCTTGGGAGTCAAGCGACGTGAGCATCGACGGACGCTCGCCGAAGGCGAACAGAACCGCCTCCCGCGCACCCGCTGCCTCCATGGCGGCGGCCAGGATAGTGCGCGTGGTTTGGCGGAAGTCGCGATCCGCCGTCAGTTCCGGCCCAAGATCGGCCAGAGCCTCGACTGTGCGTAACAGCTTTTTTAAATTGGATCCCAGCAATGCCGTAGCGCGAAGCCTTGCTAGAAACCAGAGCGGTATCAGCGTAGCACGCGATGGATCGCGGCGATTGTTGGTTAGTTTGATGCCCAACTTTCATGCTATCCGCGAGGCCCTCCCGTCATGGAACACATGAGTACGTAGTTGATTGCCGCAAAGCCCCGCTTTGCCTTGACAGTCGCGGGAAGTTGGCTCATACTCCGACCAATTATCACTCCTCGCCACTCGTGTATTTGCACCGTGCGGTTTGTAGCAGGCCGAAAATATTTTGTTAATTGAGAGTCGGGTGTGGCAGTAACTCAAGCGCAACGCATTCCTTCCGAGAAAATCTCCAGTAACGGTGGTGGCAGTTCGGACCCCGTTATCCCGCCGCAACGCGACACCAATCCAGATGAACGCCAAGTGCTTTCAACCGTGCGGGAGTTGGTTGCCAGAGGGGAGCACCAGCTTGACCCAATGCTGGCCGCGATTGCGGACGCGGCCCTGCTGCTGACGCGCGCCAGCGGCGTTGCAATCGCAATGTGGAAAGACGGCGCCATGGTTTGCCGGGCGCGCAGCGGAGACACCGCGCCGCCGCTCGGCGCCAAGCTGAGCGCGGATACCGGAATTTCCGGCGAGTGCCTGCGGACCGGCAAGGTGCAGAACTGCGTCGACACGGAGAAGAGCCGGTTGGTGGATTTTGAAGTCTGCCGCACCCTGCGCTTGCGCTCAATTGCCGTGCTGCCGGTTCAGAGCACGCGCGGCGCAGCCGGAGTTGGGCCCGGCGGAATCAGGGCGAACGGAATTCTGGAGGTGTTCTCAACTGAGCAAGGCGCGTTCAATGGCCATCATCTAGCCGTGCTCGAGCAGCTCGCCGCCCTGGCGGAGAGAGCGCGCACGGCGAAACCGGTCGGCGCGTCGGCGGTGCCGTCTGCTATAGCCGTGGTTGCCCCCATAGAAAAGCCGGGACCGGTGGGGCTCTTGCCGGCCTCGGATCGCTTTGTTGACTTTGCCCGTGCGCTGGTTGGTCGTCGTCCGATTGCGCTTGGTGCAGTGGGACTCGCTGCCATTCTGCTGCTCGGCCTGGTGATCTGGCTGGGCTGGCGCGGAAATGATGGGAATGAAAGTAAAGCACATGCAGCATCGCCATCGACAGTGATTGCGGCGCGCGGCAGCGGCGCCGATGCGCGCACTTCCGAGCAACCCATGGCGGGACAGCATGTTCCCGACAACGATGCGGTCTGGAAGCCGAATCCGGGCGGACAGCTCGTTTCGAGCGGCAAGCCTTCGGCGGCAAAAACGGTGCAGCCGTCGGGTCATGATGCGGCCGATACGAAGAAACATTCGAGCGACAAGAGCAGCGATGGGAGCACTGGGGCCGCGCCCTCGACCACTCAGGGCAGCGGAAGCCAGGCGCTAACGCCTTCTGCCGGAATGAAGGGCAAGGCGAGTGACGCTGTCTCGGCTGGTTCGAGTGCGGCGTCTTCGAATCCGGTCGGGTCAGGTTCAGGTCCGTCGAGTCTATCTGCATCGAATCAGGTTGAAATGGCCGCCATGAGCGCTTTGCCTCCCGGTATCGGACAGCCTTCGCAGTCTCTCAATGGTGTGTTTACGTCCAAGCCCGCAGTGCCCACCTTCTCTCCGCAACGAGTGTCGCAGGGAGTTTCAGGCGGCCAACTGATTCGTCGGGTGCCGCCGGTTTATCCGCCGCAAGCGAAGACGTTGCGCATGGAGGGCAAGGTCGTGCTCGATGCCATGGTGACGGAAGATGGGAGCGTGCGCGATTTGAAAGTTGTGCAGGGGCAGCCCGTGTTCGTCGGCGCGGCGCTAGATGCCGTCAAACAATGGCGCTATAAGCCGTTTGTTCTGGATGGGAAGACCGTGCCAAGGCCGATGAGGATCTCGGTTGATTTTAAGCTGCCGTCTGGATTGTCAGTTGCCGGGCACTAGCTGCCAGTCTTTGGTCTGCCATTGGTCGTCCGGAATGCAGTGATCGTTTGAGCCTCCCGAACGACTGACTCCCGCCGACTAACGACACTTCTATACTCCCACCGGAAACGGCTTGCTGTGAGCTTCTGATCCCACCTGAAGGCCGCCCAGTCGGCCTTGCAGCAACGACATCAAACCTGTGCACCAGTACCCGATCACGAACAGAAGCAGGAATGGCACGGTGAAGTAGTTTTCGTTGGCGATGGCGTAATAGACGGTCAGCGCGAAGTAACAGCCGATCGCCAGTTCGATCCAGGGGACCCAGCCAAGGCGTTTACGATATTTGTTTGCGCCTACTTTATCCTTCTTTGATTCGACCCGATATTTTGGCGTGCGCGCGAAGGCGGTCTGCTTGCCGACCAGCGCTTCGAGCACGGCGCGCGTGTTGGTGATAGTCAGGCCGATGCCGAGCGCCATCAGCAGTGGCAAAAAGAGCAGGGAACGGAACCAGCTTTTCGGAAACAGTTCCTTTTGCGACACAAGATAAAAGCTGGAGATCGAAAACGTCGACGCCATGAAAAGCGGGAGGTCGATGTAGAGCATCTGGAACCATCCCTGATAAAAGCGGATAACCATGGCGGGAAGCAGAAGCACGGAGAGAACGATCATCAGCGGATAGCTGAGGTTGGCAGTGAGGTGATACCACGCTTCTATTTTTTGATGGCGCGAGGCGTTGCTCGAAAAAACCTGCGGCAGAATCTTCTTCGACACCTGGATCAGTCCTTTGGCCCAGCGAGCTTGCTGGGTTTTGAAAGCCGTCATCTCGACCGGCAACTCGGCGGGGCACTCCACATCCTGCAAATAAAGAAATTTCCAGCCTTTAAGCTGCGCGCGGTAAGAGAGGTCGGTGTCTTCGGTGAGCGTGTCATGCTCCCATCCGCCGGCCTCGTCGATCGCCTGCCGCCGCCACATGCCCGCGGTGCCGTTGAAGTTGAAGAAGACGCCGCTTCGCGCGCGGCCGGAGTGCTCAAGCACGAAGTGGCCGTCGAGCAGAATTGCCTCTACCTCGGTGAGCAGCGAGTAGTTGCGATTGATGTGTGTCCATCGCGTTTGCACCATGCCGATTTTCGGATCGGTGAAGTGGTGAATGCACTTGAGCAGAAAGTCGGGCGGCGGAACAAAGTCGGCGTCGAAGATGGCGACGAACTCACCCCTGGATGTTTGCAGTCCGTTCTCAAGCGCTCCAGCTTTGAAGCCATGGCGGTTCTCGCGATGAATGTAGGTGACCGGATGTCCCAATTTCTTATAGCGCTCGACCAAACCGCGAGCAACATCAACTGTTTCGTCAGTCGAGTCGTCGAGCAATTGAATGTCGAGCTCTTCGCGCGGGTAATCGAGTCGGCAGATGGCGTCGAGCAGGCGTTCGACGACATATTGCTCGTTGAAGATCGGCAGTTGCACGGTGACGCGCGGCAGGACGGCAAAGTGTGCAGGCGGCTCAGTCGTCTTATTTTTTTTGTGCTTGTAATAAAGATAAACGAGCCAGTAACGGTGTCCTCCATAGGCCGCTAGGATGATCAGCACGATGAAGTAGGGGATCAGCAGCGCTAGATCGAATGCATTAACCTGGTAGAGACCCTGAAAAGTCTTATCAAGGAAGTGCTGGCGCAAGTATGGGCCGAGGCCTTTGGAGGCCAGGATCACTGTGAATAACGCGAGTCGAGGTTGTAGGAAAGCTAGAAGATGCATGAACGTCCAATGAAAGAGCCGGAGAGTGCATTGTAGCGGAATCGGCGGCGAGAGACGCAGCTGCCACGTCGCTGCAGGGGGGCCTCCTAGCGCCAATCATCCCCGACAGCGCTCAGCTTCAGGGTGACGGTTTGGTGGGCGCCTTCTTCGACCTGGACAGAAGTGCCGTTGGCCTCCTGCGATTTCAAAAACTCGGGGTCGCGGTAGACATCGTCGCTCACATCCTGCCACGAGAAAAGCGTATAAGTGCCGGGCGCGAGGCCGTGGATGGTGAAGCGTCCGAACTGGTCGGTTGCGCCTTCGCCGAAGCGCTCGGGAATGTTGCGGTACTTTTCTTCGGGGACAGCGATGACCTCGACATTCGAGATGGGCGCGTCGTTGCCCTGCTGGTCGCGGTCGGTGACTATGCCATCGATGGACGCGCCTTTCGTGCTGACGACGAGATCGAGCATCGCAGGACCGCTAAGAGGGAATGTGCCATCGATGAGATTGGCGCCGACGCGCGCTGATTTCAGAAAAAAGTCGTCATGACCGTTGCCACCGTAGAGCCGCAGAATGTAATTTCCGGGTTTGACGTTTTTCCATGAGAAGTTTCCCTGGCGATCAGCTTGCGCGTTCTCTCCGAACGTGTCCTCGGACAGAAATAATCCCGCGTCGTCACCGACATCCGCGATGCGCAGGTTGACGGAGAATTGCGAAAGATCGAGCGGAGATTGCATATCGCCGCGAAGATGGCCGGAGACCATGAATGCTGGAATAGGAACGAGCCTCACGCCATCGACGTCGGCGGCGGCCACAGTGATTTCCTGGCGCGCCGCAAGAACGCTGCCTTCCGAGGTTGAGTACGCCTTCAGCACGTACGAGCCGGGCGCCGCGCCATGGAGTTCGAATGTGCCATCGGAGCCCACTTCGGCCGCTTGTACCCCGTCGCCTGTTTTCGTCGACAATTCAACGCTATGAGTTTCGCCGGCCACAATGCCGGTGACGACGCCGCGAATGCGATATGTACGAGTCGGAACGAGCATCATATTGACCGGCATCTCGTCTCCTGCCTTGAGCGCGATTGGCGAAGCCTGCGCGCTGTCGGTTGTGCCGGGATAGTAAGTGGTGACGTAGCGGGCTTCGGGAGGATCGTCGGCTGACGGTCCGGCTTGAGCGCGCGGGCGCGAGTAGTCGCGAAAGTCGGGCGGCGGAACAGCCGCGGCCCAGTATTGTCCGGGAAACAGCCCGGCAACGCGGTACTCTCCGAGATCGTTCGTTGCAACCGTGCCCGCCATTCCGCGTCGGGACTTGCCGGGCACCCTTCGTTGCACGATGACGCGAACGCTCGACATGGGGTCGCCGTCTTCATCGGTGATGCGTCCGGTGATGACGGCCGTTGTCAGCATGTGAAATACGAGGTCGTCGAGCGGCTTGCCGGCGATGACGGTGATGACGTTCACGTCGGCGCGGTGGCCGCGGCTGTTCACCTCCGCAAAGCCCGTCTTTTCGAAGAAGACGCGATAGCGGCCGGGGACAACTTCCTCAACATGAAAATGTCCGTCGACATCGGTCGTAGCGCTGTAGTTCGCGCTTTGCTTCTGGTCCTCCGCGACAATTTGCACGAGAACTTTTTTGACGGGATGGCTGCCGGGCTCTTCGAGAATAGTGCCCGCAAGCGAGCCAGTGTTCGGGGTGCCGGGCGAAGAGACGCCCACTGCGCCGCTGGGAGCCTGTGCCGCAGCGACGATGGCCAGAGCGCAGAGGCACGCCGTTATGAATAGAGCCCGCGTCATGAGCAGAATTCCAAATTGATCGTAGAAACGGCGTTTGCCCCCGTCTCAAAGCCCGGGCAAATCGAACGATGCCCGTCAGTCATCCGAATCAATTTAGAAAATATTGCCGGTAGAGCGTGTCGCGTTGAGCGGGGCGGAAGCCCGCATCTCGAATGATGCGGCGCAATTCTTCTTCGGTTGTGCAGTTGGTGACGCCGGCGGCGCGAACTACGTTTTCTTCGAGCATGACCGATCCGACGTCATTGCCGCCAAAGCGGAGGCCCATCTGGCAGACTTTCAAACCTTGCGTCACCCAGCTCGACTGCACATTCAAAAAATTCGAAAGATACATGCGCGAAATGGCCAGGACTTTCAGATATTCGACGGCAGTAGCCTCATCCCAGTGGCGGCCGCCGAGTGCGGTATTGGTGGGCTGAAAACTCCAAGGGATGAAGGCAGTAAAGCCACCGGTCTCTTCCTGAAGGCGATAGATGGCTTCGAAATGATTGACGCGATGCTCAAAAGTTTCGCCGACGCCGAACATCATGGTTGCGGTGGTTCTCATGCCGAGTTGATGCGCGGTGCGATGAACTTCCAGCCAATCAGCAGTGAGGCATTTCAGGCGCGCGATTTTGTAGCGGACTTCGTCGTCGAGAATTTCGGCGCCGCCGCCCGGAATGGAATCGAGGCCGGAGTCGCGCAGTCGGGCGATAGTGTCCCGCACGCTGAGACTGCTGTATTCAGCGATGGCCAGAATCTCGGACGCGGAGTAGCAATGCAGATGAATCTTCGGAAAGCGCAGCTTGATACCGCTGAGCATGCGCTCGTGCCAGTTGATTTTGAGGTCAGGGTGAAGACCTCCCTGCATCAGGACACCGGTGCCGCCGAGTTCGACAGTCTCGCGAATCTTCTCGTGGATCGTCTCGAAGTCGAGGATATAGCCTTCTTTGGCGGCGGGGCCTTTTAGCGGACGATAGAAGGCGCAGAAGGTGCAATATTCCGTGCAGAAATTCGTGTAATTAATGTTCCGGTCAATGATGTAGGTGACAGTGCCCTCGGGATGCAGGCGGCGGCGGACGGCGTCAGCCTCCATGCCGATGCCGATGAGGTCGTCGGAGCGGAAGAGGTCGAGAGCTTGCTGTTTTGTCAGGGACATCGCTACTCCACGCAAAACACTATTTTACCGGGCGAGGCCGCAAGACGCGAGCTTTTCACGCTACACGGGGACGAACGCGCGGGTTTCTGCCGGCGGTACTGGAGTCGCCGGGTTTCTGCCGGCGTGTGTATTCGTAGAGGCCGTACAGTGCGCCGAGCGCTGAAAAAACAATCAGGGCAATTAACACCGGCCAGTAATACTGATCGAAAAACTTTACGATGTTCCGTCCGTACTCATACCCGAGATACGCAAGAATAAGGTAGCGAAGGCCGCGTCCCACGGTCAGGGCGGTCAGAAATTTTCTCGTCGGATATTGCAGAGCTCCCGCGGCCAGAAGCATGGGGACAATCGGAAACGGCGGCGGAAGAATCGCCGGGATGGCGACGGCCGCGAACCCCCAACGCTCAAAAATTGCATAGACTTTCTTTACTTTCTTCTGCGAGAAGCGCTTCTCTAGTGTCTCCTTGCCGCCTTTGCGGGCCATGCGATAAGTAAGATAGCCCCCCAACACCGAACCTGCCGTCGCCATGATTGCGTAGTAGATCCACGGTTCGCGACGGTGGGCGGCCAGCAAAATAGTCACTACGTCGGTGCTGCCTGGCAGCGGAATCACTGAGTTGTCAATCAGGCCCAAAAGAATGAGACTCGGCCCTCCGAGGTGAATCATCCACCGGAGCATGTTCGCCGTTGCCGTGCGATGGGTCGCGTGCGAGGTCCCGCGAGCGGTGGCTTTTGCAAACACGGCGGCGATCGCGGGCAGACGCGTCATAGTCATTAGAAGCAGTATCCAGGCGGGCAGATGCAAGCCGATTGTAATCCTCTGTAATCTTGCGCGCTTGACTGAACTTTTGTCCGCTTGTAGCTTGCCTTTACCGGCTTATTGATACGCGGCGTATTTCAAGGAGAAAGAATGGTTTGCGAAAGGTCGAGTTTGTCGTGTCCGTCTTCATTATTTACGAAGGCATTAATGGCAGGATTTTTACTGGCGCTCGCGGCGGGCGTTTCCGCCGAGAGCAAGCCCGATGGGCCGGATTACGACATCAAAGAGCATTACACAAAATATGAATACCGGATCCCTATGCGTGACGGCGTGCATCTCTTCACATCGATCTATGCTCCGAAAGATAGTTCGCGAACCTATCCTTTTCTGATCGTTCGCACGCCCTACAGCGTCGCTCCCTATGGCGTGGATCAGTATCGCAAGCGCGTGGGGCCCTCGCCGGATTTCGCCAAGTCGGGATACATTTTTGTTTATCAGGATGCGCGTGGCCGCTATATGTCGGAGGGCACGTATATCGAAGAGACACCGCACCTCGACAACAAATCGAAACAGGACGTCGACGACTCGACCGACCTGTATGACACGATCGATTGGCTGCTGAAGAATGTTCCCAACAACAACGGCAAAGCTGGAATGTGGGGAATCTCTTATCCGGGCTTTTACACGGCTGCGAGCATGATTGATACGCATCCCGCGCTCAAGGCGGCATCGCCGCAGGCTCCGATGGTGGATCTGTTTATGGGCGATGACGCCTATCACGGTGGCGCCTTCATGCTGAGCGCGAATTTCGACTTTTATAGCTCCTTTGTGCCGCAGAAAAATCCCGCGCTCCCGCCGAAGAACGAGGCCGAGTTCGACTATCACACGACCGACAGCTACGATTTTTATCTGAAAGCGGGGCCGATCGGAAACCTGCGCACATATCTCACAGGCAATACCTCGTTGTGGGATGACCAGCTCAAGCACGACGTCTACGACGACTACTGGAAGGCCCGCAACCTGGCGCCGCATTTCAAAAACATTCACTGCGCTGTGCTGACGGTCGGGGGATGGTTTGACGCCGAGGATTTGCAGGGTCCTCTGAGTGAATTTCAAGCAGTTGAGAAAAACAACCCGTCGGTCTTCAACGCGCTCGTAATGGGTCCGTGGGTCCACGGAGGATGGGCGGGGCTGGACGGAGAGCGATTGGGGCATGCGGAATTTTCTTCGGACACGGGCGACTACTACCGGAAGAACATTCTGTTTCCGTTTTTCGAGCATTATCTCAAGGACACCGACGACCCGAAGCTGCCGAAGGCGTATGTCTTTGAGACGGGAACGAACATCTGGCGGAAATATTCGGCATGGCCGCCAGAGCATGCGCGGCTGAGGACGCTCTACCTTCATGCCAATGGCGAGCTTTCGTTTGATGCGCCGGGCGCGGAGTCTGCGCCGTTCGACGAGTATGCGAGCGATCCGTCGAAACCGGTGCCCTATGTGAACTATCCGGCTCTCGATGTGCCGCAGGAATACATGGTCTCCGATCAGCGCTTTGCCGACAGCCGTACGGACGTTCTGGCTTACGAGACGGCCGTGCTTCAGGAGGACGTGACGATCGCCGGCCCAGTTTCGCCGCGGTTGTTTGTTTCGACAAGCGGCACGGATTCCGATTTCGATGTGAAGCTGATCGATGTCTACCCGACGGACTTTCCGGAATCAAAGGATGCGGGCGACGGTAACGAACGGAAAGGTAGAACAGACGTGGAGGCACCGGGTTTCACCATGGGCGGTTATCAGCAACTGGTGCGGGGAGAGCCATTCCGGGGAAAATTCCGCCACAGCTTTGAGAAGCCGGAGGCGTTCACTCCGGGCAAAGTCGAGGAAGTGGAGTTCAACATGCCGGATGTAAACCACACCTTCCGACGCGGTCACCGCATCATGGTGCAGGTGCAGAGTTCGTGGTTTCCACTGACAGACCGGAACCCGCAGACGTTCGTGAATATTCCGGATGCGAAACAGTCGGACTTTGTGAAGGCGACGGAACGCGTTTATCATGCGCCGGGACAGGCTTCAGGCGTAGCGGTGCAGGTTTTGGAGGAAGGAAAGTAAGCGGCTGCCGGCTTACAGAAATTCCATTTCCGGTGCCACCGGCAGCGCGCCGATCTCTGCACCCAGGCGATAGAACAACTCCAAGCCCTCGATGCACGGCGGGTCGAGATAATAATGAATGTTGCGGGCGAAGTAGGCTCGCACTTGCTCGAGCGTCAACCCGAGGCGCGGCGCCCACTCTTCGGAGATTGTTTCAAGATGCTCCGGCATCAGACCGTGATCGCGCGAAGCTTTGAAAATCTCCGCAATCGTTCCGCGGTCGCGCCCTGCAAGCGCCGCGCGTCGAACTGCCCAGAAGGCGAAGACGAACGACTTGCCGGTGCGTGCGTGCCACTCCTCCGCGAGGTCGAGCGTATGGTAGCGGCTGCGATCGATCTGCAGAGCCGGATCTCCAATAATCAAAGCCGCGTCGCAGGCCGCGAGCATCGCGTCCAGATCGGGCGCCATGGCGGAATATGTGCGCGCCCCGCCGAGCCATTTGGCGAACAGTATTTTGGCGAGCGCGACGGAGGTCATCGAAGATGTGTCAAGCGCGACTGTCCGGGCCCGCTCCAGCGGCATTTTACTGATCAGAAGAATGGAACGCACCGCGTCGCGAGCGGCGATTGCAACGTCCGGAATGATGACGAGGCCGGGGATAGTGGTGTAAGCCGCCGCAGGAATGATCCCGATATCGGCCGTGTTCTCAGCGAGAGCCCGCGCGCAGGCAGACGGAATCGTGTAGGAGATCTCGAAGTTAGCGGCAGTTTCTTCGATCGCCGCGGATGCCGCCACTCCATAGGCCGAATTCGCGCGACCGCCAAAAGCCGCGGGCGACGCCGCCGGCCCGGAATTCCCATGCTCAAAATCCCACATAAGAGGCGCCGTATTGAGATAGGAAATAGCTGAAATCCTTAGCCGGCTCATCACTTTGCAAATTCTACCAAAACTGATGTGTGCGCCATCATTGACAGCGGCGACGATGGCGGCTAGGGTCAGGCGCTATGTCGACCAGCACGCCTTCAGGCGCCTCAACGCTCGCTCGGAACACCGGGCTTTCTGCTCCAAACGACGCCTCATCTTCACACTACGCCGCATCCCGGGAAACCCTGTGCTGGCTCGCGCTCGCTCTCACCGAGGGCCTCGGTCCATCGCGAATTCGAAAGTTGATCGAACATTTCGGTGCCGCCGACCGCGTGTTGCAGGCGAGTTTGACGGAACTCGAAGCGACGGGAATGCGGGCGGTCTCGGCACAGGCGCTGGCCACTGGCAAATCGATGGAACTGGCGCAGGATGAAGTGGGCCGAGCAGTGCTGGCAAAGGCCACGATCATTTCATTGACCGGTGCGGAGTATCCGCCGCGCTTGAAAGAGATTTACGATCCGCCGGTAATCCTCTTTGTGAAGGGCAGCGTCGAGCTCCTGTCGAAGCCGGGAATTGCTATGGTTGGGACGCGGCATCCGACAGTTTACGGCACGGGTATGGCGGAGCGGCTGTCGACCGACCTGGCGGCGCGCGGGCTCGTGATCATCAGCGGGCTGGCGCGGGGCATTGATACGGCGTCGCACCGCGGCGCAATCGCCGCGAAAGGCAAGACTATCGCCGTGCTGGGGACGGGGATTGATGTGTTTTATCCGAAAGAGAACACGCGCCTGGCCGAGCAGATTCTGGCACTCGGCGGCGCGATGATCAGCGAGTTTCCAATAGGGACTTCGCCGGCACCGCAGAATTTTCCGATCCGCAACCGGATTATCAGCGGCATGTCAGCCGGTGTACTGGTCGTGGAAGCGGCAGAGTACAGCGGCACGCGCATCACATCGCGCTGCGCGCTCGAGCAGAACCGCGATGTCTACGCGGTGCCGGGCAATGTCACCAACAAAAATTCATGGGGGCCGAACACTCTGATCAAGCAGGGCGCGAAGCTGGTGGCAACATGGGAAGATGTTTGGGAAGAGCTTCCGACGGACGTGCAGGTGGCCCTCAGCGCGGAGCAGCATGAATCTCCGGCCCCGGCTAACGCATCTCTATTCCCTGACGACGTTCAATCACCTCATGAGCAGAAACTTCTCAGGCTGCTGAAGCCGGACCAGTCGACACACATCGATGAGCTGGTCGAGACGCTCGAAAACGAAATGTCCTCCTCGGAAATCTTCGCTGCTCTCTTCGAACTGGAGTTGAACGGAAAGGTGCGGCAGCTACCAGGAAAGAATTTTGTAAAAAGCTTCTAGACGAGAAGCTGTCAGCCATCGGCCGTCAGCGCTCCATCAAAGCGAGGCGAAATGTGCAGAGCTTTCGGAATCTTCTGGCTTGGGAAGAGTCGCACCGGTTCCCCCCTCTCAATTGGCGATGGGGTTTGCAAGTGAGCTTGAGTACGAACTTCTGCTCGCTCGTGACTTGAACTGTCTTCAGAATCCAGGAGATGAACGGCTTTTAACGCGGGTGCTTGAAGTGAAGAAAATGTCGTCGTCACTGATGCAAAGACTGAAGGCTCCGAACTGAAGGCTGATATCTGACAGCTGACAGCCGGTCGGACCTCACAGTTGTTGCAATCCGCCCATTCGTGCTAGCTTCAAATCCAATACCGCCCAACTGAGGAACCATTGTCCAAAGGTCTAGTCATTGTCGAGTCGCCGGCTAAGGCGAAAACAATTCAGAAATATCTGGGGAAGGACTTCACCGTCGATGCCTCCTTCGGGCACGTGAAGGACCTACCTAAAAGCAGCCTCGGCGTCGACGTCGAAGATGGGTTCGAGACTGAGTACGTCGTCATCCCCGGCAAGGAGAAGGTTTTGGCCAAGCTGAAAAAGCTGGCGCTCTCGGCCGACAAGATCTATCTGGCGCCTGACCCGGACCGTGAAGGTGAGGCGATTGCCGCCCACCTGGCAGGTGAGCTGGGCGAAGAAAAGAAACCCAAAAAAGGGAAGGCTGGGAAAAAGGCCGGCAAGAAAACAGATGATTCGGGCGATGATCAGCGGATCCGGCGCGTGACTTTCAACGAAATCACGCAACGCGCGGTGAAGGCAGCGTTTGAGCATCCTCGCGACATCGACCAGAACCTGGTGGACGCGCAGCAGGCGCGGCGCGTGCTGGACCGACTGGTGGGATATCAGGTCTCACCCCTGTTGTGGGATAAGGTTCGGCGCGGACTGTCAGCGGGCCGCGTGCAAACTGTGGCGCTGCGGCTGATCGTCGATCGCGAGCGCGAGATCAAAGCGTTTGAGAAAAAAGAATATTGGACGATTGACGCGAACCTCGCTGGCCCGAAGCCTCCCGCCTTTGATGCGCGTTTTGTTGGCAAGGGCGAAGAGAAGGTCGAGGTTACCAACGGCGACGACGCGGAAAAAATCCGGCTCGCTCTTGAGAAAGCCGATTGGCTCGTTCGTTCGGTGGAAAAGAAAGAGCGACGCCGCAATGCGACTCCGCCCTTTACGACCAGCAAACTCCAGCAGGACGCATCGCGCAAGCTGCGCTTCAGTGTCAAGCGCGCCATGATGATCGCGCAGCGCTTGTATGAAGGCGTCGAACTCGGCGAGGAGGGCTTGGTCGGCCTCATCACCTACATGCGAACCGATTCCACCCGCGTTGCGCCCGAGGCGATTGTCGAAGTCCGCGAGTACATTGGCGGCGAGTACGGCGCGCAATATCTGCCCGAGTCCCCCAATACATATAAGGAGAAGAAGGACGCACAAGGCGCGCACGAGGCTATTCGTCCGACTTCGGCGACAAGGCATCCGGACCAGGTAAAACAATATCTCCAGGAAGACGAGTTCAAGGTCTACAAACTGATCTGGCAGCGCTTCGTCGCCTCGCAAATGAATCCAGCCGTCTTCGACCAGACGACCGTCGAGATCGATGCCAAGTCAGGCAATGAGGTTTTCTGGTTCCGCGTGACCGGATCGGTGATGAAGTTCGACGGCTTCCTCAAAGTCTACGAAGAGTCGAAAGATTCTAAGGATGAGGAAGATGAAGAGCTGAAACACAAGCTACCGGCGCTCGAAGCGGGGCAGAAGCTCACGCTTAAGGCTTTGAAGCCGGAGCAGCACTTCACTGAGCCGCCTCCGCGCTACAACGAGGCTTCACTCGTGAAAGAGCTTGAGGAGCGTGGCATTGGGCGGCCATCCACCTACGCCACCATTCTGAGCACGATTCAGGAGCGGCAGTACGCGCAGAAGGTCGGAGGCAAGTTCACTCCAACCGAGATTGGGCTGGTGGTGACCGATCTGCTGGTCGAAAACTTCAAAGACATTTTTGATTTCCAATACACCGCGCGCCTTGAAGAAGAGCTCGACGAAATTGAAGAAGGCAAGGAAAAGTGGACGGACGCGCTGGCAGACTTTTACAAAAAGTTCGCCAAGGATCTCAAATACGCTGAGAAGCACATGGAAAACATCAAGCGTATGGAGAAGCCGACGGACGAGAAGTGTGAGCGCTGCGGCGCGCCGCTCGTCATCAAGTGGGGCAAGCACGGCTCGTTCTACGCGTGCAGCACCTACGATAAGGAAGATCCGAACTCCTGCACCTTCACCAAAGAAAATCCGATCAACCTGCCCGATCTTGATTCTGCTGATATGCAGGAGACGGCGCAGGAGGAGTACTGCGAAAACTGCGGGCGTGTGATGGTGCTGAAGCGCGGGCGCTTCGGCCAGTTCATGGCTTGCACCGGCTATCCCGATTGCAAAACGACGCGCCGCCTCGATCAGGGCAAGCGCGTGCCCGATATTCCGCTCGATGAAAAGTGCCCCGACTGCGGTCGCAATCTGATCATCCGTCACGGGCGCTACGGCGAGTTCACCTCGTGCAGCGGCTATCCCGATTGCAAATATGTGAAGCAGAATTTTATCGGGGTGAAGTGTCCGCTGTGCGGCGAAGGCGAACTGGTTGAGAAACGCGCTCGCAAGGGCAATACGTTTTATGGCTGCTCGAAGTATCCAAAGTGCAAATTCACTTCCGCGGCCAAACCGATCGCGGAAAAGTGCCCGAAGTGCGGGCACGATCATTTGGTCGAGCGAATGAGGAAAGAGGGCACGGTGATCGCCTGTCCCAATAAAGAATGCGATTACGAACGCGAGGTTGTCGGCGCTGACGCCGCGAAGCCGGCCTGATGGTGGACTGGCACTCTGGCACACTAAACGGGTGCGTCGGTTTCATCGCCGGGCCGAAGTGCATTTCAGCATTTTGACGTTCTGAATTAAACGGGGGGAATCACATGGCGAAAAAAGCGACAACTCATGATGGGATCTTGATGCTCCAACTCTACGATCTCCGCCGCGAACCGGAGATGCGCAAGGCGAGAGGCTGGTTCCTGCTGAACTTCTGGCCGCTCAGCGCGGACGAATTCCTGAAAATTGCCAACGACCTCGGATCGCAGGAAAATAACTGGCTCCGCCAAGTGAGCGGCTATTGGGATATGGCGTCGTCGTTGGTGTTGCAAGGTGCGCTGCATGAAGAGCTTTTCCTGCAACCCGGCTGCAGCGGAGAAATGTTTTTCATATTTGCCAAGGTGCAGCCGTTCCTCAAAGAACTGCGGCAGAAGATGGGCAATCCCGACGCGTGGGCCAACATCGAGCAGGTGGCCACCGGCTCGAAGCTGGCGCGCAAACGACTGGAGCGCGTCGGCGCCAACGTCGAAAAGCGGCGAGCTGCGCTGACTAAGGCGAAGAAGTAAGCCACGTTGTGTCCACAGACGCGCCCCCGTGCGTCTGCTATCCTAAATGTGTTGTGCGGATGCTCTGGTGGTTTTTAATCCTTGGAATCAGTCTGGCGCTGGTTGTGTCGGTCGCGATTTCGCTTTTCGTGCGAGTGCGGAATCAGATGAAGGCTTCCGAGGCGCTTAAAGCGGAGCCGGACGGACACAACAATAGCGAAAACTTGCCACCGGAAGCCTGAGTTACCTCCGTGAAAGGAAACACCATGCCAAAGAATTCGTCCGGACTCGCAACCGGACCGCTGCGCTCCCAGGTTCTGGTCGAAGCGTTGCCGCTACCATCCCGTTCTCTCGAATGGGCGAAGCAGGCGGGAATCGTGGTTTGCGCGAGCCTGTTTGTCGCGCTCTGCGCGCGCGTGACGCTGCCGCTGCCATTTACGCCGGTGCCGCTCACGCTGCAAAACTTTGGCGTGCTAGCGGTCGCGTTGGTCCTCGGACCGCGGCGCGGCTTCGCGGCGCTTGCCCTCTATCTTGCAGAAGGCGCAGCGGGATTGCCGGTGTTCAATCCGGCAGGGCCGGGCGGAGTGGCCCAATTGGTGGGCGCGACTGGCGGATTCTTGATGGCTTATCCGTTCGTGGCGTTCGTTACCGGATGGATCTACGAGCGCACATCGCGCCGATTCGCGTGGGCGGCGCTGGCTGGAATCGCAGGCGAGGTCGTCCTTTTTGCGAGTGGTCTCGGTTGGCTTTTCATGCTGACGCATTCGCTGGCGCAGGCGCTTCGCTGGGGCCTGTATTGGTTTATCTTCGCGGAAGTAATCAAGATCATGCTGGCTGCCGGGGTTGCGCGCGGCTGGAGCCGCCGATTTTCGGAATGAGTTTGCGTTAGGGCAAACGCCGCAACAAGTTAAGAATTTCCTGTCGCAACCGAAGTGCACGCTACTTAGCGTTCGCCAGGATGAACGAAATCATATTTCCTACTATCGAGCCGAAAGCCAAATTTATGAGTACCGTCTCTTCTCCAGTTCGTGAAATTACCGTGGCCCACAGCCCCGATTCCGATGACGCATTCATGTTTTACGGACTTGCCACCAACAAGGTGCGGGTTCCGGGCCTGCGTTTTAACCACACACTGTGCGACATCGAGACGCTGAATCGTGACGCGCAGCAAGGCGTCTACGACGTGACAGCGATTTCGTTTCATGCCTACCCATATATTCAGGACAGCTACGCCTTGATGTCGTGCGGCGGGAGCGTGGGCGACGGCTATGGTCCCATGCTGGTTTCGACGCGTCCTTTCACGACCACCGAAATTAAAAGCAAACGAATTGCGGTCCCCGGCAAACTGACCACGGCATACCTTGCTCTGGAACTGTTCGCGCCTGGAATCGAAGTCGACGTCGTTCCTTTCGACCAGATCATCCCGCAGATTCTGGAAGGGAAGTACGAGGCCGGATTGATCATTCATGAGGGCCAGCTCACCTATGACAAGTCGGGTTTGCACCGCGTCGTCGATCTCGGCAAGTGGTGGCTCAAGGTCACGGGCCTGCCCCTGCCGCTGGGTGGAAACGCTATTCGGCGATCGCTTGGCGCCGAGACGATGACGAGCGTCACGCAGGCACTGCGCGAGAGCATCCAATATGCGATCGATCATCGCGAGGAGGCGCTCTCCTATGCCATGCAGTTTGCGCGCGACCTCGACACGCAGCTCGCCGACAAGTTTGTGGGGATGTATGTAAACGAGCGGACCCTCGACTACGGCGATGACGGGCGGGAAGCGGTGCGCCGGCTGCTCGACATGGGGCACAAGGCGGGCATTATTCCGCAGGAGCCTCGGGTGCAGTGGGTCTAGAGACTCCGCCCCGCGAACTAACGAGTGGCGGCCTTCATCATCCACCTGCGATCAAACTCTAGCGGCAGACAAACTCCAATCAGCTGCGTTTTTTTCCTGACCGCCAGATTCCCAGCGCGACAAGCTGCCACCACAGCAGCGCGATCACCGACGCTGCAAAGTCTCCAACGAATAGCGCCAGCGTGCTGTGGTTGGAGGGAATGCCGATCGACGACAGCGCTCGGAAAAAAGCTCCCAGCAGGGCGATGCTTGCGATTGCGGCGAGCGCTAGGATCTTGCGCGTTGGCCACTCATCCGGTGGCTGCGGTCCGGGCTCGCGGAGATCTCTGGACCCAGCGCCACTACCGCGATACCACATCGCGAACCACACCAGCAGAATTGCCAGTCCCACGACCGTACTCAAGTGCTGAAGAATTTTATAAAAGGGCACGAATCCGACAGATCCGAGATGAACCTGCTGAGTGAGAGCGTGCAGGTGTCGCGTTGGCCACGTGTTGCCGTGAGTAAAAGAATCCCAAATCAGATGCGTGCTTATCCCCACCAGGAGCGAGGCGATGAGTAGCGCGAACCGGGCAGGCCCGCCGAAGCGAAATTTGTCGCCGGGGCTTGCCAGCCTCCGCGCGAGGCTGTCAGGCATCAAGTCGACAAAGGGCGCCTTCACGAACGCATGAAATAGCCAGAGAGTCAGCAGCCCCAGCGGCAAGGTGAATACAAAAAGCCCTGCGAGCGTGTGCCCGTAACGGCCCTGGGGCGACATTCGCAGGAAGTATTCGAGATCGGGCGCGACTGCTCCGACGACCAATGCTGACCAGAGCATTCGCGTGCGGCGAAAGGGAAGAACAGCCGCAATATGGGCGGGGGTAAAGGGCATTCAGGTTTGAGCGGACCTTTTTATTTTACGGTTCTCGCGAACGAGAAGATTGGATCGATGTCGATCGGAATGGCGGACGTGGCTTTGAGGTCCCGCTTCAGTTCGTCAGACATCGCGCCATATCTTGCGACCAATCGTTCGCCGCGCTGGCGGTCTCCGGTGGCCTCGATCACGAGCAACTCTTTGGATAGATTGGCCATGCCGGCCGGCATTTTGTCATAGTCAATCGCGTAGCGGCCGCGCCGGTCGCGCACCATCGCGCCCCGCTCCAGCAGAAAATTCAGTTCGATCATCTCCGCCTGTCCATGGGCCTCGGCGACGCCAAAGCGAACCGTACGAAAAAGGTCGTCGACATACGACGCGTAATATTCATCCAGATTCTTTTTTGGCAGCACCGCGTGATCAACCAGCCACCGAACGGCAAACATGCCGGTAACGTCGGCCTTAGCCTCTTCCAGGCTGCCATAGAGCGGACCGAGCGCCTCACGAATTTCGATTTTGCCCGCCGTCGTTCGTGAGAATACCGGGCCTAGGCCATGGCAGATTTCGTGCATGACCGTTCCCACGAGGTAGCCGTCGCTCGTCACCTTTGCCGCCTGCTCAGGCTCCATCATCGCGCGCGCGATCGGCACCATCACGTAAGTCACGCGCGCATCCATGAAGTTCTTGAAGAAGAGTTTCTTGCTGCCTTCCTTTTCGTGTACACGCGGATCGTTCGGAAGATTGTCGGCAACCGCCTGGTAGCCGTGGTTGAGATCGCCGGAGCGAAACGGCGCATCCATCACTTCCATCGGCGTTTCGAGCCCATGCTTTGATGGACGGTCCTCAGCATCCAGCGGCAAGGCGTCCTGAATTTCGGAAACGTACTTCGCGAAGAGATCCAGTTTCTTGCTGTTGCGCTCATCTCGAACCATGACGGCGGCACCGTAAGATGTCTTCACCCCGAGCAGATCGTCGAGGTAGGTTTCGTAGGGAGCGAAGATGACGTCAATTTTCGGATTCTTCAACTGGAGCCAAGCCAAGTCGCTCGGCAGATAATCGTCGCTCAGCAGGGCATCGGAGCGCAGGCGAAGAAAATTCGCGAACGCTGGATCGCCACTGAGTGCGGCAGCGGCGCGCAACGCACGCGCGGCCGGCTCCAGAAACGTGCGATAGGCGATGTGATACGGGACAGTTTCGAGTTCGCCTCCATGCCAGCGCACGATCGCAAACTGATCATAGATTTTGGTTTTTTGATCGGGGTGTGCCTGCGTGTATTGATCAACCAGATTGCGCGTAAGGTTGGCGGGATAAAATCCGCGGCCGGGCGGCACCGAGCCCGCGCCAACAAACGGCTTCTCATTGTCGATCTGATCGAAACGCGACGCATTGATCCAGAGATAGCGGCGCAGCTCGATGTCTCGCGGATTTGTGCTCGCTGCGAGCGACTGGTAAAGCGTGAGCGCGTCCGGATCGCTCTGTCGCCAGAAGATATTTTCGAGGTAGCCGCAGGCCTCAACCAGTTTGTGAATCATCTGCTGGTCGCGGGCGGTCAAGCCCGCCGTGTGAAACGGCATTTGGACGCGACGGAATTTTGCGACGCGCTCGCCAATGTCCGGCACAACCTTAAGATTGGCCGCAACCCCAGCCTTCGCCGCTGACCCCGTCATGACGCGGGCCTTTCCGGGTTGAGTAGCTTGCGAAACCGACAACAGAAGACAGACAGAGGCAGAGACAGTGATGAAGACAACGAGGGGCCGGACTTTCATGCGAACTCGATCTTACCAAAGCTGGCGCGCGTCTCCGTTGCCAGTATCATGGTAGTCATGTCGGAACGTAATGGCGCCCAGACTTTGCTCATCGATGCGGATGACACGCTCTGGGAAAACAACATTTATTTTGAACGCGCGATCGCGAAGTTCATTTCATTTCTTGACCATCGCGAATACACGCCCGCGCAGGTGCGGCTTGTTCTAAACGACGTGGAGCGTGATTCCATCCTCAAGCACGGATACGGCCTGCACAGCTTCGCCCACTCGTTGGTGGAGACCTTCGAGAAGCTTTCCGCCGACCCAGTCACGCCGGCAATGCACGACCAGATCCACAGCTTCTGTCATTCGATTTCCGAGCATCCGGTCGAGATTATCGCAGGCGTGCCAGAGACGCTTGACTACCTGAGTTCAAAGCATCATCTGATCATGATGACAAAAGGCCATCCCACCGAGCAGGCCGGCAAAATAGAGCGCTCGGGATTGAAGGAGTATTTTTCCGCGGTGGAGATCGTCGCGGAAAAAGACGAACCAACATATCGCTCTGTGATCTCGAAGTACGGTTTGGCGACTGATATTACCTGGATGGTAGGAAACAGTCCGAAGTCAGATATCAATCCCGCGCTGGCGGCAGGCCTGCACGCCGCGTTCGTGCCGCACGATAACACCTGGGTTCTTGAACACGAGGACCTGGGCAGCGCTCCAGCCACGCAAAAGTTACTGTTGCTCGAGCATTTTACCGACCTGACCAAGTACTTTTAACCGAAAACCGGCGTCACAACAAAATAGCCCTTGCATCTCACGCAAAATCAGAGATACAAGGGCGTAAAAATCACTTGCTATTGTCGCACACCGTCTTATTGCACGGTAATCGCATACCCCGCCGACGGGATTCCGTTCGCCACCACTACCAGCGTGCTCGCCCCGGTTCCGATCGTGCTCGGCACGTCGAAGTTGGTCGACACCGTAGCCGAACCAGTGGCAACACCCATCGAGCTATGACCGTGCGTCTTCGCATAGACGACGTTTCCGGTCGCGTTGTTGGTGATCCGCACCAGCGGATAGTTAGTAGCTGTCTGGTACTCATCGCCAAACGCGTTCGCCTGCGAAAGGCCATTGAACTGAGTGCCTGAGATTTCGTATGTCGTCCCCGGAGTCACGGTTGTGGGACAACTCGTAATCGTCGGTTGCCAGGCGGCTTCGTAAGTGCCCGAAGGGTTGTAGACCTCTGTCGTACCGCCTCCGACCAGAATCTGGCCGGTTGGCAGCACCATCAGAGACCCCGGAGTGTAGGAAGTCTCCGTCAGAGTAGATCCGTTCCAGATATAGCCTTGTCCAGAGTCGCCTTCAACCAGCACATCTCCGTTCGGCAGCAGCGCCGCGAATGAGTCGCCGGCGTTGTCGCTATTCGGGAACTGCGGTCCCTTCGTCCACCCGCCTTGAAGACTGTTGTAGTAAGCGGTGTTCCCGGCTTGATTACCGCTGGCCGTATAGGACCCGAATACGATGACCGTCCCATCTGGTCTCAAAATCTGAGGCCCGATTTCTCCAGGCGGGTAGTAGCACAGCTTGCCCTTAGGACCATAGTTGATGCAGCCAAAAGGCGACGGCGAATGCAGGTCGACGATCGTACTGCCGGCAGTCGACCATTTGTG
Source organism: Terriglobales bacterium (assembly GCA_049589215.1). Classification (GTDB taxonomy): domain Bacteria; phylum Acidobacteriota; class Terriglobia; order Terriglobales; family Acidobacteriaceae; genus Acidiflorens. Next base: position 4,496 of record JBAWAI010000124.1, on the reverse strand, counting down.
CTTCGTCGTGTTGTAGATCTCGGAATTCGGTGCGTTCAACACATCCGCAGTCAGGATGTTGCCATCCGCCAACAGCGTCCAGCCTTCCTCTGCGTCGAAATCGCTCTTCTTGGCGTCGCCGACGGTTGACCAGATACCAGTCGACGGAGTATAGACCCGGTCCTGTTTGGTCAATTTGTTGCCGATCAGAAAATCCCCGTTAGCCAGCACCGACGAGGGCGAATCGCCGATATACTTCCACCCTTTTGGCGCCTCCAGGTTCGTCCATACGTTGGTTACTGGATTGTAGATCGCGCCCAGGTTGGTCAAGGTAAAGTTGCCGAAGTTATATTCGCCGCCGGTGATCAGCAAAGTGCCGTCCGCCAGCACTGCCGATGCGAATGCTTCCGGAGCATAGTTGGTGGCCAGACTCGCTACCTGGGTCCACGTTCCATTGACGTAGCTGCCCGTGTTATCGGGAGTGAGCTTCCACCAGTCCTGGTCGCCATAACCTTGGCCCAGCACCGTTCCGTCGGTCATCTGAAACGTGAGCTGAACGCCGTCGGGTGGCTGGTGCTTGAGTGGGGTTGTCGTCTGTGCGATCACGCTGGAAGCGAGCAGCACAACTACAGCAATGACACTTAACAACTTGAGTGAACTGCCACGAACATTGGGCACACTAATATCCTCTTGGTTTAGAGTTGGAATCATTCGTACCTCCCTGGGGACTACGGCTTGCGCGCAAAGCGCGGGGGTGTCCATGCTATCAGAGTTTTTCAGGATTGGGTAGGGATGAAGGACGCGTCCAGAGCCAAGTTTCGAGGATGGGGCTCTAAAACGCCATCGGCCGTTTCCGATCTCAAAAGACGAACTTAACAACTATCCGCCCTAATAGACACAGGCTGGTGGCCCGTAATTATTTCGGGCCCCAGCCTGCGCTTCTATCAACTTGAGTGATGTGCGCGAGGCGCCGGTCACAATGCAGCGCCTCGCGAATGGGTTAGTGGCTCGGTGCGGCGTCCGCGTTAGAGGTTGCCGGAGTTGGAGTTGTAGTCTGGTTGGCCGCAGTCGTGGCGGTCGCTGCGTTGCCCGTGGCCGGCGTCGCGTTGTAGCGCGACAGGCGCGGGAAGAACGGTGTCACTTCGAACGGCATTTTGTCGCGCGCCGAAGTGATGGCGACGGGCTGCGCTTTCACCATCTCAACTTTGTTGTCCCATGGATTCAGCTTGACGCGGCCGCCGAGCGGAAGCGCGGCAATCTGATCAAGCTTGTTCCAATCGAGCGCGGGAGCGGAGGTTTCGAGCGCCGCCATACGGGTAACCGTGCCGTTCTCGGTGATGCTGTTGCCGAGATGGGCCTGCAACAGTGCCGATAGCTCCGGAGTGCGCGTCTGAAGAGCCTTGAGGAACAGGCCGGCAGTCTCGAGCTTTTGCGCATACGGAGATGCTTTCAGCATCTCGATCGCTTTCTTGTCGGCCGCCGTCTCTTCTTCGGGAATGTGTTTGAAGCCAAGGTTGTGGAACGTTCCCTCGTCAGAGAACAGCATGCGGTCATTGAAGGCGTACTGGCTGCCGAGGTTGTGGCCTAGAACGATGTGCGCCAGTTCATGCGAAAGCACCATGGCAAGGCTGCCTTCGTCGGGGAGCACATCGATGAGCCCGCGGCTCACGATAATGGTGTTGCCCACGCTGAAGGTTTCCAGCGGAGAAGTGGTTAGCACGCGCGTGCGTACCGGCCGCGGCAGCTCCACGTTGTTGGTGATGAGCAAATTGTTGACGACAGTTTGCAGAACTTTGTCCACGTCGCCTTCGGGCGCAAGCAAGCCGGCGCGCTCCAGACGCTCGATTACGTTGTCTTCCGCCTGCTGCTGCCATTCGCGTTCGGCGGCCAGCGGCGAGGCATCCTGCGCGTCGGGCGAATCGTCCTTCACGCTGTCGACGCGGATCTGTGTCAGTTCGTCATCCGCTTTGCCCAATTTCAGGTTGTAGCCCCACAGCCGCGTCTGCGCTTTGAATGCGAGCTTGTTCTTGGCTCCAGCAGTGAAGTTGCCTTCTTCGCTGTAGATGTAGGCAGGCAGCCAGTAGCCGGGAACCAGGTTCAGGCGCCAGCTGTCCATGTGGAAGTAATAAGTGTTGCGCGACGGATGGCTGTAGGTGCCGTTCAAGCGCACAATCGCGAAGTCCTGATCCTCAACCCAGATTCGTCCGACGAAACGCCCATGGCCAGCGTCTTTTTTGGGCATGACGTCAAATACCAGGCAGCGCACGTCGCCGAGGAACTCGCGGCGCGCATAGTGGAAATCGTAATGCTGGCGGTCGAAGTCGTTGCGGTCGGCGTAGATCATCCACGAGAAGCCGAGCGCCTGGTACTGGAACTTGAATTTGTTGGTCAAGCCGCCGAGCAGGCGCTTCTCCATGCTCTCTTCCTTGTCCTTATCCTTTTCGCCAAGGTAGTCGGAGCGGTCGATCGAGTCGCTCAGGTCCATCCGGCCGAGGAAATAACGGTCGTCCTGCGGGATCGGGCCGAGTTGCGGATCCTGCTGCAGATTCTGCAAATAGGTCTCGACGATGGGCGTGCGCTGCGACAGGAATTTAATGAGATCCTTCTCGCGCATGATGGCGCGGTCAACGACCTGGTCCATCGTGGTAGGCGGCGCCAACGTTGTCTGCGCCGGAGCCGACACGCCTTGAGCTGACGGAACCGCTGCCGTCTGTGTGTTCTGCGCCGCGGGCGCCGACTGTTGAGCCATCGCCGGCATCGCAAACGCCAGAACGGCCAGGACCATCAAGTTTCTATTCCGCATAACCTCATCTCCCCGTTTCAATACGCCAGTTGAAATACCACGTGCACAATTGCTGTCGAGTCCACCGCCTGCCCGCTATGGGTGGCCGGTTTAAAACGCATCTTGTTGGCGGCCGCAACAGCGGCCTCATCGAGTCCATGCCCAAGCCCGCGCACAACGCGGTTCACATGCAGCTGTCCATTCGCTGAGAACTGCACTTCCAGTAGAACCTCGCCCTCGATCTTCAAGTCCTTCGCTTCCGCGGTGTACACCGGATTCGGTTTGTCGGTAATCTCTACGCCGGTTGATGCCGGGCCCGTATCCATCCGCTGCATGTGCGGGGAGTTCTGCGCCACTTCCTGCGTGCCGAATCCCGAGGTCTGCACCGCATGACCCTGTCCGCCGCTGCGGCCATCGCCTCTGCCCCCAGTCGCAACACCGTCACCGAAGTTCGCGCTGGCAACCGTTCCCTTGATTCCTTTTGCCCCACCCGAGCCGTTGCCCTGTCCCGCACCCACCGGCATATCAAACGAGCCGGCCGCGGATGCGATCAACTTCCCATTGGCTTTGCTGTTTTCGCTCGGCTTCAATCCATTCGGATCGCCGAAACCGCCGGTCTGAACTTTCTGAATCGGTGCGTTCACAGTCGGTGTGACCGAACTTCCCTGAAACTCACCGGTATGAATCAACACCGGTCGCGCTCCGCCGGGAGTCATCTTCAACGCGGCGGGCATGAAATTATTCATCGTGACTTTGGGCGCCTCCACTTCCTGCACCTTTACCTTGGGTGTGACGGCTTCGCGCGGCACAATGATCTTCGGAGCTTGAAATGTTGGATCGGGCGGCAGTAGCTTCGCCTGAATCTTGGGCGGCAGCTTTCGCATCCGCTCCGATCGAAGCGCGGGGCGCGGGACCAGCTCGGTGACGTGGTAGTTCATCGCGACCTTGAGCGTGTCAGGCATGAAAATCCCAAAAAAGCACAGAACGGCCGCGCATGCCGTTACAAACCCGTAGCTGGCGGCAAAGGTGCGCCAGTCGTACTTCTTTTCGGGCAGAATTCCGAGTTGAAACTCGCGTTTAGCCGTAGGCATTCGTTTACTCCAAAGGAGGAACCCGAGCCGGGGAGATGGCTCAGGACTTGGAGTCTTCACCTTATGGGAGTTTCAGAAGGGGGTAAACGTGTCCACTGCGCCTGTCCTTTGGTAACCGACTTTACGCATTGATTTGATTACCAGTTACCTTGGTGTTTCGACGCGTTTCCTTTTGAAAAAGTAGAAGATCGGCACGCCCGCCAGAATGGCCGCGCACCCCTCCGCCGAATAGCGCAGGTTGTCAGTGAATGTGTAATAAAGAAGGAGAGCGGAGGCGGCCACGAAAAGCGCGGGAACCACGGGATACCCGAGCACGCGGTAAGGGCGCGGAGCGTCCGGCTCGCGCCACCGGAAGACGAACACCGTGCTGCCCGCGATCATGTAGAAAAGCCACTCAGCGAAGATAGCCAGCGAGAAGAACTGCCGAAAGCTTCCCCCGACCAGCAATAAGATGATCGCCAGTCCACACTGCACGAGAAGCGCGACCGATGGAGTGTGGAAGCGCGGATCGACTTTTGCGATCGACTGAAAAAAATAGCCGTCGCGTGACATGGCAAACGACACGCGCGCTCCACTCATGGTGGTGCCGTTCAAAGTCACTAGCATGGAGACGGCGATGCCGATCGAAACGAGGCCCGCTCCGG
>JBAWAI010000123.1:0-5606 GCA_049589215.1 Terriglobales bacterium | reverse complement strand
GGGCGGAATCCTTTGTGGATGAGAATAGCCTGGCGCAAAGTATCTCCGCGCTGCGGCGGGCGCTCGAGGAAAAGCCTGGCGACAACAACTATATCGTCACTTTGCCGGGCCGAGGGTATCAGTTTGTCTCCGCCGTGCAGGAGTTATCGACCGCTGGGCCCGGCTCCGGCGGGCTCCTTTTTCAGAAACACACGATCCAGACAAGTGTCGTTACTACTAATGAGAAGAATGACAGCTTAAGTTTGCTATTTTCCAGAAGTCAGCCGGCACTGATACTAACGGTGGTCTTAGTCGTCGCTGCGGCATCGGTAGCCGGGGTCTATGCGTGGTCGCAATTCCACCGAGTTCGGCTGCCTTCAGCCGTCATCAGTCCGACCGGAACTGTCCCCACTACCAGACGTTCCATCGCTGTTCTCGGCTTTCGCAACCTGTCTGACCGTCCTGAAGATGGATGGCTGTCCACAGCCCTGGCGGAAATGTTGAGTACCGAACTGGAGGCCGGAGAAAAGCTGCGCCTCGTTTCTGGCGAAGACATCGCGCGCACGAAGCTTGATCTTCCTCTGGGCGACGCTGACAGTCTCTCCCGGGACACGCTGGCGCGATTGCACAAAGACCTGAATAGCGACCTGATCGTCCTCGGCTCCTACACCGCTCTCGGAGAAAAGCCAGGTACCCGAATCCGTCTCGACCTTCGCCTTCAAGATACGGCTGCCGGGGAGACGATCGCAGACGTCGCGGTGGTGGGAGGCGAGGCGGACTTGTTTGACATGGTGTCCCAGGCTGGCTCCCGGTTACGCGAAAAGCTCGGCGTGGAAGCGGTCTCTCCGGTGGAAGCATTGAGCGTCCGCGCCTGCCTGCCTTCCAGTCGTGACGCCGCCCGCCTTTATGCGGAGGGGCTAGCGCGGCTGCGCGTGCTCGGTGCCCCGGAAGCGCGCGATCTTCTGCAGCAGGCTATCGCTGCCGATCCGAAGTTTTCCCTGGCTCACTCCGCTCTGGCCGAGGCCTGGTCACGGCTAGGCTACGACAAGAAAGCCCAACAGGAAGCCAAGCAGGCGTACGACCTCTCCACAAATCTTTCGCGCGAAGAACGGTTGGCGGTGGAAGGCCGCTATCGTGAGATCGATCATGAAAACGAGAAAGCGATCGAGATCTATCGCGCGCTCTTTACGTTATTCCCAGACAACGTCGACTATGGGCTCAAGCTGGCAGCAGTGCAGGCCCGAGGCGGCAAAGGGCATGAGGCTCTCGCCACAGTCGAGTCGCTGCGCAAGCTTGCGCCTCCAGCTTCTGAAGATCCCCGTATTGATTTGCAGGAGGCGCCAGCGTGGGCGGAACTGGGCGACCTTAAGCGTGAACAACCGCTTCTAGCACGAGCGGTGGAAAGAGCAAGAGCGCAGGGATCCCGGTTGATCCTGGCAGAAGCACTGAACAAGCAGTGCCGGATGTTCAGCTACCTCGGGCAAGTGCAGAATGCGGTTGCCGCCTGCCGCGAGTCCAGGGACACTTGCGCCTCAGCCGGGGACCATCAGGGCGAAGCCATAGCTTTGCGCACCTGGGCGGATGCTATCACCGAGACCGACGCACCCCAGTCCATCCGCTTATATCAGCAGGCACTCACTATCTTTCGCAGAAATGGATCCGAAGCCGGTGTGGCTGCCGTGCTCAACAACCTCGGCCTGGTCTATGAAGCACAAGGCGACCTTGCCACAGCCGAAAAAATGCATCGCGGCACCCTGGCAATCTTTCGACTCCTCGACGACAAGACACGACAGATCGCGGCCATCGGGAACATTGCCGACGAACGAATGGAGCAAGGGGATCTGCGTGGCGCGACCCTTCTCTATGAGGAGCAGTTGCAACTGGATACAAAAAATCCGTATCCCATTTACAACATCGCGCTTCTTCACGAATTGCAGGGGGACCTTGCGAGTGCCAAGCAAGGATTCGAACAATCGCTCGCGACCTGGCAGAAGGCCGCCGATCAGGATTCTTCCGCTTATGCGATGTGGAGTTTAGGAAGCCTGCTGCTCGAGGAAGCCGACTTTCCGGGCGCCCGCAGGATGTATGAACAGGCGCTGGCGATACGGAACGCGGCGGATGCCAAGCTCAGCATTGCTGAGACTCAGCTCGCGCTCTCAAATTTGTCCTTGGAGGAAGCGCATTCTCCGGTGGAGCAAGAATCGGCGATGCGGCAGGTGCTCGACGTTTTTCAGAAGCAAAAAGCCCGTGACGATGAAACCCAGGCTTGGTGCGTGCTCGCCCGCGCACTGCTGGCGGAGGGTAAAGCGGCGGCAGCGAAAGAAGCAATACAACACGCGCGCGCGGCCAGGAGCCAGAATCCAGCAATCCGCTGGCAGACTGCCATTGTCGCAGCCCGCGTCGAGACCGCGGACAACAACACTGCCCACTCCGCTTCCGGGCTTGCAACACGCAAAGAACTGACCGCTATCATTGCGAAGTCGCGAGAATTGGGCTATCGAGGAATTGAGTTCGAGGCTCGTCTGGCACTCGCTGAGATTGAAATGAAGGCCGGACAAACGGCGGCGGCACGTGCGAGCCTGACCGCGATCGAAGGGGATGCCAAGGCCAGAGGCTACAACCTCATCGCCCGCAAAGCAATGCTGCTCTATTCCGCGGAATCCTTCTGACGTGTAGCCTTTACGCCCGACAAAATCCCGACGCCTAACAGGACGATCGAGCCAACCACAATCCAGTGCGTGGGCATGTGCGCCAGGAACGCCCCGTAAATCAACCCAGCAATCAGAATCGCAAACCCGATCACGTAAAGTCCGAATGACATGCCGTCTCCTTGTCGTGGTCGATGCGGCGGATTCTTTCCGGAACCTGCCTCGCGCGCTAAGCCGGAGACAGTGCGATGACACTGCCCCCGGTCTCTGGCGCCTTACAGATGGTTGTCTTAGAGTTTCAAAGATCGGTTCTATTGGGATGAGCTAGCTTTTTGATCTTTAACTTGCAAATCGTTCACCACCTGTTGAACGTTTGGCACACCCATTGCCACCCGCCCTGTGCGCGTCCGCTTGTCTTCCGAGTTCACCTCTCCACTGAGCGTGACTACGCCGCTTTTCACCGCATATTTCACATTGTCGTGCATCTTGTTTTGGATCAGAGCTGCGTCCAGATTCTGTTCGATGCCCTTATCCAGATCGGAGTTCACGGTCTTCGCTTCTTTCTCTCCGCCCACGGGAACTACAGCAATCAGATCTGCGACCACCTGGGCGCCAGCCAGGGATTTCGCCAGGGTTTCGGCTTGCGATTTATCGTTATCGCTGGCCACTTGTCTACCCAAAGTCAGGACGCCCTTGTCTCGATCCGCGCTAACGGAAACGTTAGCCAAGCCTGCGCTATCGAGCGATTTGCGGATGCTGTCGGAGACATCCGCGACTTCGCCGCGGTCGATGAGCATCCGGCCAGAATTCCGGCGGCTAACAGCGTGAGCATCGTAAGAGACACTTTATTCGATTTCATATTTTTCCTTCGGTCGGATGAAAATGAATCCGAGGAGAGCGAGTTCGTCTGTTTGTGGAGATGAACTATAGATTCGTTCACTCGCTCCGATAATACTGTGCACAATCGCTCACTTTCTTATTCAGTCGACATCCGCCCTTCGCCGGCCGGCAAAGAGAATTTCCGGAACGAGCAATTCTGACCAGTCTTCCGGCTGACAAAGCGCGATACTCACGCTTCCACGATTTCTGATTTTCGAGGTTGGGTTGCGTGAGAAATCGAGGCTATCCGATTTCGATCAGCGCATAGCCGCAACGCGAGCGACGGAGTGGAGACGACAGATTTCTATTTGCAGACAGAAAGGAAATAATGATGAAGCCCAGCACAACTGACCAAGCCGAAGGCAAATCCACGAAGTGAAGGGGAAGATCAAGGAAGAGGTCGGAAAGGTAACAAACGACCCCAACTTGGAAGTCTCAGGCAACGCCGAAAAGAATATCGGCAAAGTTCAACAAGTGATTGGCAGTGCGGAAAAGGCAGTCGGCGAATAACCGGCACGAAAAACTCGGGAGAAATCATGTCACAAACCGTAGCGGAAACAACCGCCGAACACATTGGCGAGTCAGTTCGCCAGGCTTCACGCGCAACTGGTGCTATCGCCGATGCGGTTGAAGATGCTCTGGGAGTAGTGAGGCGCGCCGTCAAGCAAAGCGGCGATGCTGCTGACGAATTCCTGGATGACACAACCCATCGGCTCCATAAGCATTTGACGCTGACTATCGCAGCGACCTTCGCGGCAGGCATCGCTGCCGGGACTCTTATCGGCTGGACGATGAGACGGCGATAGGTGACGGAAATTCAACTTATAAACGACCTGGAAAGGAAAACGAATGACGACGGCCACTGCACAGAACAAATGTGCGCACCTGCCCTGCCGGTGCGTAGTTCAAGCGAGCGAAAAATACTGCGGCGAAGCCTGTAAGGACGCTGGATCCAACGAGGTGGAGATCGCCTGCCAGTGCGATCACGGACCCTGCCCGCTGACGGTGTAAAGAACGAGTTCTCCGATTTTTGGCGACGACCCGGGCATTCAGGTTCGTTTGCGACGTCCATGAAAAGTGAGCCATAGTGCACAGACTGGGCGACTGCGCCCGTGAAATGATTTCTTCTGAATAGTCCCCCGCTTCAATCCACGCAGCCCGTAGCAGCAATGACCCACCGGGCAATCGAAGGATGATCCTGGCAAGGTGCTAAAAATGCATAAAATCCGTTTGCTATCGCTAGCTTTTATGATTCTGGCCATGTCGGCCATCTCGTCGGCACAGTTAGGTGTGTCGATCACGCTCGCTCCGCCCGAGTTGGTGGCGTACTCGCAACCCATGTGTCCGCAGAGCGGTTATCTGTGGACGCCCGGCTACTGGGCTTACGGTGATGAAGGCTACTTCTGGGTGCCTGGCACCTGGGTCGAACCGCCATCGGTTGGCTTGTTATGGACTCCCGGTTATTGGGGTTGGGGCGGCGATGCGTTCGCCTGGAATGGCGGCTACTGGGGCCCAACGATCGGTTTCTACGGCGGAGTTAACTATGGTTATGGCTACGGTGGCTCCGGCTACGAGGGCGGATACTGGAAACATAACGAGTTCAGTTACAACACGACCGTCAATAACGTCGATAGAAATAGCTTCCATAACACTTACGAAAAGACCGTGATCAACGAGCGTGCCACCAGCACCGTCAGCTACAACGGCGGGAGCGGCGGAATAACCGCTCGACCGAGCGCTGCCGAAGAGACTGCGGCTCATGAGCGTCACACTCCGGCGACATCCGCACAAACCGGACATCAAGAGGCTGCCAGCAAGAACCGCGCAATGTTGGCGTCGGTAAATCATGGCAAGCCGGCAATCGCTGCGACCTCCAAACCAGGAGAGTTTAGCGGCAAAGGAGCGGTAGCCGCCAATGGTGCCGCAAGTGAGAACAAGGCTGCTGAGAACAAGGCTGCTGAGAACAAGGCTGCGGAGAACAAAGCTGCCGACAATAAAGCCGCTGAAACTAAGGCAGTCGACAACAAGGCCGCTGAAAACAAGGCCGCCGAGAACAAGGCAGCCGCGAGCCGTTCGAATCAAAACAAGGCCGCCGAGAAC
>JBAWAI010000122.1:0-3025 GCA_049589215.1 Terriglobales bacterium | reverse complement strand
CGTCTATGCGGTGATCTACGAACTCGCCTCGAATTCGAAAACTCCGCTCAGCGACACGGAGAAAGAACGCCTCTCGCTCGAGACCCTCGGCGAGGTCTTTCGCCTCGGCCCGCTCGAACCGCTGCTTCAGGATCCGACCGTCAGCGACATTCTTGTAAACGGCGCGAAAGATGTCTACGTCGAACGCGCCGGAGTGCTCGAAGAGACTGGCGTCGTGTTCAAAGACAATGCCCACCTCATGCAAATTATCAACAAGATCGTCTCGGCAGTCGGCCGCCGCTTGGACGCTTCCTCGCCGATGGTCGACGCTCGCTTGGCTGACGGATCGCGCGTCAATGTAATCATTCCTCCCCTTGCGGTTGATGGTCCACATCTTTCGATCCGGCGCTTCGGTCACATCCGCGTCACCGAACAGGATCTGCTGGCGACCCAGGCTCTCGCGCAACCCATGCTCGACTTGCTTCGCTGTGCGGTAAGGGCGCGGCTCAACATCGTCGTCTCGGGTGGCACTGGTGCGGGCAAAACGACGCTACTGAATATCCTCTCCGGCTATATCTCCGAGAAGGAGCGGATCGTCACCATCGAGGACGCCGCCGAACTGCACCTGAAGCAACGCCACGTCGTGCGCCTCGAATGCCGCCCACCCGACGCGGATGGTAAAGGCGGCGTCAGGCAGCGCCAACTCGTCATCAACAGTTTGCGAATGCGTCCCAATCGCATCATCGTCGGCGAGGTACGCGGGGAAGAAACGCTCGACATGTTGCAGGCCATGAATACAGGCCACGATGGTTCGCTGACTACGGTGCACGCGAACAGCCCGCGCGATGCGGTCGCCCGTCTTGAAACCATGGTCCAGATGGCGAATCTCAATCTGCCCGAAAAAGCGATCCGCAAACAGATCGTCTCGGCCATCGCGCTTGTGCTGCAGTTGGCTCGTTTCAGCGATGGGACACGGAGGCTGACGCACATCACCGAGATCACAGGAATAGAAGGCGACGTAGTGTTAATGCAGGATGTCTTCGTATTCGAAAAGCAGGGAGTATCGCCCGAAGGGCGCGTGCTAGGGACGTTCACCGCAACCGGCGTCCGGCCAAGGTTTGAAGACAAGCTTCGAGCCAGCGGCCTCGCGCTGCCGACGAATTTCTTCGATCCGGCTCTCTCGTATCAACGCCGTCAGCGATAAGACGAGATAAACAAAACGCGATCGTCTCCGGACCGCGTTATTCCATCCCGAGCTCCTTCGCCAGCGCCTTCCACTTGCCATCCACCAGCGCCCGCGTTTTAGCATCCATCACGATCTCATCCGGCCAAGGCCGCGCAAAGCCTTCCGAAGACCACTTGCGCGTAGCGTCAATCCCCATCTTCGAGCCGTAGTTTGCGAGGCGCGACGCGTGGTCGAGCGAATCGACTGGTCCAAGCGTGAACTGAATGTCGCGCTCGGGATCGATGTTGTTCAGCGCTTTCAGCGTCACATCGGCGAGGTTCTGCACGTCCACATCTTCATCCACCACGATGATGCACTTAGTGAACATTGCTTGGCCGAGCGACCAGATGGCATTCATTACCTTGCGGGCTTGTCCCGGATAAGACTTGCGGATGGAGACGATCATCAGGTTGTGAAAGACACCTTCGATTGGCAGGTTGATGTCGACGAGTTCGGGTATTGTCAGCTTCATGAGCGGGAGAAAGATGCGCTCAACTGCTTTGCCCATCCAGGCATCTTCTTGCGGAGGCTTGCCGACGACCGTGGTCGCGTAGATTGGATCTTTGCGATGCGTGATACAGGTGACGTGGAAGACCGGATACTCGTCTTCGAGCGAGTAGAAGCCGGTGTGATCGCCGAAGGGGCCTTCGGTGCGCAGCTCGTCAAGATTCACGTAGCCTTCAAGGATGATTTCCGCGTGGGCGGGAACTTCGAGGTCGACGGTCTCGCATTTCACCAGTTCAACGGGCCTCTGGCGCAGAAAGCCGGCAATGATGAACTCCTCGACATCCGGAGGCGCCGGAACGATCGCAGAGAAAGTCAGAGCGGGCTCGGTGCCGATGGCGACCGCAACGTCCATACGGCCTTGCGGGCGAGCGCCCGATGCGAGCATTGCACCGCCTGAAGATCTCGCCATAATGTCTACTGCTCCGGACTTCGCGCCCGCACGGGCGAGGGTGCCCGCGCCTCCGCTATCTGCTGACTGGCGCAGATGGTCCCGGTAGTGCTCAGCGGCCACTTTCTGCCGTTGCCAGTGCATGCCCGTCGTGCGCTCGTCGTAGATCTGCATGCGATACATGCCGACGTTGCGCTTGCCCGTTTTCGGGTCGCGCGTTATCACGCAGGGCAGCGTGATGAAGCGGCCCGCGTCTTGCGGCCAGCATTGCAGGATGGGGAAATCGAGGAGCGAGAAGTTCTCACGTTGGATGACTTCTTTGCAGGGGCCGGTGGCAACTGTCCGGGGAAAGAACTTGCCCATCTCGGCCAACATGGGCAGCATCTTGACTTTGTCGAGGAAGCCCTGCGGCGACTTGACGTCCATGAAGGCGCGAATGCGGTCGGCGATTTCGTCGAGGGAGACGACCTCGAGAGCCCGGCGCATGCGGCTGGCAGAGCCGAATTGATTGATGAGAAGCTTTTGGCCCGGATAGCCTTTGAGGTTTTCAAACAGCAGCGCCTTGCCGCCTACATTTCCGCGCTGGTCGCGAGCTTTTGAGACGCGGTCGGCGATCTCCGTGATTTCGAGAATCGGATCGGCTTCAGTGTGGATGCGCTTCAGTTCCCCCGCACGGTCGAGCGCCTTGCTCCAGTCACGCAGGTCGTCGTAAGCCAAATGTCCTCCCTCAATGACAGACGATTATATGACGCTGGGCCTTTGACCACAGTGTACGCAGAGGCGCACCAGAAAACGCTCCTGCTCTTCCACATTTCTGGCGCTGCGACTAGGATATGGAAATCAATTTGCAGTCATCGATGTGAGCGGGATGTGCGCTGAAAACGAAGTGGGGGATTCATGATCCGGCTGAAGGTGAATGGCAAAGA
>JBAWAI010000121.1:0-2507 GCA_049589215.1 Terriglobales bacterium | reverse complement strand
GGAGAAGCCCTTGAAGTCGACCTCGTATATCTGATTGAGGATCGTCACCACAGCCTGTTGGACGATTTTGTCCTCCACTGCCGCGATGCCCAGCGGACGTTGCCGCCCATCGGCCTTCGGTATATAGACTCGCCTTGAAGGTTGCGCCCGGTACGCTCCACGATGAACCCGGGCGTGAAGATCAACCAATCGATCCTCCAAACCGACTTCATATTCCTGCCACGTGACGCCATCCACTCCGGGCGCAGCCTTACGCTGAAGCGCGTGGAAGCTATCCCGGAGTAAATCAACGTTCAGGTGGTAGAACAAGGAAGTGAACCGTTCCTGCTTTCTTTCCTCTGCTGCCTTTCGCACACCATCCAGCCCCTGGGACATGCGATCCCCGCTCTGTGTCAGGTGCATGTGTGACTGAACGATGTTCTCCTTCATCTGTGCCCTTTCCTCCCCAGCCTCCGCGGAGGGTTGCCCCTCGTTGTTCGGTTGGTTCACAGGTACTACGGCGCAGTGTGACTTCTCCAGCACGTACACGTCCGCATTGTGGTTTATGGCCTTCGCGGACCGGCCTTGATCCTCAGACCAAGGCGTGCTGGAGATCTCCCGGTTCTCGTGCATGTTGTTTCCTTAGCGTGCGCGGGCTCTATCGACTACGCAGGACCGGACAACCACTCGCGTATAACGCGGTTGCCGTATTGCCTTCCTCCTACTCGTCATGGAGTCGGCATCCTGATCTACCGGTTTTTCGAAGCTCAATCACCCCGCCCACCAATGCCTCCGGCCTACGCTTCAAGCGACACCTCACGATGCCGCCTGCAAGACTAGAGGTCAGGATGGAATCGCTCAATTCCTTTCCTGTAGGGCTCTTTCATCCCCTACAACATGCCGGTTTATCCCGGCGCTCGGCGAGTCACCGGCAACACGGAAGTAATCCTGCATCGTGCCTGAAAAGTCGCATTTGCGGTAACTTGCCCACCGAAATGGATGTCCCGCAGCGAACTTACTCAAAAGTGAGATGAGAAGGTCACCTCGGAAACGAGAGAGACTATGCGCATGAAAAGGCATCCGCAGTACTTCATCTCAAAAAGTCCACGCAGAGGTTCCAGGGTCGGGACGACGATCGGTATCGACCTTGGAGACGTCTGGAGCCATTACTGCACCATCAACGAAGAAGGCGAGGTCATCGACCGTGGGCGCTTCCGAACCAACCCATCGGGTGTAGATAAGCGCTTCCGCGATCTCGAGCCGATCCGGATAGCGATGGAAGCCGGAACTCATTCCATCTGGATCAGCGAGCAGCTAGGCGATCTGGGCCATGAAGTGATTGTGGCGAACGTGCGCGAGCTGCGGGCGATCTCACACAGCGATCGTAAGAGCGATTCAGTGGACGCCGAGAAGCTAGCACGTTACGCGCGGCTCGATCCAGAGATCCTTCGTCCGATTGCACATCGCACGGTAGCGCAGCAGGAGACACTGACGCTGATTCGTGCTCGCGATGTGCTGGTGCGCCTGCGAACAGGCGCAGTGAACTCAGTTCGTGGACTGGCGAAGCCTTGCGGCTACCGCCTCCCCGCCTCCTCGACACTGTGCTTCGCGAAGCGCTGCCTGGCGATGATGCCGCCTGGGCTGTCCGTTGCGCTTAGCCCACTGCTCCATCAGATCGGTGGCATGACAGTGAAGATCAAGGAGTATGACAGCGCCATCAAGAAGCTGACAGAGACCGAGTATCCCGAGACGCAGGCACTCATCAAGGTCTACGGCGTGGGCAATCTAACAGCGCTCACGTACGTTCTGACACTCGGCACGAAGGAACGCTTCCGGCATAGTCGAGATGTGGGCTGTTATCTTGGCCTACGGCCGAAACGCAGCCAGTCAGGAGACAGTGATCCACAGCTAGGCATCACCAAGGCTGGAAACGGCTATCTGCGACAGTTGCTGGTCGAGTGCGCCAACCATGTCATCGGACCACATGGAAAAGACTCGAGCTTGCGCAGGTGGGGACTAAGCCTGGGCGCTCGCGGCGGCAGCCATACGCGAAGACGAGCAGTTGTGGCTGTGGCCAGGAAGCTTGCTGTTCTGCTTCACCGCATCTGGATAACGCAGGAAGCTTACGTACCGTTCTATGCAGTGGCAGCTTGAGATTAGGAGATGACTTCACCTGTTGCGACGACCCCGCGTTCCCGATGACTGCGCACGGGGTTAGGCCCTCAACGAGGCCGGCTCAAAACTGGCAGCATCGACTTCTCCTACTGAACCCCAACCGGCACAGAGCCTCAGGCTCATACAAAGTGCGTATAGAAACATGGTGGAGAACAACATGCGTCGCAACCGAAACGAAAAACAAAAACCCCAACGAAGGAAAAACCAAAGACGAGCTATTGACATCGGTGACCTTCTCATAGAAACCCGTTTCTCAGGAACGTCGCATGAGTAATTCCCGCCCCTAAGGAGCCATGGACACGATGACCAAGCTGCAATACATTCCGGCGCACCTCCTCCCCGCTCGTTCAGGC
>JBAWAI010000120.1:0-2746 GCA_049589215.1 Terriglobales bacterium | reverse complement strand
GGCCATGCGGGCGACTCCGCCTTCGGCGCGGATTTGCGCGGGGACGCGCTCGAGGGCCATGACGGCGACGGCGCCGGCACGTTCGGCGATGGCGGCTTGCTCGGCGTTGGTGACGTCCATGATTACGCCGCCTTTTAGCATTTCGGCGAGGCCGGTTTTGAGGCGGAGGCTGGAATCGGAGTGACCGTTGTTTTGGGACATGGTGGCTCTTTTCTGGATTGCGTAATGACTTGTCGCTTAATTCTACAACGTTGGGGCGAGGGTTGGAGGCGGTTGACGCTGCGGGAGTTTGCATCGCTTATTGCGGGCCGGGTTAGGTGGTGGAAATGGTTTGTTCATCTTTGATAGCAATTTGAGAGGCAATTTGTTCGTCTTCAAAAAGTCATCTCCATCTTTGATCTAATTGTTGCTTGCTGGTTGGTTTCTTGCTCGCACGGGCGGGGCGCCCGTGCCTCCATTGTTGGCTGAATGTGGAGAGCGCGTTGCAGTGAATTGTTGATGTGCTGGCTGCGGGGCGCTGATGGAGTACGACTTAGTGTAGTTGCCAAGATGATTGAGAACATGGGTTTTCCACTAAAAGTGCAAGTTCTTTCACACTGTTTTATGCAGAGTAATCGGTGTATGCTTCTGCCACGGGATTCCAGCCTGTGGGTCTGGCAAAGCTCGAGCCAGATGGAATCGTCTAGAAGTGCCATCCAAAAAAGGAGAAGTTCATGATTGGAAGATCAGGTGTGTGTGGTCTCGCGCTCGGCGCTGTGTTGGCTGTCGCGAGTATTGCCTCGGCTGCGCCGCAGCCACTGCTGACCCGGCATACGCGCGGGGCGGTGGTGAACGGTGAAGCGCAATCGGTTGGCCGGATGCCGGCAAACCAGACGATGAAGTTTGACATTGTACTGGCGCTGCGGCACGCGCCGGAACTAGAGAACTTCCTGGCGGACATCTACAATCCGTCGAGCCCGAACTACAAGCACTACGTGACGCCGACAGAATTCACAGCGCGGTTTGGAGCGAGCCAGGAAGACTGGAATGAACTGGTTCAGTTTGCGAAACAGAGCGGGTTCGCCATTGTTGGCGGATCCCGCGAAGGAAGCGACCTGCAACTGAAGGGCACTGTAAAACAGGTTGAAAATGCATTGCATGTAGAGATGGGCATCTACCAGCATCCGACCGAGAAGCGTCAGTTCTTTGCTCCGGATCGCGAGCCGACGATCGACCTGTCGTTCCAACTCTGGCACGTTTCGGGCCTGGACAATTATTCACTGCCGCGCACGATGCTGAAACACAGAGATTCCAAGGTGAACCCGAACGGAAAGCAAGCAACAACGGGTTCTTGCCCTGGCGCATCCTTCTGCGGAAGCGACATGCGTGGAGCCTACTACGAGGGAACGGCTCTGACTGGCACAGGCCAGAACATGGCGCTGCTTGAACTGGCAGGTACCGATCTGGCTGACCTGACCACTTACTATTCGGGCGCCAAGCAAACGGAGCCTTTCACACCCACGCTTCTTTCAACCGGCGGATACAGCACCACGTGTACCGCTGCCAGCGGTTGCGACGATACCGAGCAGACTCTTGATATGACGCAAGAGATGGGCATGGCACCGGGCGCAAAGATGCTTTACATGTACGTTTGCGGCGATGCTTATGGTAGCGGGACATTCAGCGAAACAGCCTGCTACAGCGAAATGGTCACGGACAAGGCTGCTCCGTTGAGCCTGCAGATCAGCTCTTCATGGGGCTGGAAACCAGATGACCCGAGCACTGACGATCCGTACTTCGAGCAGATGGCAGCGCAGGGTCAGAGCTTCTTTGATGCCGCTGGCGACAGCGACAAGTGGGAAGCAGGCGGCTACAACTACCCCGCAGAAGATCCAAACATTATCTGCGTGGGCGGCACGGACTTGACGACGAAGGGTGCCGGTGGCGACTGGAGTTCGGAAGTGGGTTGGGCAGACGGCGGCGGCGGAATTTCGCCGGACGACCTTCTCATCCCCTCGTACCAGCAGCTGACGGGCGTTATCACCACGGCGAACAAAGGATCAACAAAGTATCGCAACGGGCCCGACGTTTCGGCGAACGCAAACTTCACGTTCTACGTTTGCGCCGACCAGACCGGTCTGAGCGGATGCACTGAGAACGACTACGGTGGAACCAGCTTTGCCGCGCCGATGTGGGCCGGCTACCTGGCTCTTGCCAACCAGCAGGCTGCTTCCAACGGATCGGCGGCACCTGGCTTCATCAACCCGGCTGTCTATACGCTAGGCCTGTCGTCTGGCTACGCAGCAGCTTTCCACGACATCACCAGCGGAAACAATGGCTTCCCGGCAACGACCGGCTACGATCTGGACACAGGTTGGGGCAGCCCGAACGGCGCTGGACTGATCAATGCATTGACCAGCGGCGGCGGTGGCGGCGGCGGCACGCTCAGCTTCGACCCGACCTCACTGAAGTGGGGAAAGATCGCGGTGGGCACGACGGCGGCTGGCAAGAAGAAAGTCGTTGTCAGCAACACCGGCAGCAGCTCGGTGACTATCAGCACGATCGCAATCAGCGGCGACTTTGCGCTGGTGGCGGTTACCAAGACCAAGAAAATAACACCTTGCACGAACGGCATCTCGTTGGCAGCCGGCGCGACCTGCGAAATCAAGGTCAGCTTTACGCCAGAGGCGACGGGCGCACTGACGGGCGATGTGACGTTCACCGACACGGCTTCGGGCAGCCCGCAGAACGTGGCACTGAGCGGAAC
>JBAWAI010000119.1:0-7195 GCA_049589215.1 Terriglobales bacterium | reverse complement strand
AACGTGAACTACCGCACAAACGGTTTTGGAAAGGGCACGACTTAATTCGTGCCGCCCAAAGCCAATAAGCACGGCGGCTTTAGCCGCTGGGGTCAAGACTTCACACGCGAGAAGAACCTATGGGATTCCTCAACTCAACCGTCCTCGACTGGGCCATCGGCATAATCTTCGTCTACCTGCTCCTGGCCATCATCTGCACCACCATCAATGAATGGATCGCCGGCATCTTCGGCGTCCGTTCCACAACCCTGTCCAAGGCCATCACCCAGTTGCTCGACGCGCAACAAGGCACCGACCCAACCCAAACCTTCCTCCAGGAGTTCTACGCCCACCCTCTTATTACCGGCATGATGGCGCCCGGCAAAAATCCCGACGTCGGTCACCCTTCCTATCTCCCTTCACGCACCTTCGCCACCGCCATCATCGACTTAGTAACTCGCGCCAAACAGGGCGCTGTCACTTTCGCCGACTTCCAGGAAGGCGTGCAGGCTCTTCCGCCCGGCGACGTCCGCACCGCTCTTCTCGCACTCATGCGCAACGCCTCTGGCGATCTCGATCGCGCCCAGAAAAATGTCGAAGAGTGGTTCGATGACACCATGGAGCGCGCCTCCGGCTGGTACAAGCGCCGCACGCAACTCGTCACCGTCTGCATCGCGTCGCTGCTTGTCTTCTTCACCAACGCCGATACCATCCGCATCGCCCGCATCCTCTGGACCAACAGTACTGACCGCGCCGTCATCGCCGAAAAGGCCAAAGCGTGCGCCGAAAATTCCGCCAACATGCAAAACAAATGTCAGGATCTCGACAAAGATGAATCCCAAACTCTGCGTTCCGTCCTCTCCTGGCCATCGCAGGATGAAACTCCTCCCGAGCCGTGGTACCTGCGTCTTCTCGGCTGCGTCCTGTCGGCGGTCGCCATCTCTCTCGGCGCGCCTTTCTGGTTCGACCTGCTAAACAAGCTCATGAACATCCGCAACGCCGGCAAAAAGCCCGCTAAGGCTGACAGCCAGCCAGATGATCGCCCGCCCGCGCCACCGACTTCCGCGCCATCCCCGAATACCGCGCCGAGTCCAGCAACCACCCAATGAAAAGCCAAACCACAACCTGGGGAGCCGTCAGCGTCCTGACCGTCGCCGGCATCGTCGGCATGTCCATGCCATCCGGCAACGGGCATAGTGAAAGCAATTCCGCGAACGCGAGCCAGCAGCACGTCGCAAAGCCGCAAAGGTCGGCAACCAGCAAACCAGAATCCGACGAAGAGC
Organism: Terriglobales bacterium; assembly: GCA_049589215.1. Taxonomy (GTDB): domain Bacteria; phylum Acidobacteriota; class Terriglobia; order Terriglobales; family Acidobacteriaceae; genus Acidiflorens. The sequence goes on along the minus strand of JBAWAI010000119.1, from coordinate 5,933 downwards.
GTGCTTGCGACGACATCGCCAAGGTGCTGGAATCGTTTTTATTTACCGAGCCGCTCCATCTGTCACGCCCCAAGCCCTGCGGCGGACCCGTCACAAATCCCGTTACTGCGAAAGCTTTGCGCGAGGCCCCGCTCAACCCAAACTACGTCATCGCCCTCGTTCCCGATCCCATCCACACCCATCTCGCGCTCGAGTTCGACCGCATGACTGAGGTCATTCAGCAAGCCGCGCAAGACGAAAGCTATTCCTATGAAGATTCCTGGCTGCCGTGGGAAGACACCAGTCAAAATTACGCATTGTTGACGGACGACGATCAAGCCTCCAATCGCACCGAGCTCCGCGAAGATCAGCCCGGCATCTTGACTTTTCGCAAAGCCGCATCCCGGCCCGCGTCCATCACGATCGCCACGAACAGTCCAAATAACAATGCAACTGACAGCCAGGTAAATCCAGCAACCGACAAACAGGCCAGCAACGCCACGAATAAGTCTGGTAACAAAGCTACTAACAAGGCGAGTAAGGGCGAGCCAGGCAATCCCAACGCCGCCCTGCTCCCCTATCGCCAGGGCCTCATCGTCTTCATCGTCGGCGAAGACCCCACCCGGGGAATCCATCTCCAACAGTTCACCAACGCCCTCGAATGGATCGCCGACCTGAACAACTTAAGTCCCAGCAAGTCCGCTCGCGCCGTTATCCTCGGCCCAAATTTCTCCGGATCATTTCCATCCCTGGCCAAGCTTTTAGTCGTCGGCGACTCGGGAAAACTTGTGCAACAAATCCACGCCCAATCCAAGACGCCGCTGTCTATCTATACCGGCAGCGCCAACAGTGGCCAAGCGATTGACGCCTTCAACCAGACAGCTACCACAAACCCAACCCTCGCCGCCCTCACTATCGACTTCCATAGCTTCCTCGAACGCGACGAGGTCGGCCTCGAGCGCTATTGCCGCTATCTCGAGCAGCAATCCATCCCGGCAGACTCGATCGCAATCATCTCCGAAGATGAAACCGCCTACGGAGGCGTCGATGGCGGCGATGATCCAGGCAGCGATCATGGCAACGATCGAACCAACCATGCCGGAAGCGCCACAGCGGGCGCCGGCACACCAACCTTCACCCAGCGTGCGGATCAAAATAAAGACGAAGACAATAAAAAAAACAATAACGACTCTTGCCTCAACCAGTCCCTCTGGCTCTCCTACCCTCGCGATATCTCCGCGCTCCGCGCCGCCTATCAAACTAACTCCGTCTTCAACACTAACGTCGCCCAGCAGCCCTCCGAGGCCGCCCGCGGACGCCTGCCCACCGATCTAGCCGACCCCGAAGGCCAGGAACACGACACCATTCGTTCCTACGCCGGCAATCAAACCCCGCTCTCGCAGGAGGCGTATCTCCTCGGTCTCGTGAACGCCTTGCGCCTCCATCACAGTCAGCACATCGTTCTGCGCAGCACCAATCCGCTCGACCAGCTATTCCTCGCGCGTTACTTCCGCCGCTCCTATCCTGACGCCCGCATCATCACCGACGATGCCGACCGCCTCTTCGAGCGCGACCGTGGTTCCAGCGGCATGGGCGGGGCCATGAGCCTCAGCACCTATCCGCTCATCGAAAAAGAGCGTGACTGGGTCGGCGCATTCTCAAGCGGCCAGCGCGCCTTCAATTCAGACACCTCCGAGGGCACTTACATCGCCCTCCGCCTGCTCCTCCACACAAGAACGCTTCGTGATGATCCCGATCTCGCCGGCGATTGCACCCTCCCCAGCGACTCCTCCCGGGTCGATAAATCCACCAATCCCATCGCTGGCTCGCTGCCTCTGCTGCCTCACACCTGCAAGCTGCCATTGCCACTTCCCGATTACGGTGTGCCCTCGTGGGTCAAGCCCAATCAGTGCTCTTGCACCCAACGGCCATGCGATTGTGACTGTCCCGCATTCCGTCGCCCAGCAACTTGGCTCTCTGTCCTCGGCCGCGACGGTTACTGGGCGATCGCAGCCATCAACGAAGAAACTATCAACCGCGGCCCGCGCGACCATCGCCCCATCACCCAGGAAGATTCCGCCGAAACGTCCGCCCAAAATCCCGACAAAGTTTCCGCGAAGCACCGGGACAAACTTCCTGCCGACGACCCCTCCAACCACCTCGCCGAAGTCCCCATCACGCTTAAGCTCTGGCTGCTTCTCGTCACGCTCTTCATCGCGTTTCACCTGTGGTGTTGCAGCCATGCATCCTTCACCGCGAAGCCATCGTTCCTCACGCATTTTGCCAACCCCGGCACGCGTCGCCACACGCTCCTGATCTTCCTCGGCGGCTTCTTCGCAGCCATGTTGCCAATCCTCGCCGGCTGGGCCTGCGGCGTTTTCGATCTCGCCTCCGTCACGCTCGCTCATCCCTGGGGAATCCTCGGATTCGTCGCTGGCGAAAGCCTCGCCGCGCTATCCGCCGGAGTATTCAATGTCCTCCGGGTCGCCCAACTCGGCCGCGACAACGGCTCCCGCAAAAAGCCGCCCGAGCCCCATCTCGATTCCCCCACCCTCATCGCCGCCGGCGTCACCGGCTCCGTGCTCGCACTCGCCGTCTTCTTTTTCGCCTACGCGTTTCCGCTTCAGCGTGAGCTCTCGCCCGCGAATCGCCTCTTCACCTACTACCGCAGCATGCACATCCTCAGCGGAGCCTCCCCCATCGTTCCGTTGCTCTTCCTCACCATCGGAATGTACTTGTGGTTCTGGCACTCGCTGCACGGTCTCGCGCTATTCGGTCCTGATCGCTGCCGCCTGCCATCCCAGGCCGATCTGCAATTTCAGATTCCAGCTGCGGGCGGCGCCTCCTTCCCGCCTTCGGCCAAAGGGAAAGCCCCCAGCAAGCCGTCCGACGTTCTGCGCATGTTCAGTCAGGAAGATGCCGCCGACCTCGCCGAACAAGGCGCCAAGCCGCTCACCAGCAATGTCGCCCTCTTTGTCCTGATCCTCTGTTCCACGCTGCTCGCCATCATCTGCGCGCTCTCCCGGGGTCTGCCCGTCCGCAGTCTTGGCCCGCAACACTACACGTGGGGTTTCGTCATCTATTTCGTTTTCTGCATCAGCCTTCTGCTCGCCGAATCATGGCAACTGCTCACCACCTGGAGCCGCCTCCGCGAACTCCTCGTGTTCCTCGACCGACTGCCGCTGCGTAGAACTCTCGCCGCCCTCCGCGGTTTCTCCTGGGGCAGCGTCTGGGGGATGAGCGGCAACGTCCTCGACGTCCGCTACAAATTGCTCTCGCGCCAGCTTGAGAGTCTGGGCCACACGCTCGCCTCGCTCAACCAGGCCCCCGACAAAACCCCCGCCGATCCCATCTGCATCGCCGAACTCGAGGGCACCCGCCGCGACGGATTGAAATTCGCCGACTGGTACGCCGAGCACTACCGCCAAACCGACGCCGGAAATTTCGAACTCCTCGAAACTTTCCAGAGATCGGTCGCCCAAACCGCCGGCACGTTATTAGTTCGTATTCTCCTGCCAGAATGGCGATCGGAAAGAGATTCACTCATCCTCGACCGGGCGGCGGGAAACGACGCCAGTGAAGACAACGGCGGCAGTAAAGACGATGACGGCACGAAAGACGACGGCGACCGCAACTCGCCGCCGCTCTCCTTAAAACCCTACATCCGCGACGCCGAAGAATTCGTCTGCCTCCCCTATCTCGGTTTCGTGCAAAATCTCCTCGGCCGCATGCGCTCTATGCTCATGAGCATGCTCTTCCTTTATGTCGCCGCCACGCTCGCCATCTGCACCTATCCCTTCGACCCGCGTCAGGGTCTGGGAGTAGCCATGCTCGCCCTGTTTGCCGTGCTCGGCGCAATCGTCGTCCACGTCTACAAGCAAATGCATAGCGACGCCACCCTCAGCCACGTAACCAACACTCGCCCGGGAGAACTGGGCATGGATTTCTGGCTGAAAATAGTAACCTTCGGCATAGCCCCGCTCTTGGGACTACTAACCACAATCTTCCCGCAACTAACAGACTTCGTCTTCAGCTGGCTGCAGCCCAGCCTGAAGTCGTTCCAATAAACAGGCATGAAATTAATCCAATGAGATCTGAGCGAGAGAAAAGGGGGACAGCCTGATTTGTGCGCGAAGCAGGTTAGAGTGGCGCAGCGGTTCACCGCGACGATAACCACGCGGTCTCAGATTCGGCTCCAGCCGCTGAGGTCGGACTCAAGCTATCAAGAGAATTCTCAAGCAGAGAGAAAAATGTTTACCTGACGGCTGACACCTGAAGGCTGGCAGCTATCGCGCAAACTCACTATGCCGCCGGCTATACAAAACATAAATCACCAGCCCCAGTGCCAGCCAGATCACGAATCGCAGCCACGTGATCACTGTTAGTCCCATCATCAGCCCGCCGCAAAGCACGACTGAAATCAGCGGAAACCACGGCACGAACGGAACCCGAAACGCCCGCTGCCGCTCCGGCTGCCGTCGTCGCAGCAGAATCACTCCCAGCGATACCAGCACAAATGCGAACAGTGTCCCGATATTCGCCAAGTCCGCCGCGTCTCCTATATCCACCAGCCCCGCCGGAATCCCCACCGCAAAGCACGCGATCCACGTCGACCAGATCGGCGTCTTGTACTTCGGATGCACGACCGAAAACAGCTTCGGCAGCAGCCCGTCCCGCGACATCGCATACCAGATGCGCGCCTGCCCATACTGAAATACCAACAGCGACGAAATCATTCCCATCAGCGCGCCCAACACAATCACCGATCGGAACACAGGATGCGCGCCCAGTTGCTTCAGCGCATAAGCGACCGGCGCATCCGCTGCTTCGCCCGACACGAACGTCGTGTACTTCATCATCCCCAGCAGCACCACCGCCACTCCGATATAAAGCACCGTGCAGATAATCAGCGACATGATGATGCCGAACGGCAAATCTTTTTGCGGATTCCGCGACTCCTCCGCCGCCGTCGATACCGAATCGAACCCGATGTACGTAAAAAAAACAATCGCCCCGCCCGTCACGACCCCGGCAAATCCCGACGGAGCAAAAGGCGTCCAGTTCGCCGGCTTCACCAGCATCCCACCCACGACCAAAAACGTCAGGATCGCGCCGATCTTGATCGCCACCATAATATTGTTGGTCTCGGCTGATTCCTTAACTCCCCGCACCAGCAGCAGCGTCAGAAAGAAAACAATCAAGAATCCCGGCAGATTAAAATATGCTCCCGTCCACTGCCCCGATGCCCACACCGGGCTCGCCCATTTCGCCGGCAAATGAATTCCGAATGCCGCCAGTTGCGCATTCGTATATCCCGCGAATCCCACCGCCACCGCTACGTTCGACACCACATATTCCAGAATCAGGTCCCACCCGATGATCCACGCAAAAATCTCGCCCAGCGTCGCGTACGAATACGTGTACGCGCTGCCGGCAATCGGAATCATCGACGCCAGCTCCGCGTAGCACAATCCTGCAAAGCTGCACGCCAGCGCAACCAGCAAAAATGAGATCGCAATCGACGGCCCCGCCGGCGGACGCCCGTGCATCAGCGCCCCAGCCGTAGTCCCGGTCCGGCAAAAATTCACTACCAGGTCCAGCACCTGCGCGTGCAGAATCGACGGCGCCTGAAAATATTCCCCCGCCGCCGCCGTTCCCGTAAGCACAAAAATTCCAGAGCCAATGATCGCGCCAATTCCCAGCGCAGTCAGCGACCACGGTCCCAAAGTCTTACTGAGCCGGTGCTCCGGATCTTCGGACTCCGAAATTAATTTGTCGATGGATTTACAGCAAAGAAGCTGGCTTTTTCCCGATTGCGCGGCCGCATCGCCTTCATTGACAGATTGTCCCAAGAGTTAAGCTCTCCTAAACACCGATGGAGCGACGGGCGACAAGGATATGGGGACGGGCGTCTCGCCCGTCCCTCCCCGAATCGTGAGCCGACAGCCTTGTGC
>JBAWAI010000118.1:0-3677 GCA_049589215.1 Terriglobales bacterium | reverse complement strand
GTTATAGGTGGAGCGGCCGATGGGGAAGAGCATCTGATTGCCACCGGTTGCACCGTTGTTGACACCACCGAAGGCTGCGCTCGGACAGGGCGCTCCGGCGCAGAGTTCGTAACCGGAGTCGAGACCGGCACCGGCGTAGTCGACGATGGTCGCGCCGTTGCCGATTGCGCACTGGCTTGATGCCTGGTCGTAGCCGGTCCCGCAGCCGAAAGAATCGTTGGTATTCGCAATCGCATTCTGAGCAGCGGTGGTGTTAAGGAAGCGCGCGTCGCCCACGTGGTTGGTATCGACGGCGAGCAGAGTGTGAGTGGAGATATTGCGGAGGTAATCGGCGGTGTAGATCATGCCGCGACGAATTTCGTGCTGGACGCCGAGGTTGAGCTGCACAGAACGCGGCGTTTTATAGCCGGGATAGAAGAGGTTGGTGCCGGTGCCGTTGGGGCCGGTATCGGCAAGCGAGTTCAGGATGTAGCTGCCGTTAGAGCCGGAGCCGACGCTGGCAGCGGCCTGCTGATACTGGGCCTGCGCGGCGGTAACGTCTGCTAGCACAGTCCCAATGGGCTGATTGCAATATGTGGGCGTAATCACGGTTGTCGTTCCGGGGAGTGTGTAGGGGATCGCTCCTCCGCCAGCGCAAGAGGGTTGGACGGCGAGGAAGGAGCCGGTTGGCAGTCGCGCGGGACGGTCAAACAGAACGTTGTTCCAAATGGAGTTTTCGTAGAAGAGGCCGATACCCCCACGAAAGACAGTCTTGCCGGTTTTCCACGGGTCGTATTGGAAGCCAAGCTGAGGAGCAAAGTTCTTGTTGGGATTGTTTACGCGGTTGCCGAGGCCGGAATAAAACTGATTGTCGAATAGCGTGCTGAGTTCTGGTATGGGCGCCAGATCGCTGTCGGTACGGCCGGTATCGCGGACATAGCGCAGGCCGGCATCGATCGTGAAGTTGGGCATGATCTTCCAGGAGTCGCCGATGTACCAGGAGAATCGATTGTCAGGGCCCAAGCCTCCGCCGGGGAACCCAAATGCTGAATGCTCCGTTTCGAAACCCTGGCCGTTGCCCAGAAGAACGGTGTTGGTGAGGCAGTTGATCGGATTTGCGACACCGCTGCTCAGGCAGGCGGGATCGGTGGAGCTGTCGTTAACGGCCGGTCCATCGGCGAGGAAGCCGGCGAAGCCTCCACCCTGGATGTGGTTGAATCCGCCGCCGTAACGAATGATGTGTTTTCCCCAGATCCTGCTGCCGTCATATTTGATCTGGTGATCGGATTGAGGCGTGGTCTGCGGAGCCAGGAATCCCTGGCCGGAGCAGAAATCGTCTGGCACGGCACCAGAGGTGTTGAGGCAGAGGGCGTCGGGACCGATGGCTAGCTCGATCGCACCGTAGTTGAAGGGCGTGGTGGCGGTAGTTCCGCTGGCGATGTGGTTGAAGAACTTCATGTAGCCGAAGCGGATGCTGTGGGTGAAATTGCCGGTGGTGAAATCGATGCCGACGACATGGTCGTGGGTGCGGTTGGTGTTGTCGAGCGGCTGATAAGCGGTGCCTTCGAAGGAGTCGAAGTCACTGTTCTTATTATCGGAGAAACGATAGAACATGTGGTAGGTCTTGCTGATCTGCCAATCGAGGCGGCCGATGCCATCGGTCTCGCGGAAGGGCGCGGAGTATGCGCCGCTGTCGGCGGCTATGTCAAAAGGCGGGCCGGGCTGCACGGGAATCTGGAAGGCTTGCTGGGTGCGCTCGACATCGCCGAAGAAGAAGAGCTTGTCTTTGATGAGCGCGCCGCCGAAGTTGCCGCCGTATTGATTGCGCTGGAAGTAGGTGTCGGAACCTCCAGGCAAGTTGGCGTTCATGGACTGGTCGCGGAAGGCGTAGAAGCCCGAGCCGTGATAGGCGTTCGTTCCGGACTTGGTGACGACGTTGACGGAGCCGGAGGAGGTGAGCTCGGTGGAGAGATCGAGCATGGATTCGCCGATCTGGAATTCCTGGATCGCGCCCTGCGGAATGTCTTGCGTGGTGGTGCCGACGGTCTCGTCGCTGGTGTCGACGCCATCGATTTCGATGCGGGCGGTGCGGCCGAAGCGACCGCCAAAGGAGATCGCCGCGAATCCTTTTTTGGTGGGATCGACGTCGCCGCCATCCTGAATCTGGACACCGGGCTCGAGCTGGGCGAGGTCGAGGAAGTTGCGGCCGTTGACGGGCAGATTCTCGATCTGCACGGGGGTGAGGACCCCCTGCACAGTGGCCTGCTCGGTGTTGACTTCGAGGGCCGAGCCTTCGACCTGCACTACCTGAGTGGCCTGGCCGAGCTGCATCTTTATGTTGCCAGCCGTGGTGACGCCGACTTCGGCAATCGCGGTCTGTTCGATGGTCTTGAAGCCCTGGGCCTCGACGCGGATGGTGTAGTCGCCGGGCGTGAGGGCTCCTGAGGTATAGGTGCCGGAGGAACTGGTGGTGACGGTGACGGTGCGACCGGTGGCTTTGCCGGTGATAGTGACTTTGGCGTCGGAGACGACGGCTCCGCTCTGGTCGGTTACCGTGCCTTGAATGCTGCCGGTAGAGATGGTGGTTTGGGCGAACGATGCAGCGGCGAGAACGAGCAAGATCGCAACCAGGGTGAGGGCGATCCGAGGGCAAGGCTGATTCGCTGACATTTGCATGTTCCTTTCGGAGTTGTCAAAAAAAATAAAGTTCGACTTAGTCGCGAGCCGCAGCGGGCAACCTATGCCCGCGCGCTGAACGCGATGTAAGAGCTACTAAGCTAAAAGTCCGATCAGATAAGAAACCACAACAGCTAAGAAAGCGCAATAGAAAATGGTTGCAGATGTTTAGCCTGGAGCAATCGCTGGCCCAATCGCCGGATATCGGGTCTGATGTTTGTTGTCAGTTAGATATGGGGATTGGAGATAGTGCGACTCGGGACAAGACAGAGGCGACGCCTTCCAAATTTGGGATTTGAAAGGCGGCCAAATGTGGGATTCTGGAAGTACGGTTTTATGTATCTCGGGTTGTTGGCCGAGTTAGCGGCTACGGTTTCATTCCCAGCTGCCAGAATAAGAATGAGTACATGTCGGTGCTGTCTTCGACCTGCTTAGCGACGGGCTTGCCTTGGCCGTGTCCGGCCTTGGTGTCGATGCGGAGCAAGATGGGGCGGTCTTTGCTGTCACCGTTTTTGGCTTCGGCCTGCATGAGCGCGGTCATCTTTTTCGCGTGCATGGGGTCGACGCGGGTGTCGGTATCGGCGGTCATAAAGAGGATAGCGGGATACTCCTGGCCGGGCGTGACGTGATGGTAGGGCGAGTAGGCATAGATGAAGTCGAACTGCTTGGGATCGTCGGCGGAGCCGTACTCGGGGATCCAGAGCTTGGCGATCTGGAAATTCTGGTAGCGAAGCATGTCGAGGAGCGGGACCTGGCAGACGACGGCGCGGAAGAGATCGGGACGCTGCGTGATCATGGCGCCCATGAGAAGACCACCATTGGAGCCGCCGAAGATGGCGAGGTGATCTTTATCCGTGTATTTCGCGGAGATTAGATATTCAGAGGCGGCGATGAAGTCGTCGAAGACATTCTGCTTTTTTTCGAGCATGCCGGCGCGATGCCAATCTTCGCCGAATTCGTTGCCTCCGCGAAGATTGGCCACGGCATAGACGCCACCGTGCTCCATCCAGAGATACATGCTG
>JBAWAI010000117.1:0-10582 GCA_049589215.1 Terriglobales bacterium | reverse complement strand
GCCGGGCGGAGTCGACGAGAAAGATGATCTGCGCGGATTCCACCGTGCGATCGCTGTCCAGGCGACAAGCGAGCAGATTGCCGAATTTCGCGCCGCGATGAAAAAGACCGAAGCTGCCAGCCGCGAGTTTGAGGAACTGGTGAAGTCGGATTCAGAACCAGCAGCGGCCCAAAGTGAGGCGGCCACGGCTGCGAGTGCCCGCGCCACCTCGGTGCGGATGGCGATCGAGACGGCGCGAACCGATACTGGAAAATTTCTTAGCGGACTTTCTGAGGCGCAGAAGTCAGGGCTGAAAGAAGTGGCGGCCAAGCTGATGAAGGCGGAATCGGAACTCGGCGAGCAGACAAAGATATTGGATGCGAGCGGCGACGCGCGCGAGGAAGCGGCGCGAATTGCAGGGCGCGCGGACGGGCTGCGCAGGGCGCTCGCGAATTTCCGCAACGAGCAAGATGGCCTGGCCGTCGAGATGGGTATCGTGATCTCGGAAACTGCGGATGAAGTGGCGTTCACGATGCCGGCGCGGAAGTCATCGCTCACCATCGGTGGGCAGGCCATCGCGCTGACGACATCCGCCGTAGTTTCGCGCGCCGCGGGGGCGGACGGCCTCTACAAGGTTGACGCGACCACCGACCTCTCTGATCTACAGGACAATTTTTCAGGCATCCTGGGCTCGATGATCGACCGGGAAGACCGCTGCGGCGAGCGCATTCACGTGCAGCAGGCGACGCTCGATCCGGAAATTCCGTCGGGCGCCGCCGTGGCGCGGCTGCACTATGAGCGCTCCGTGTGCAGTACCGGGTACGGTGGCACGCGCGAGATGAGCGAGGGGAACGCGACCGTCAACATGAAACTCACGGTGGGACTCGATGGGAGCGGGCAGGTAGGGATTTCGACGGAGATCGAACAGGTGGAGGCAGACAGATTTTTTGCCGACATGCTGAAGTCAGGCGAGCTCGGCGCGCAGCTAAAGGCAAAAACGTCGGCGGCGGTCATGGCGGCGATCGCGAGTGTGAAGATGGCGGTGCCCGGTGCGGAGGGCGAGACGGCGCGCAGTGTGAGATTCGTTAGCCCGCGCGAGGGCGAGCTGAGCGTGGTGGTCGCGGGAGAGCTGCGCATGTCCGCGGAACAGGCTACAGCGATGGAGCGGCAGGTGAAGACCGCGCCGATGGTCGTGCAGACCAAGGCGCAATAAATAGAGATATAGATCTGGAACAACTTCTTTCCGCGGATCGGCGCGGATGCTGAAGGTATTGTTTCCTTTCTTTTTGATTCCCTTGATTCGCAGATGCGCTAAACGGCGGCGTGGCTTCGCAGGCGGGCGGCGGTCGAGAGTTCGCGAATATCCTGAATGGATGACGTCACGATGGGAGTCTTGTATTCCGGGTGGGAGAATTCGAGCCGCATGCCACGGCCAACGAAGTGGCGCTTGAGCATGGAGCCTCCCCAGGTGGAACCGGCAATCGCGACCAGTACGGGCTGCGGGCAATATTCGGGATGGCCGGAGATGAGCGCTGAGGCGTCATCCACCAGCACGGCCGTATAAAGATGATGCTGGGTCTGGATCTGAAGAACGGTTTCGGGCGGGAGATCTTTTAGAAACACGCCGCCTTCGATCTCCGATTGAACGATGTGGCGGTTGACCTCGTCACTGAGGTTGAAGTGAGGCACGAAAGAAGGCAGGTCGGCCACGAGAAGGTAATACTGGACACAGTATAGCCTGCCGGTCGAAATGGGGCTATTGCCTTTGGGACATGGGCGATTGGGTCGGTGGGCGGCGATTCGCCGGGCTGGGGCGACTTCTTTTCCGCCGAATTCGCGCCCATTTACGTGGATTCCGGACTCGTATCTGGCCGGGCGCAGAGTAGTCCGCCGACGATCAGGAACCAGGTCGCCTGTCCGAAGATGATGATCATGAGGGCATGCTCCGCGCCCAATGCGCCCGAGAATAATGCAACCAGAACGACCACTCCCAGGATCAGGCCGTAGATTCCGGTGCGTGGGAATATCTTGCCCAGCAACATTGCTGTCGACCAGGCGATGACGGCGACCGCGGTCGCTACCAGTGAGAGTTGCACGAAAGCCATATCCAGATAGCCGTTGTATCTGAGGAGGTCATGCCAAACCTCGCCTGACGCGGCACCGTTCGGCTGCGCACCCGCCGCCGCGGCCGTAGATGCTTTGGCGGTGTCGACCAGGTGAGGCAAGAGATGCGGCATCACCAGGCCGTCAATCACGATACCGCTCAAACTGGCGGCGATGGCGAAGCAGTAGATCACGAACGCCGCCACTGCCAGACGGTTGCGTGAGGAGACTGCTCGCACGAGTCCGAGCGCGCCGAGAATCATGAACGGAAGTCCGGCGAGCGCGATCGAGTGCACCGCGAGCAGCTTGCGGACCATCTGGTCCACTTCGGCGGGAGAGATTTTGCCGTGGGGATGTAGACTCAGGGTGAGAAGCAGGCCGGCCTGTCCGGCGATCATTGCCATTCCGCTTAGGCGATTATCAGTCATTTATTGTCTCCGCAATCCAGAACCCGCTTGCCGCGCCGGACGCCAATGAGTACACGCCCGCGCGCTGCCGGTGCTGGTCAGGATACGTGCCCGCGGCAAGAAAGTTAGGCCCGGTTGATCGATAAAGAACAAAGAGCCGGGGAATGTCCGGAAACGAGGTGCCCGACGAAATGTCCCAACCCGTGACCAAGGCTTCGCGCAAGCCGCGACGCAAACTGGACCGGCGCGTGCGACAGACGCGCGATGCTCTCGGCGACGTGTTGGTGAAGCTGATGCATGAGAAGCCTTTCGAAACAATCACCGTGCAACACATTCTGGATGGGGCGGGCGTGAGCCGGTCGGCCTTCTACACTCACTACAGCGACAAGAATGATCTGTTCTTGAGTGATGTCGAGGAGTTTTTCGAGATGATGGCGTCATCGCTGACCGAGCTTGGCGACAAGTCGCGGCGGCTGGCGCCGGTGCGCGAGATGTTCGAGCACGCGGTGGATTTTCGACCGTTTCTGACTGCGATGGCCGAGGCGGGAAAGCTTCAGGATGTGATGGAGATTGGGCGGGAATGTTTTGCGCGCGGGATCGCGCGGCGGCTGGAGGAGATGGGCGGGAAGGAGCCAGTCGCGAAAGGGGCTGGGCGCGCGGTCGAGGTGCGAGTCACCGGAGCCGGGCCGCGAGATCGAAGTCGAGCGGTGGCGACCCCTGTTTCACAGATGCTCGCGGGATCGCTGATGGGGCTGATGTCGTGGTGGCTCCATGCCGGGCACGGACTTACGGCGGCGGAGATGGATGAGCGTTTTCATGAGCTGGCTTGGAGCGGGATTGGTAAATCTGCGAAGTGAAGTTCGGAACCCCGCCGTCGGTGTGAATTTAGCTGGCAACCATTCTTTCTCTCCCCTGCAACTAATGAATTAGTTACCTTTTCTTGTAGGGCACGTCTAAGGAAATCAGGAGGGTCGCAGTGCCGCCGAGACAGTCTGAAATCTTGACCGAAGCTGAGCTCCGGGTGATGAAGGTTCTGTGGGAGCGCGGCTCGGGGACGGTGCAGCAAGTGCTTGATTCGATTGAGGAAAAGCCTGTGCTGGCCTACAACTCGGTGTTGACTACCATCCGCATCCTGGAGCGCAAGGGGTATCTCAAACATATTAAGGACGGCCGGGCGCACGTCTACGCGCCCGTGGTCCGGCAGCAGGAGGCTTCGCGTTCGGAGATCGGGCGGCTGGCGAGCCGTTTTTTTGGCAACTCGCGGGAAGACTTGGTTCTGAACATCCTCGAAGATCATGGCATTGAGGCGGGCGAACTGATCCGCCTGAGGAAGATGCTGGAACGGGGCGGAGCAAGATGATTGCGAATGCTCTACATCTGATGGCCGCAAGCATGAGCTCCCCGAATGTGAACTTTGCTCTGCCGTCCGGCATTTTCTCATCAATCGAGGGCTGGGCGCAGGTGGCGATTGAAAGAGTCGTGCACTCGCTGCCCGAAGGAATCCTGATTGCCCTCTTTGCCTGGACGATGCTGCGCCTTCTGCCAAAACAAAATTCCGGCACGCGCTTTGGAGTCTGGTTTACAGCGCTGCTCGCGGTGGTCGGGCTGGCTTGTGTGAATTTTCGTTTCGTCGACCTTCCGCGCACTCTCCACATCGGAGTCGCGCAAAACGCGATTTCCGGATGGAGCGCCTCGCGATTCGGCGCGCTCGATTTTAGTTCGCTGCGGATTTCTGAGATTCATCTGGCTGCACATTGGGCAAGCTGCCTCTTTATCGTGTGGCTGGCGCTGGCGGCGGTGGGGCTGGCGCGCTTGCTCGCTGGTCTTTGGCATCTACGGCAACTGCGGCGGAGTTGCATTCCGGTAGCCGCTGCCCAGCTCGATCCTGCAATCGTCGCCACCATGGACGAGCTCAATACGGCGCGCGGATTTGGTTCGCGGCATGTGACGCTGGCCTCTTCAGAACACACGCGTGTCCCGTCGGCGCTGGGACTCTGGCAGCCGATGATCGTGCTCCCGGCGTGGGCGCTCGCGGAACTCCCGGCGAGTGAATTGAGCATTATTCTGCGGCACGAATTTGCCCATCTGCGGCGCTGGGACGATTGGACGAACCTGGTGCAGAAGACGGTGCGCGCGGTGTTTTTCTTTCATCCTGCCGTGTGGTGGATTGAGAGCCGCCTGGCGGTCGAGCGCGAGATGGCTTGTGACGACATCGTGGTTGCCGAAACTGACAACCCGATGGGGTATGCCAATTGCCTGGTATCCCTCCTGGAAAGAAGTCTCGCGCAGCGCGGGTGGACAATGGCGCAAGCAATTGTGCATCGCGCCCGCGAGGCTTCGGAACGAGTCGCGCAGATTCTGGATAAGAACCGGCCGGCGGCGCGCGGGATCTCGAAGCCGGCGCTCGGTTTGGTCGGGACGTTCGCCGCGCTCTGCGCCGTGATGCTGCCGGCGACTCCGCAATTCGTGGCCTTCGATCGCGAGGCGGAAGCGGCTCCGGTGTATTCGGCGGGCATGGCGGGCGCGCGCGTAGTGGCCGCGGATTATCGAGGCTCGCGGCATCCCGCGGTAATTGCGGCGGACTTGAGAACATCGACGGCGCATTTAAAAGCAGCGCCCACAGCACGGATTTCGAAAGCGGCGATCTCGACATCGCTGCGGAAAAATACACGGCCAACCTCGCCCGCGACACTAGCTGCTTCGAATCCTGCGACGACGACCGAGCCGTCCCTGGAAGCGAACGCCGAGGTTCGCCCTGCTGCCGATCGCGGCAATCATCCCTCCGTGCAGATGCTGCTGGTGCGCGAGACGGAGTTTGTGAGTGCGAATGTTCCGGTGTATGAGTTGACGATCGTCGCTCTGCCGCGCGGCCCGATGCTGGTCTGGAGCATGCAAATGGTGCGGGTAACGGTGGCTGCCCCGGTTTGGAAAGAGATGCGGTTGCCGGCGGCGAAGAAAATTTAGCTGAGCGGTGGCGGGCGCATTTTTTTTGGAATCATCAACTAACGATTTAGTTGCAGGAATGAGCAAGATTCGCAGATTTGAGAAGCGCAGTTTTTATTTCAGTTCGTTATCAAAAGGAGAACAGGCAATGAAGATGTGGGTGGAACGTTTGAAATCTCAATTCACAAAATCACAATCAGCTTCGGCGGAAAATTCCGCCGGCAATCCCGCGGAGAATTCCTCCAAAAAGAAGAGCGTAATCGCCGGGCGCTTCGCGGTCGCAGTGCTGGCGGTTGCGGTGGTTGCTTCGCTCGCTACCGTCAGCTTCACCAAGTCGGCGAAGGCGGCCACGCCCGCTCCCGCGGCGTCGGCGCTCGATGACAGCAGCGTCGAGGCTCTACTTTCGCTCGACCATGCCATGGAGACCCTGGCGGCTCGCGTAACGCCGGCAGTCGTCAACGTCACCGTCGTTTCAAAGTCGAAGGAGACGGCAGACGACGGCGGCGGCGGCCCTGACATGCAGCAATTCTTCGGACCGAACAGTCCGTTCGGGCAGCAATTCGGGCAGCAGTTCGGTAGGCAGTTCCGCTTTCAACAGCAGCCGCAGAACCGGATCGAGCGCGGCCTCGGCAGCGGCGTGATCATCTCGCCCGATGGTTACATCGTCACCAACAATCACGTCATCGAAGGCGCGGTCGATATTCGCGTAACCATGAGCAACAAGGAAGTGGTGCCCGCGAAGCTGATCGGCGCCGATCCGCTGACGGATCTCGCGGTCATCAAAATCAGCGGCAGCAATCTGCCGAGCGTGCCGTGGGGCAATTCCGCCACTCTGCGCCCAGGACAGACAGTGCTGGCTTTCGGCAATCCCTTTGGATATCAGTTCACGGTCACGCGCGGAATTATCAGCGCGCTCAATCGTCCGAATCCGGATGGCGATCGTCGCAAGCCGGGCGAATTCATCCAGACGGATGCGGCCATCAACCCCGGCAACTCCGGTGGAGCGTTGGTGAACGCGCACGGCGAACTGATCGGCATCAACACGTTCCTGGTCTCGGGCTCAGGCTCGTTTGCCGGCATGGGTTTTGCCATTCCGACTCAGATCGTCGAGCCGGCCGTGAACACGCTGATCCGCGATGGCAAGATCACGCACGGCTACATCGGCGTTCAGATCGCCGACGTGACGCCTGACAACGCGAAGTTCTTCCACCTCAATAAGGCCGAGGGAGCGCTGGTAAGCGACGTGACACCGGATTCGCCCGGATCGAAGGCCGGGCTGAAGACGGGTGACGTCATCACCGAACTCAACGGCAAATCAATCACCGATGCCGGCCAGTTGCAGATGCTGGTCGGGCAGAAGAAGCCGGGCGACACCATTCAACTTGAGGTGACGCGCGACGACAAGCCCGCGAGCGTCTCCGTTACGCTGGGTGACCTGAACTCGACGAACGGCGGCGAAGTCGCTGGAGCCCCGGAGCACAAAGGGCGCTGGGGGCTGAGTCTCGGCGACCTCGATCAGAACGCGCGCCAGCAGTTGCAGCAGGACGGCGCAAACCAGGGCGTCAACATTCATGGCGCGATCGTGAATGATGTTGTGCCGGGAAGTCCGGCGGATAACGCCGGCATCAGCCGCGGCGACGTGATCATGGAAGTCGATCGCAAGCCGGTGCACACCGCGTCTGACGTGGCGCAGGCGCTCGGCAACGTGCCGAAAGGCCAGGATGCGCTGGTGCTGGTCTGGTCGAACGGAGGAAGCACGTTCCGCGTGCTGCATCCGTCAGAGTAAATCGCGAGTTGCGAGCCGCGAGTCTCGAGCGACCCTGAGTTGGGCGGTTGCTCGCGACTCGTGGTTCGTCCCACGCTGCGCCTTGTCCGAGTTGAAGCGGATGAGGCGCAGTTTTTTTGTTCCCGGTTGTCGATTTTCGATCCGCAGTTAGCCGGTCTAAGTCGCCCGCCATCGGCCCGTCGCCCTTATTTCTTCAATGACTTAGGGCCCTCCATCCGCACCGTCGTAATCGGAGTATCAAAAATCCAACGGGAATCCACAAATTTCACCCGATAGAATAGGAAGGGACCGTTAGAATAGCCTTCCCGACCGACCCGTCGGGCGGATGAACAAGTTTCTGTCGCATCGTAAATCGACGCTTTTATATTCTTAATGGGGACATACGAAATTGGAAACTAACGATTTGGAAATGGATCGGGAACGGGTTGCCTGCTCGCTCGATGCCAGCTATGTGCTCGAGTTCGGCGAGATCGCGAATCTGACGGCGGATTCATCCAAGCCGGCGGAGACGCTGATGAATGTGGTCGCGCTGATTGCGCGAAGATTTGGAACGGATGTGTGCTCAGCTTATTTGCTGGAGCCCGATCGCGCCAACCTGGTGCTGGCGGCGACCCTTGGCCTCAGCCCGGACTGCGTGGGCACTCTGCGCATGAGCGTGAACGAGGGCCTCACCGGGCTGGTCGCGGAGCAGGTCAGGCCGGTCGCGGTCGAGCACGTAAAGAATCATCCGCGCTTCAAATACTTTCCGGAATCCGGTGAAGACCCCTACCAGTCGTTTCTGGGCGTGCCGCTGATTGACCGCGGAGTGTTGCAGGGCGTGCTGGTGGTGCAGACCGTCGAGGCGCGCGTCTTCCCGGAAAATGAAATTCGATTGCTGACCGAGGCCGCCAAGCGCGTGGCGCCAGTGGTCAGCGAAGCCCGCACCCTCGACCGCTTCATTGCCCCGGTGCAGGAGCGCCTCTGGTCGCTGGCTCGCAATATGTGGTGGAGCTGGGACGCCGACGCGGGACAGCTCTTTCGGGAGTTGGACCGGCTGCGCTGGCGGGAGCTGAATCACAGTCCGGTGGGGCTGCTGAACGAGTTTCCTCAGGCCCGGTTGAAGGAGCGAACCAGCGAACTCGGCCTTGACAGCCGGATCAACTACGCGTTCCGGCGGGCGCGTGAGTATCAGGAGTCCGAACATACCTGGGGCGAACGGCGCGCGGGTGTGCTGCGGCCGCGGCCGGTGGCCTACTTCTCGGCGGAGTTTGGCATTCACGAGTCACTGCCGATTTATTCCGGCGGCTTGGGCGTGCTGGCCGGCGATCACATCAAGAGCGCCTCCGATCTCGGCATTCCGCTCGTCGGCGTCGGCCTCTTTTATGGCCAGGGATATTTCCGCCAGCGGCTCGACCAGGATGGCTGGCAGCGCGAGGAATACATCAAGAACGAGGTGAACGCGCTCGCCATGGAACCGGCCATCGGAAAGAATGGCCGTCCAGTGGTGGTGCAGGTGGACACACGGCACGGGTCCATCCGCGCGAAAGTCTGGCGCGTGCAGGTAGGCCGCTGCGATCTGTTCCTGCTCGATTCCAATGTCGAAGGCAACGCCCCCGAGGATCGCGAGCTTACCTCGCGCCTCTATGGCGGCGATGGGCGCGTGCGCGTGCATCAGGAGTTGCTGCTCGGTGTGGGTGGACTGCGCGCTCTGAAGGCCCTCGGTATCAATCCCGGCGTGCTCCATTTGAATGAAGGCCACAGCGGATTCGCCGTCCTCGAAGCGATCCGGATGCGCATGGAAGAAGAGGGCATCGGTTTCGACAAAGCGGTGCCGCGGGTTTCCCGCGAGGTGGTGTTCACCACTCACACTCCGGTGCCGGCTGGCCATGACCGCTTCGATGCCGATCTGATCGAAGAACACCTCGGAATTCTGCGCGAGGCGCTTGGCCTCTCCAAAGAACAGTTCATGGCCCTCGGCCAGGAGAACCCTGGCAGCGATGAGCGGTTCTGCATGACCGTGCTCGGGCTGAAGATGGCGCGGCGCGCCAATGCGGTCTCGTCATTGCACGGAGAAGTGTCGCGCGCCATGTGGACGGGCCTGACCCCGGGCAAATCCGAAGACTCGGTGCCGATTGGCCACGTGACCAACGGCGTGCACGTTCCCTCCTGGCTCGCGCCGCAGATGTTCCGCCTCTACGACCGCCATCTGGGCACGGGCTGGAATTTGAAAAGCAGCGATTCGCATATCTGGGACGGCATCGAAAACGTCGATGATGGCGAACTCTGGGAGACGCACCTGAACCTGAAGTCGCGCATGATCGAGTTTGTGCGGCGGCGCGCGATCAAGCAGGCGGAGCGGCGCGATGAGCCCACGCAGGAATTCCAGCGGCTGGAGCGCGTGCTCAGCCCGGATGCGCTGACCATCGGATTCGCGCGGCGTTTCGCCACCTACAAGCGCGCCAACCTGATCCTGTCCGATCTCGAAAAGATCGCGGCCATGGTGAAAGACCCCACCCGCCCGGTGCAGTTCGTCTTTGCCGGCAAGGCGCACCCGAACGACGAGCCCGGCAAGCGCGTGCTCCAGCAGGTCGCGCAGTTGATGCGCGATCCGCAATTCTGCGACAAGTTCGTCTTCGTCGAAGATTACGACATTAACGTCGGCCGCCATTTTGTGCAGGGCGTCGATGTGTGGCTGAATAATCCCCGCCGTCCACTGGAGGCCTCGGGCACGAGCGGGCAAAAAGTTGTCCTGAACGGCGGGCTGAACCTTTCTGTGCTCGATGGCTGGTGGGCCGAGGCCTACGACGGCCTGAACGGCTTCGCCATCGGCGGCGGCCGGACGCACTCCGACCTGAACGTGCACGACACGCGCGACGCCGAAGACCTGATGCGCGTGCTCCACGAAGAAGTGATTCCACTCTATTACCAGCGCGATCGCGACGGCCTGCCGCGCGGCTGGATCAAGCGCATGAAGCGCACCATCCGCACGCTGGGCTGGCGCTTCAACGCCGACCGCATGGTGATGGATTACACGCTCCAGTGCTACATTCCAGCGGCGGGCGGAACGTCGAGCGAGTCGCGCGAGAAATACTAGGCGCGCAGCGAACCGCAAAATTCCTGGACGCGACGGCAGAGTAAGCGTCGCGTGCCTGATCTTTAACCCAACGCCTAATACGAAGCCGGACTCACCGCATCCTCCGGGTACGCCGGCATCCCGAACTCCGGCATGTCCAGCCCTTCGATCTCCGACTCCGCCGATACGCGCATCGAGCGCACTTTGTTCACCGTCCAGAAAACCGAATAAGTCGCGCCGAACGCCCAGGCCACGCAAATCGTGGCTCCTAACAGTTGGCAGAGAAACTGGCTCGTGTCTCCGTGGAGCAGC
>JBAWAI010000116.1:0-6529 GCA_049589215.1 Terriglobales bacterium | reverse complement strand
GCTGAATGCCGCGCGGGGCGCGGCATCTGGAGGATTCGATGGTTTATTTCGAGAGGCGCTTGGGGCGCTGGCGAAGTAGCGCCGGGCCTGGTTGACAGCCGTGCGACGACACAACGAATTGATACGCCGCGATGAAATGCACAGGTCCTTCGCTTCGCTCAGGATGACAACAAGATAAAAAAAGAGCAGAGATCAGCCGGTGGCTCAGGACAATCAGTTCTTCACTCAGGATGTTGACAAATTAAATTGCAGCCGGTGCGGAGGTTTTTTGTGCGGCGGATTCTTCTTCTTATTTTTGTGGTGGTGGGGATCGCGGCCGCTTTTCTGTCGGAGATTCCTCAGATAGTGGATCAGCGCGAGAACAAAGTTCTGGTCAGGCCGCCATACACGGCGTCCGACAAGGCTTTTGCGCTGCACGGCCAACTCACAATCGCGGACCTGCACGCGGATTCGCTGTTGTGGGGACGCGATCTTCTGGAGCGCAGCAGGGATGGACAGGTAGACATTCCCCGGCTGGCTGAGGGGAATGTTGCGTTGCAGGTTTTTTCTTTACCTACCAAAAGCCCGCGCGGGCTGAACATTGAACACAATGACGACAAGAGCGACACCATCACTTTGCTTGCGCTTGTGGAGCGCTGGCCGCCAGCGACCTGGACCAGCCTGACGCAGCGCGCGCTCTACCAGGCGCGGAGGCTTCATCGCTTCGCCAAGGGTTCGCGCGGCGGATTCGTGGTGATCGAGAGCGCGGCCGACCTTTCGAGTTATCTGGAGCGGCGTTCGCATAACAGAAATCTTACGGCTGGTCTGCTCTCGATTGAAGGGGCGCATGCGCTCGACGGCAAACTGGAGAATCTTGATGCGCTTTACGGCGCGGGCTATCGGATGATGTCGCCCAGCCATTTTTTCGATACCGACATTGGCGGCGCGGCGGCGGGAGTTGCGAAGATCGGGCTGACCGACAAGGGGCGCGAGTGGGTTCGAGAGATGGAGATGCGGCACATGATCGTGGACCTGGCGCATGCGTCGTCCAGGACAATTGACGATGTGCTGGCGATGGCGACCCGGCCGGTGGTGGTATCGCACACGGGCGTGAAGGGGACGTGCAACAACAATCGCAATCTCAGCGACGATCAGATTCGGGCGGTAGCGGCCAAGGGAGGATTGATCGGGATTGGATACTGGGATACGGCGACCTGCGGGAGGGACGCGAAGGCGATTGTGAGGGCGATGCGGTATGTATCAGATCGCGTGGGCGTGGAGCATGTGGCGCTGGGATCGGATTTCGACGGGGCGGTGACGGAGCCGTTCGATACGACCGGTCTCGTGAAGATTACCGAGGCGATGATGGACGCGGGGTATTCGGAGAATGAGATACAGATGGTGATGGGCGAGAATGTGGTGAAGTTCTTGCGCGAGAATTTGCCGGAGAAGTGAGTGGCTGCGGTGCCCGCTTTTCGTACTCGAGTACAATCTCGGGATGCATCACCTTTCTTAGGTGCGCCGGGAAGGAGTTTGCGTGTGGTGAACTGCAATCCTGTAGGTGGAGTGATCCATCGGTCGCAGCGATCGGGTGGACATAGCAACGTTGCAATGGGCATTCTCCTGGCGATGGTGTTGCTCGTCTCTGCTACGCCCTTGCATGGGCAAACGCAACCGGGCAGCCGAACGGAAAGCCTTGCCGCCTGGGAAAAGATTGTCACCGTTCTGCAGCATCCACGCTGCCTCAATTGTCATCAGCTCGAATCTCCGCTTCAGGGCGATGCCCGGCGGGTTCATGTTCCCCATGTAGTGCGCGGCTCGGACAGTCATGGAGTCGGGACCATGCGCTGCGGAAATTGCCATAACAACATGGGGAATAACCTGACGTCGAGAACACCGGGCGCGCCGAATTGGTCACTCGCTCCGGTTTCCATGCTATGGCAAGGCCTTTCCAGCGGAGACCTCTGCCGGATGGTTAAAGATCCGGCGCGGAATGGCAAGCGATCTCCTGCAATGCTGATTGAGCACATGGAAACCGAACCGCTGGTTTTGTGGGGGTGGAGTCCTGGGGCTGAACTGGAGCCGGTCCCGATTCCGCACGACGAATTTGTTCGCTTGATGAAGACGTGGGTTGCGGGTGGCACGGCCTGTCCCAAATAAGAGAAACGGATCGGGCTCGCGCGGCGAGCAGAGAGGGATTACACAACATGATCGACCTTAAGGTGAATGGGCAATCTCACCAGTTGGATATCAATCCACAGATGCCGCTGCTTTGGGCCATTCGCGACAAGCTGAACCTTACCGGCACCAAGTTTGGGTGTGGACACGCGATGTGCGGAGCGTGCGTGGTCCACGTCGACGGGGAGGCGGTGCGATCGTGCTCAATCATGGTGGGCGAAGTCGCGGGGAAAAACGTCACGACGATTGAGGGCGTAACGGGGAAGGTTGCCGACGAGGTGATCAGCGCATGGCAGGAGCTTGATGTTGTGCAATGCGGATATTGCCAGTCAGGGCAGATCATGTCGGCGATCGTTCTGCTTAACGAAAACAAAAATCCCACGGACAAGGATATCGACGCCGGCATGGAGGGAAATATCTGCCGCTGCGGCACTTATGTGCGTATCCGACGCGCCATTCACGAAGCCGCCAAGTCGCTGGCCTAGGAGCCTGCCATCATGAGAGTCAATTTTGCAACGCTTCCCTTCTTCGATTTCTCACGCCGCGAGTTCTTGAGGGGCGCGGCCGCCGTCACGGGGGCGTACGTGCTGGGCGCATATATTCCGTTTTCACCGCACGCATGGGCGCAAGAAGGCGGCCCGGCGCAAGGCATTTACGATCCAAACTTTTTTCTGAGGGTCGATGCAGACAACTCGGTGACCTTGATCAGCAAGCACCTTGAAATGGGACAGGGGATCGCGACCGGGATGTCAACGTTGTTGGCGGAAGAACTCGGGGTGGATTGGTCCGCCATGCGTTTCGAATTCGCGCCGAGCCGGTCTGATCTTTATAACAACCTGTTGTTCGGGCCGGTCATGGGCACGGGGGGCTCGACCTCAACAGCCGAGTGTTGGGAGCAAACGCGCAAGATGGGCGCGGCCGCGCGGGCCATGTTTATTGCGGCGGCGGCAGAGCGCTGGAACGTTGCGGTGGGCGAGATTACGCTCGAAAAAGGCGTGATCGGCCATGGCGCCGGCCATCGAGCGACACTGGGAGAACTGACTGCGGAAGCGATGAAGATGCCGGTCCCGAAGGATGTGAAACTTAAGCCGGCGGAAGATTGGCAGTTGATCGGAAAACGAATTCCAAGGCTCGACTCAAAAGGGAAGACAACCGGGACAGCGGTCTTCGCGATGGATGTGCGCCGCCCCGGCATGCTAACGGCGGTGGTGAAACGTCCCGATCACTTTGGCGGGAAAGTCGTTTCGTTCGATGCCACGGAGGCGAAGAAAATCGAGGGCGTCGTTGAGGTTGTGCCGATCTCGCGGGGGGTCGCCGTCGTTGCAGCGGACACCTGGGCCGCGATTCGCGGGTGCGATGCACTGAAGGTGAAGTGGGACACGGCTCAGGCCGAAAAGCGATCGACCCCGGAGATTTTGGCGGAGTACCGCCAACTTGCGGGAGAGCCGGGATTGACGGCGGAAGGCCGCGGAGACGCAGCGAGGGCAATAGCCAACGCGGCAAGAACGCTCGATGCGGAGTTCAGCCTTCCGTATCTGGCTCACGCTCCGATGGAACCGTTGAATTGCACGATGGAGCTCCACAGCGATGGAGCCGAGATATGGTCGGGTTGCCAACTGCAGACCATCGATCAAATCGTGGCCGCGCAGATACTGGGTTTCAAACCGGAGCAGATCAAAATCAATACGCTTCTGGCGGGCGGCAGTTTCGGGCGGCGCGGGAATCCCATGGCGGACTGGATCGTTGAGCTCTCGGAAATTGCCAAAGGTATGAGCAGCAAAGCGCCAGTGCATCTTGTCTGGACGCGTGATGACGACATCAAGGGCGGTTTTTACCGGCCGCTCGTTCTGCATCGCGTGAAGGTAGGACTGACGCGAGAGCATAAGATCGCCGGCTGGCAACACAAGGTAGTGAGTCAGTCGATCTTTACCGGCACGCCATTTGAAAGGGTCGCGGTGAAGAACGGCCTGGACGCGAGCACGATCGAGGGCATCGTGGACACTCCCTATGGAATA
Organism: Terriglobales bacterium; assembly: GCA_049589215.1. Taxonomy (GTDB): domain Bacteria; phylum Acidobacteriota; class Terriglobia; order Terriglobales; family Acidobacteriaceae; genus Acidiflorens. The sequence goes on along the minus strand of JBAWAI010000116.1, from coordinate 2,357 downwards.
ACCGATCTGGCGATTGACGTCCATAATGCCAAGTCTCCCTTGCCCGTTCTGTGGTGGCGTTCGGTTGGGCACAGTCACACCGGATTCGTGATGGAGACGATGATCGATGAGATCGCGCACGCAACCGGAAGAGATCCGGTGGCACTCCGCTTGGAGCTGCTTGCCAAGCAGCCGCGTGATGCTGCCGTAGTGCGTCTGGCTGCGGAGAGGGCCGGATGGAGTCAGCAGCCAACCGGCAAGGGACGCGGGCGGGGTTTTGCGTATCATCACTCGTTTAACACACACGTGGCGATGGTCGCCGATGTGATGATGGATGGTTCGACGATTAAGGTGGATCGCGTGGTTGCGGCGGTCGATTGCGGGGTGGCCGTGAATCCCGACGTGGTGACGGCGCAGATCGAGGGGGCGATTGGGTTTGCGCTCTCCGCCGTTTTACGCAATCAGATCACATTGAAGGATGGCATGGTGGAGCAGCGGAATTTCGACGACTATGAACCCACGCGCATGCGAGAGATGCCGAGCGTGGAGGTGCACATTGTGCCCTCGAGGGAACGGCCGAGCGGTATCGGAGAACCGGGCGTGCCGCCTCTGGCACCGGCAATTGGAAACGCCATCTTCGCCGCGACCGGGAAAAGGATGCGGACGCTTCCTTTCGGATTGAAGACGCTGGCATAAATCGGGTTGGTTCGGGTGCTCGCGCCAGCCTGAAAGTAAGGACGGTGTCGGCGCATACGATCCCGCCTAAACGATCTTAGTTGCCGACGAAGCGGAGATATAAGTCGCGGTCGTCGTGGCAGGCTTCGGCCATTTCTTTTACTTTTCTCCAGGCTTCTTTTTGAGATTCATCGCACGCGGATCTGGGTGAAAGTTCTTGCGCGAGAATTTGCCGGAGAAGTGAGTGGCGAGCGCTTTGTCTGCAACGACCAAGCCGGTTGGAAATTAGGATGAGTGAACTTATGGTGACACTGGGTCCGGCTATCGACACGGTGTAGAGTTTGGCGGACGAAGGCTTCATGACCATCTTCGCGAGACTCGAGCAATGGAAGCAGCAAGGCAAAATTTCGCCGGAGCAGTACGCCCATCTGGCAGGCCTCTCCCGTAGAGAACCGTTTTCCCTTTTTCTCGAATTGAATGTTTTGCTCTACGCCGGTGTAGTGGCGTTCGTTGCGGGACTCGGCTGGACGGTCAGCACCTGGTCGCAGCAACTCGGTGACGTGGTTATGCTGACCGTGCTCTCGATTATTCTCGCGGTCTGTTTCTGGTACTGTTTTTCGCGCGCGCCCTCGTGGGCAGCCGGTGAAACGCCCGCTCCGAGTCCAATCTTTGACTACGTGCTTTACCTTGGCAGCCTGGTCTGGGGCGTAGAGCTCGCATACGTGGAGAGCCGGTTGCACGTGCTCTCCGGACAATGGGATCTCTATCTGCTGGCGACTGCCGTCTTGTTTTTCTTCCTGGCTTACCGGTTCGACAACCGCTTCGTGTTGTCGCTCGCTTTGTCGTCACTCGCCGGATGGTTCGGGCTGACTATCTCGCGTTGGTCGGTTCCTCAGGATGCTGCGTATCGCCAATATGCTCTTCTCTACTGCCTGGTGGTCGGGGTTGGCGCGGCACTGCTTCAGCGCGTGGGCCTGAAACCACATTTCTTCGGTACTTATCTGAACATCGTGGCCAACTTGCTATTTTGGGCGGTGCTCTCCGGCGTGTTCGAGCGGGAGGGTTACGGCATATGGTTTTTCGCTTTGCTAATGGTCTGTTGCGCCTCACTCGGTTGGGGGCTGGCGCGGCGGCAGTTTGCCTTTGTTGCTTATTCGGCCGTGTACGGGTATGTGGGCGTCAGTTCGCTGTTCCTGCGGAACGTCAATGATGCATCCGCCGTGCTGAGCTATTTCGTCATCAGCGGAGTGGCGATGCTCGTGGCGCTGGTCATGATCGGACGCCGCTTCGGGAGGTCAGCGTGAGAGTCTATAGTGCGGCCAGCGAAGAGACTCTGCGCGCCCGCATATTTTTGAAGGACTGGTTTGGTGAGGGCTTTCTCACCAAGGCGCAATACCAGGTTCTGGAACGGGAGACCGTCTCCGATCTCCGCACCACCAACGTTTTCCTGCGGCTGGTTTTGTTTTTCTTCACCCTGATCATTGTTGGCGCCGGCGCTCCCCTGTTTTCCGTTGTTTTCCTCCCTCGATCGTCGGATCAAACCACCGGCGTTTTCCTAATGATCTTTGCCTTGTTCTGCTACGCGGCGGCCGAAGCTGCCGTTTCGCAAGCCAGGCTCTACCGCTACGGAATCGAAGAGGCGCTTGCCGTTTGCTCAGTTGGTTTTCTATGCGTGGGGATGCAGCTCGCTTTTTTTGGCTCCG
>JBAWAI010000115.1:0-7214 GCA_049589215.1 Terriglobales bacterium | reverse complement strand
CTTATATGGTGCAGATCGAAAGCGATGTCTACTCGCAGATCGGCCTCATCATGCTGATTGGCTTGGCGGCAAAGAACGCGATTCTGATCGTCGAATTCGCCAAAGACCAGTACGAACATGGAAAACCGCTCGCCGACGCGGCTCTCGAAGGCGCGAGATTGCGTCTGCGCCCGATCCTGATGACTTCGTTCGCGTTTATCCTTGGCTGCGTGCCATTGTGGACGGCCAGTGGCGCCGGCTCGGTTGCCCGCCAGATTATGGGCACGGCGGTCATCGGCGGCATGCTCGCCGCCAGCGCAATTGGAATTTTCTTTGTGCCCGGCATCTTCTTTATGGTTGAGAAATGGTCGGGCGCGGGCAGGGAGCCCGCCTCGGGTATTGTGCCCGCGACCGCTTCGCCCGCACCCGGAGATTGACGTCTTCAGGATTTGAAGGGACCGCTGGCTCAACGGAATTGATTGCTATGAAAGCTAAGAAACTTAACGTCGGGAAATTGCTGGTCGTCACTCTCGGGTCCGCTCTGTTGTTTGGGTGCATGGTCGGCTGCATGGTTGGGCCCAAATATCATCGGCCCACTGTTCAGACCCCCGCCGTATATCGCGACCTTTCAGAGAATCCTCAGCTTCAGTCACAGACTGCCTCTTACGCCGATCTCCCCTGGTGGCAGGTGTTTCAGGATCCGCAGCTCCAGGAACTTATTCGCACTGCGCTCAAACAAAACTACGATCTGCAAGTTGCGACCGAACGCATCAATTCCGCTCGCGCTCAGGTTGCCGTCACACGCTCCAGCCTGTTTCCTCAGGTTTCCAGCAACGGCACCTTCAGCGGCGGCAAAGAGAATCAGGAACAATCCAAATACAACTTTCTTATCCTCACCGCCGACGCTGCGTTTCAGCTCGATTTCTTTGGCAGGTTGCGCCGCGCAACCGAAGCTGCCCGCGCTCAGCTTCTCGCCACGGAAGACGCGCGCCAGGTCGTGGTGCTCACTTTGGTTAGCGACGTAGCGAGCGATTATTTCAGTCTTTTGCAACTGGATCTGCAACTCAAGATCACGCGCGAAACCGTGAACACGCAAACTGATTCAGTCAAGCTCACGAACCTGCGCCTTCAGCACGGCGTCGCCACAAAGCTGGACGTCCTCCAGGCTCAACAGGTCCTCGACACTGCGAACGCGCAAATCCCCGACCTGGAACGGCAAATCGCGCAGGAAGAAGATGCGATCAGCATCCTCCTCGGCAACTATCCGCAAGACATTGCGCGCGGCATCCCTCTCGTGGAGCAGACCCTGCCGCCGGAAGTCCCAGCCGGCCTTCCATCTTCGATCATCGAGCGTAGGCCTGATATTCGCGAGGCCGAACAGATCCTGATTGCTGCCAACGCCGACATCGGAGTCGCGAAAGCTCAGTTCTTCCCGCAGATCTCCCTGACCGGGGGCGGCGGCGGTTCATTTGGTCGAGACTCTGTTTTTCCAAGCTTCTACAACACGCAGCTCGGCATCTGGTCCTATGGCGCGCAGGTAAGCCAGCCCATCTTTACAGGAGGTGCTCTGAAGGGCAACCTGCATCTCGCCGAGTCGAAACACAAGCAGGCTCTCATCGCCTACCAGCAGGCCATCCAGCATGCGTTTGGGGACGTCTCGGATGCACTCATAGGTTATGAAAAATTTCATCAGGTGCGATTGCGCCAACAGGATAGCGTTGCTGATCTGCAGGAAACCGTCCGCATATCCTCTCTTCGTTATAAAGGCGGAACGACGACCTATCTCGAAGTGCTCGACGGACAACGCTCGCTCTACGGTGCCGAACTGACGCTGGCAGCCGCGCGGGGCGATGAATACCGAAGCCTCGTCCAACTATACAAAGTGCTCGGCGGCGGATGGCAGCAGTAAAACCGTCGGCCAGCACCTGTCGATAGCAAAGCGGGCGTTTGGGCTGCTTCACAGTGTCTGATCGGGCGACTGTAAGGGCCGTGCGCGCGCAACTTCAAACGGACTTCTGGCTTTCCGTAATTGAGAGTTGTTCCGGCGCGCGACTTCCGAGTAGTGCCTCACTCGTCGCCACTTGCGCGGCGAGGCACTCACGGTCTTTAGTGACTACCCCTCCCGAGATTGACCAATCCTGGAGAGTGTTGCTTTGAGTTGGATTTCGATGGTCGCCGACAAAGTTTGAGTCCGGCATGGACATTGGCGTCGACACGTTCTAGCATTTCTTGACTTATGGAGCCGCCTTCCGAGTTCGTTGGCCAGATTCTTGGCCGCTATCGCATCCTCGAACAAATCGGTGCGGGTGGAATGGGCGTGGTGTATCGCGCGCACGACGAGCAGTTGGACCGCGATGTCGCGCTGAAAGTGCTGCCGGCGGGCGTGCTTGCCGATGATGCTGCGCGAAAACAATTCCGGAAAGAAGCATTGGCGCTTGCCAAGTTAAACCATCCGAATATTGCGACGGTTTTCGAGTTCAGTTCGCAGGAGGAAGTGGACTTTCTGGCGATGGAACTGATTCCAGGAAGACCGTTGAGCGAACGGCTGCATGGTGGAGCGATGCCGCAGCCGGAAATCATACGCCTAGTGACTCAACTGGCGGACGGCCTAGCGGCTGCGCATGACCAGGGAGTCATTCATCGCGATCTCAAACCGGCAAACCTATTTGTAACGCCTGACGGCCGGCTGAAAATTCTGGACTTCGGGCTGGCGAAGCACGTTCCCACAGCCAGTGGCGGCGATTTGACGCGCAGCATCACGGTGGACACAGGAACGGTTTCGGGCACTGTCCCATATATGTCGCCGGAGCAGTTGCGCGGATTGCCGGTCGATCCGCGCAGCGATATATATGCGACCGGCGCAGTTCTACACGAGATGGCGACGGGACGGCGGGCATTTCCGCAGACCCAGGGCGCGGAGTTGATGGGCGCGATTTTGTATGAGTCTCCAGCGCCAGCGCGGTCGGCAAGCAAATATGTTTCCCCGGGACTCGAAAACATCATTTCCAAAGCGCTGGCGAAAGATCCATCGCAACGGTATCAATCGGCGCGCGAATTGCGAGTGGCGCTGGAGGGACTTTCCACCGCGCCCGCACGGGATTTTGGGGTGTTGCTGCCAGCTGGGCCACCCAGGAAATCGCAAATCGCAATAGCGGTTATTGCCGCTGTCGTTGTTCTCGCAGGATTGGGGATCGGCCTGAATGTTTCTAAAGTTCGCGATCGACTGTTCGAGCGCGACAGATCCACGACGGTTGGAACAACGAGCTCATTAGTTCACGGGCGCAGATCGGTGGCCGTGCTGGGCTTGAAGAACGTTTCCGGGCAGGCGGACAAGGCGTGGCTCTCGACCGCGCTTGCGGAAATGCTGACCACGGAACTGGGCGCGGGTGAGGAATTGCGGACGGTTGCGAGCGAAAATGTAGCACGCATGAAAACCAATCTAGCGTTGCCCGATGCCGACAGCTATGGCCGGGAAACGCTGACGAAGATCCGCGAAAACCTGAACGCCGATGAAGTTGTAGTCGGGTCGTACGTCCCGCTCGGAAAGGATCAGGTCCGACTCGATTTGAGGTTGTAGGACGCGGTTGCGGGAGAAACGCTTGCATCGATATCCGTCAAAGGACGCGAGGATCAAATTGACGATATGGTAAGCCGGGCAGGCGCAGAACTTCGGCAGAAATTGGGTGCGGGCGCGATTTCGGCGGCTGATGCAGCAGCGGTGAAAGCGTCATTGCCGTCGAATGCGGAAGCGGCTCGGTTCTATTCTCAGGGATTGGCGAAGCTCCACGCCCGCGACACTCTGGCGGCACGAGATCTTCTGCAAAAATCGTTGGCACTCGAACCGGGCTTCGCGCTGGCGCATTCGGCGCTGGCAACGGCCTGGACCGCTCTCGGCTACGATGGTAAGGCCGCAGCGGAAGCGAAGACGGCGTTCGATTTGTCGGGGGGACTGGGCCGCGAGGACAAACTGGCAATCCAGGCGCGTTACCTGGAAGCGAACCACGACTGGGAAGGGGCGATCGGCATTTATCGTACGCTCACGCAGTTCTTTCCCGACAATCTTGAATATGGCTTGCTGCTGGCGCTGGCTGAAAGCACGGGGGGGAAGTCCAAAGACGCGCTGACCACGCTGCAGCAACTGCGCCGGTTGCCGGCTCCGGCATCGGAAGATCCGCGAACCGATTTGGCCGAAAGCAGCGCCTACCTCGGTCTTTCGAAATATCGGGAGGCCGGCGAGGCAGCGTCGCGTGCGGCAACGAAGGCTCAAGCCAGTGGACAGCGGCTGGTCTTGGCGCAGGCGCTGAATCAGGAAGGCGTTGCCTTCCGCTATCGGGACCAGATTGACAACTCGAACGCCGCATTTCAGGCCGCACGGCGAACTTACACCGAGGCGGGCGATCGATTGGGCGCGGCTGGTGCCATCATGGGGTTAGCGAACAACCTTTATCAGCACGGGGACCTGAGCGGCTCGCGGCAACTGAACGAGCAAGCGTTGGCAGTCTTCCGCGAAGTGGGGTCGCAACGCAATACGGCCACCTGTCTGCTCGATATTGCAATCGGATTCTACGACCAGGGCGATCTTGCAGCGGCACAAAAGATGTATGAAGAAGCGCTCAGCATTCAGCGCGAGATCGGGGACAAGGACAGCCAGGCGAATACGCTCAACAGCATTGCAAATGTGCTGGCCGATAAGGGCAGCCAAGCGGGAGCCAAAGCGAAATACGAAGAGGCGCTCGCAGTCTTCCGAGAGACGGGCAGCCAATTCGAAATTGCCATGACCATGAGCAACATCGGCGAGTTGTACCTGGATGAGGGCGATCTGCCACAAGCAAAGAAAATGTTCGAGCAGGCATTGCAGATCAAACGCGACCTGCACAATCGGCATTCCGAGGCGTACACGCTGTCGGCGCTAGGCGAACTTCTGCTGTACGAAGGCGACATCCCGGCAGCCCGGAAAGCGCATGAAGACGCGCTAGCCATACGGACACAATTGGGAGAAAAAGGAACTGCTGCGCAGGATTCACTGGCGCTGGCGCAACTAACATTAGAGGACGGCCATCCAGAGGAAGCTCTGTCTGCGGCACGCAATGCCGTGGCTGATTTTCACACTCGAAACCAAGCCGACTATGAAGCGGCTGCGCACACACTCACGGCCCGCTGCCTGCTGCAGTCGGGAAAACTTGCCGAGGCGAAGGCGGAAATTCAGCAGGCAGAAAAACTGGTGAAGACTGACGATCATGTGGCGCATCTTCCGGTAGCGATCGACAGCGCGCGAATCGTGGGGGCGTCTGGAGATCTGGAAGCGGCTCGAAGACTTCTCACGGAGGCACTGTCCGAGGCGACGAAAGCGAACTTGCTCTTCTTTCAGTATGATGCCCGGCTCGCCCTGGGTGAGTTGGATTTCAAGTCAGGCAACGTGACCGCCGGTCGCGCACGGCTGACGACACTGGAGCAAAACGCCCGCAGCAAGGGATTTCTGTTGATTGCGCGTAAGGCTGCTGCAGCGTTGAAGGGATAGTCCAAAGATCTAAAAGCTGAAGATCGCCGGATTGGTCCTGGAGCAGGGCGGCCTGAAGCGATTTGTGCCAACGAAAAACTCAGCCGCGCAGCCTGTTACACGCCGCCCCCAAAACGAATTCCAATTTAGCCGCTCGGTTGAGGAAGTCTCGTTCATGAGTTCGTGAATGAGGTTCGAAGACCCAAGAATGAACGGTAAACACAGTTCGGGCGTGAGGTTGCTCTTGCGCGTTCCTGGTGTGGAGGTGGGCAAAGATCAGGTGCGAGCGACCGCCCGATTCAGCTACGACGATCTAGTTTCGAGCATCCAAGGGAAGTTCTACGAGGAATTCTGCCATGAATCAGCCTGGGATGTGGGTGGGCTGGCGCCGACTGCGGTGAAAGCTTCTCTCGAAAACGGTTTTTAGTTCTCCGACCTCGGGCGGTGAGAAGGCCAGGCCAAGCGTTAGAAACGAAGTTGCTCGAAGGGTGACGAAATGGAAGTTCCGCTGATCTTCTCTTTCTGGTTTATGGTCGCCGCGTACGTTATCCACGTACTTGATGAATCCCTGCTTGGTGGCAGCTTTGTCGAGAAGGTGCGGCAACATTGGTGGCCGAAATACTCCTGGAGAAAGTTTTTCTGGTTCAATACCGGCTACTTTATCGTCATGATTGCCAGCGTGGTTCTGTATGACCTACGTGGAGGCCAATGGCTCATTCTTCCGGTGGCGTGGGCGACAGAACGGCTATGCAATGGTTTCTGGCACGTCTGGTGGAGCGTGCATTTCCGAGAGTATTCTCCGGGACTGCTGACCAGCATCCTTATCTGGATGGATTCCTACTTCATCGTGCGCTACCACGCCGTCGGAGAAACCATCGCACCCCACGTATTGTGGCTCGGAGTGTCGATCGGTTTGCTGGCTGCAATTTTTCTGGCTTTTTACATTCCTTTGATAAAGGGCAAAGAGATGCGCAAGAAGGTGGGAGTATAAATCACATCATCCACGAAGAAGATGATCCCGGACAGCCGATCGCTGTGCGGATGATCCTGTGTCTGTGGCGTCCGCTGAAGATTACTGAACCTCTAGCTACGTCGTCGCAGTCGAGCCAATCGCCGCTTAAATGCGGCCGAGAACCATCAGAATGACGATGATGATCAGAGCCAGACCCACGCCACTGGTGGGTCCGTAACCCCAGGTTCGGCTGTGCGACCACCGTGGAAGGACGCCCATGAGGGCTAAGACGAGGATCACGATCAAAATAATTCCAATCATATTTCATTCCTTTCAAGTGAATTCAACGCCCACGTTTATGCAAGGTCTGAATTCACGCGCCGAAAGACAAAAAAGATGATGCGAATCCACACGGACCCGCACCGGTATGTTCGTTACAGAGTGAAGCTCAGCGCAAGATTCACGCCGGGAAAACTTGCGTTGCAGAGGTAATACACGCCGTTGATCTCCACTACATAAACGTCTTGCGTGTAGAGCCAGTTGCTGGGCCACGGATCAACAAACCCGAACGAATAGCCACCGTAGGCGAAGTGACGTCCGTTATAGTCGGCCTGGCTGACGTGAAATCTGTGCTGCTGTCCAAAGTTGGCTTTGAAACGGTCGGCAGGAATCTGGGCGTGGGCCTTCTGGACTGGCGCACTCTTTTGCTGCGCGGTTTTCTCTTCCGGTTTCGACGAGTTCCCGGCTCGCGCTTTCTTCTCTTCCGGCTGGGCTTTCTTTTCTTCC
>JBAWAI010000114.1:0-12996 GCA_049589215.1 Terriglobales bacterium | reverse complement strand
CAAGTGCGCCGGGAGCAGAGGAGTCTGCCAAAGATCGCGCCCTTCGCACTGGCCAAAAAGAAACGCCGTATAAACCGCGGCCGCGAATCCCAACAGCACCGTAGGCCAAAGCAAAATCGAGGTCACTGCGGAGAATTCCAAAACCGCCGCCAGCCAGAACACGCTGCACAATCCGCTGTAGCTAATCAGAATGAACGCCCCGCGCGCCAGCCACGACTTGCTCTGCGGGGTAAACACCACGCGCAAAAATCGTTCCTTGTGCTCCAGATCCCACACCAGCAAAACCGTCGTGAGCGCAGTAAACAAAAGCGCGACCGTAGCCATCGCAATATCGCGCACCCGATCGCCCGTCAGCCGCCCCAGCGCGACGGCAATCGCCGGAATCGCCAGCACTCCCGATCCAATCGACTTCGTCCAGCTGTACGCCGGGACCTGCCAGCCCCACGGGCGCGCGTGGCTCACGTCATATGCGGCCAGCGCATTCGCCTGCAGCAGCGGACTATCCGGCGGATAAATTGCCCCACTCCCGTGCAGCGCCGCGTTGCGCTGGGAGAACATATAAAAAGGTTCATGCCTCGCCGCCGTCGGCACAATGGCCGCCTCATCGGCGTCAATGTAATAAAGTTTGGGCTGAGTTCCCTGCTCCGGCTTGCGCACCCGCACCGGCTCGCGCGCCACCAGTTGCGCCGCCTCGCTCGTCGGGTCGCTCAAGTCGCCGGCAATAATCGCGTGCTCGGGGCAAACAATCACGCACGCCGGCTCCAGCCCAACCTCCGTGCGATGCGCGCAGAAGTGACACTTAGCCGCTGTCCCCTCATCCGGATCGATGTAGATCGAATCGTACGGACAGGCCTGCATACACGCCTTGCAGCCAATACAGCGGTCGGAGTTGAAATCGACAATGCCGTCCTTCCGCCGGTACATGGCGGTCGTCGGGCAAATCGTCACGCAAGGCGGCTTCTCGCAATGATTGCAGCGCGTGACCTGAAACACGCGACGAGTATTCGGATATACACCCTTTTCGACATACTTCACCCATGTGCGGTTGACGCCAAGCGGGACGTGGTTCTCCGTCTTGCACGCGACCGTGCAAGCATGGCATCCGATACATTTGCGGTGATCGATGACGAATCCGTATTTCATCATTTCATCCGAGGTATTTGCTCAACAACAGCTCTCTAAATCTGATAATCGATATCCTCAATAATCCGCTGCATCGAGGCCGACAGTGGCTCATGCTCCGCGTCCGCGCCCTCCAGCGCCTTCACCCGATCGCGCAATTTATTCACCTCGCCCGCAACCGCCGCCAGGGCCTCTGATAGGGGGTCGTTAATCTGCGTTGGATCGGTAATTACCACCCGTTTGCCTTCCCGAAAAATAATGTGCCCCGGCACTCCCACTACGGTCGAATCGTCCGGAACATTCCGCAGCACCACCGATCCCGCGCCAATCCGGCAGTTCCGGCCCACAGTAATATTTCCCAGAATCTTCGCGCCCCCGCCCACTACCACATGGTCAAGCAAGGTCGGATGCCGCTTCCCATGCTCCTTGCCCGTTCCGCCGAGCGTCACGCCCTGATACAAAGTAACATCGTCGCCCACCACAGCCGTCTCGCCGATCACCACGCCCAGTCCGTGATCGATAAAAACCCGCCGGCCAATCTGCGCCCCGGGATGAATTTCGATTCCAGTCAGCAACCGCGCCACCTGCGAGAGCCAGCGCGCCAGCAGAAAAAAGTTATGCGACCAGAGCCAGTGATTGATGCGATGGAACCAAACCGCATGCAGGCCGGAGTAGCACAAATAAACTTCCAGCCGCGAGCGTGCCGCCGGATCGCGGTCGAGCACGGTGGCGACGTCCTCGCGTATCTGCGCCAGCAAATGCGAATTGCCTCATTTCGGAAAATTTACTCCGGCAGCGGCGTGGTAGGAATTTGCAGCGCCTGGTTCCGGAGTCCTTCGAAGAGGATACTACTCAAGTACCGTTCGCCGAACGAAGGCAGAATCACAACAAGCAATTTCCCCGCGTTTTCCGGACGCCGCGCCACTTTCAAAGCGGCGACCACCGCCGCACCCGACGAGATGCCAACCAGCAGCCCTTCCTCCAGCGGCATGCGCCGCGCCATCTCGATCGACTCGTCGTTGGTCACGGTAATCACTTCGTCGACATAATCGCGCCGCAAAATGCTGGGAGCAAAACCGGCGCCAATCCCCTGAATCTTGTGGGGCCCAGGCGCTCCGCCAGAAAGCACCGCGCTATCTGCCGGCTCGACCGCGACCGCTTTAAACGACGGCTTCTTCGGCTTGATGAATTCCGAAACGCCCGTTATCGTTCCACCCGTACCCACGCCCGAGATCACATAATCGACGCGCCCATCCGTGTCCTCCCAGATTTCCGGCCCGGTAGTCTTGAAGTGAATCTCCGGATTCGACGGATTATCGAACTGTTGCAGCATGTAGGCATTCGGCGTCGAAGCGAGCAGTTCGTTGGCCTTAAGAATTGCGCCCTTCATCCCGCGCGGCCCCGGCGTCAAAATAATTTCCGCTCCAAACGCCAGCAGCAACACGCGCCGCTCCAAACTCATCGTCTCCGGCATCGTGAGAATAAGTTTGTAGCCCTTCACCGCCGCGACAAACGCCAGCGCAATTCCAGTGTTGCCGCTCGTCGGCTCAATCAAGACCGTCTTGCCCGGAGTAATCTTCCCCGCCCGCTCGGCCGCCGCAATCATATTCACGCCGATGCGATCCTTAACGCTGGCCAGCGGATTCTGGCTCTCCAGCTTCCCCACCACCTCAGCCACGCATCCCGCAGTAACGCGATTCAAGCGAACCAGAGGCGTGTGCCCAATCAGCTCAGTAACATTCTTGGCAATCTTCATAATCTGGTTCAACTCCTAAACTTCACCGCCCACGCACGGGAAGAGAGACTTCAGCCAATGATCTCTACTAGATTACTAGCCTTTCACAAGACGCAGCAACCGCAAATCTTTATCACCCTTTAGTTTGGAGCCTGAGATTAGTTCGCCCGGGGTTTCCTCCGCCCAACCCGCGCCAGAATCCGCCGCACCTTCTTAGGAGAAATCGACAGCCGCGAGGCCACGCGCGACACCTTCCGCCCCTCGCGCTCGAACACGCGCGCAATCACGATCTCCGCGAACTCGTCGCTGATCTGCCGGAACGTCTTCTCCCCGACCGCTCCCTGCGACCACGCCCGCAGCACCGGGTCCACACTTCCCTTGCGCAGAATGCGCGCCCGCAGGGCCTGCAACTCCTGCCAGATGTTGTCTGCCTGCGACCCGCCGCACGCCTCGCGCGCCAAATCATAAGATTCGCGAGCCGCGTCCAGGTTGTCGAAAAAAGAATTGCACTGCGTCAACCCCTGCCACAAATATGCCGTCGACAGCAACAAATGATGTTGCGTATGTTTCGCCAGTTCAATCGCCTCCTGGCTGAAGTTCAATGCCCGCCGCGCGTGGCTGCTCGGGTCCGTCCCGCCAAACATCTCCTCTTCCACCTTGGCATTCTCGATCATGCACTGCAAAATGCGCGCCCGCCCCATCAGAATGTAATCATGCTTCTGCTCCGCCAACTCGTACGCCGAAGTCGATTCCACCTCCGCGCTCTGGAAATCGCCATTGTCGAGGTGAATATAAGCGGCATTCAAAAACACAGTCCCGCTGCCGTGATAATTCGGCCGCTGCTGATAAATCGCCCGCGCCGCCTCCAGATGCTCCAGCGCCTCGCGCCGAAGCTGCGTAAGCCGCTGCCGATACTTAGCGCGCACCGGACTTCCCGCGCTCGCGGCCGCCCCAGCCGCGCCCGCCTTGGCCGAACTCGAACTCTTCCGCCGCCTCTGCACATCGACATCGATCCGCCGCTGCAATTGCAGTGCAATGCCGCGCTTGGCCAGCGCCATATTCGCCAGCGAGCGCGCCAGGTTCGGATGCTCCGTATCGCGCTTGCGATACTCCTCGATCGCATTTGCAAAAAATTCAATCGCTTTGTCGAACCGTCCTTCGCGCCGCGCCATTCGTCCATAAAACGACTGAACGTTGCCAAGCGTGACGTAATCGTCAGTCGGCCGCAGCGCCTTTTCCGCCACCTCGGACACGCGCACTGCATCTTTCCACTTCCCTTGCTGAAACAAAATCCAGCCTTCCAGCACCTGCATGACCGCCGCCATCCGCGGATGCCCCAGCTCAAGCGCAAGGTCTCTTCCCTTGCCGGTAAAAATCAGCGCCTCGTCGTAATCCCCGCGCCGCCGCAGACAGCGGCCCTTCCAGTAATAAGCGATGGCCAGCAGAAATCGATTGTCCAGTTCCTCCGGCAGTCCCAGCACAAAATCAAAATGCGGAATCGCCGTCTCGATCGCCTCCTCGGCCATCGCAACCATGCCCTCAGTCATGCGCAGGCAAAGATAATCGGAAATAGGAAGATGGGAGCGCGAAGAAAACCGCCGCAGCAAATCTTTCACGGCCGGAGAGCCGCCGAAACCCATGTCGCTCCAGATCGCAACCAGCGCCAGCAGCGGAGCCGCACCAGCCTGCCGCGCATCAAGCGCCGCCATCACACTCTGATGCGAACGCAAACACGCTAAGCCGCGCTCAATCTCGCGCGCGGCCACAAGCTCCTGCAATTCTGAAAGTAGTCCCGCGTCAATGCCAGCGGTAGGCGACGAATCCTGGCGAGCAACCATGCAAAAGGTTGTAGTCTAATTGGCGGTTCTAGTCCAATAAGTCGTAACTCCCAAGCGTCAAGAACTCCGGAAATTCCTTCCCCGTCATCATTCCCTCCAGCACCTGCGCCGCCTGCTCCAATCGTCCATCATTCCCGGCGTCCTTAGCCTGCAACTCCGCCGCGCGATCCCGCACGATCTGCTTCACCAACTCCGCCGTGACCGTCTTCCCATCCGACATCCGCGCCCCATGCCGCACCCACTGCCAAACCTGAGCCCGCGAAATCTCCGCCGTAGCCGCGTCCTCCATCAGGTTGTAAATCGGCACGCAGCCATTGCCGCGCAGCCACGACCACACATATTGCAGCCCAACGTCGATATTCCAATGCAAACCCTTCTCCGTGATCTCTCCCGAGGGCACTTCCAGCAGATCGCGCGCCGCAATCGGCCGATCGGTGCGCGGTTTCGCAATCTGGTTCGGCTCCGGCATATACTCATCGAAAATTTCCTTCGCGATCGGCACCAGCCCCGGATGCGCCACCCAGGTTCCATCGTGCCCCGCCTTCACCTCGCGCAGCTTATCCTTGCGCACTTTGTCCAGCGCCTGCTCGTTCGCAACCGCGTCGCTCCGAATCGGAATCTGCGCCGCCATCCCGCCCATTGCATGAATGCCGCGCCGGTGGCACGTTTGGATCAGCAACTCGACATACGACGCCAGAAAATGACACTGCATCGTCACCAGCGAACGATCCGGCAAAACAAATTCCGGATGCGCCCGAAACTTTTTGATGAAGCTGAAAATATAATCCCAGCGTCCGCAATTCAGCCCGGAAGAATGCTCCCGCAACTCGTAAAGAATCTCATCCATCTCGAACGCGGCCAGAATCGTCTCGATCAAAACCGTCGCCCGAATCGTTCCCCGCGGAATCCCCAGCTCATCCTGCGCAAATAAAAACACGTCGTTCCAAAGCCGCGCCTCCAGATGGCTCTCCATCTTCGGCAGATAGAAATAAGGTCCGGTACCGCGCTCCATCAGCGTCCGCGCGTTGTGAAAGAAGTACAGCCCGAAATCAAAGAGCGACCCTGAAATCGGCTGCCCATCAATCAAAAAGTGCTTCTCGTTCAGGTGCCATCCCCGCGGACGCACCACCAGCGTCGCCGGCTTCGGTCCCAGCTTGTACTGCTTCCCTTCCGGGCTTGCATATTCGATCGTGCCCCGCGCCGCATCGCGCAGGTTCTGCTGCCCCTCGATGTTGTTGCCCCACGTCGGCGAATTCGAGTCCTCGAAGTCCGCCATGAAAACGTTCGCGCCCGAATTCAGGGCGTTGATGATCATCTTCCGGTCCACGGGCCCGGTAATCTCCACCCGCCGGTCTTCCAGATCTTGAGGAATCGGAGCCACGCTCCACTTGCCGTCGCGCACCTCGGCCGTCTCCGGCAAGAAATCCGGCTTCCAGCCGGTGTCGATTTTCTGCTGCACCGTCCGTCGCCGTGCCAATAGCTCCTGCCGCCGTGCCTCAAAACGCGCCGAGAGCTTCGACAAAAAAGCATGGGCTTCGGGACTAAGAATCGAGTTCAGGGTCTGTGTTGGCACCTGCGAGCCTTCCAAAACCGCGTTTGTCATCAGTTTACTCCCGACCCTAACGATAGTTCCCTCCCGATTTCCGCTCGCCACCGCTAGGTCAATTTGACCCAGTAGGCCGGAACGTCCGTACAGGGTTGTCCCATTCCACCGATTAGATGTCTACTGCACTCGGGACGCAGCTTGGTCACGCCGCTTCTTTGGGGCAACTCTGATTTGGGATCTATTGGGAGACGGTTATGCAACTGAGACCTTCAAACGCGCACAACGGAAACGGCAATGGCAACGGCTCCAATGGCAAAACCAACGGATCCGACTGGGCGACCAGCCCGCGATGGCACGGAATCAGCCGTCCCTACACCGAGCAGGATGTGCAGCGTCTGCGCGGTTCTCTCCTGATCGAGCATACCGTCGCCCGCCGCGGAGCCGAGCGCCTCTGGGAGATGCTCCACTCCGAATCTTACGTTCCGGCCCTTGGCGCGATGACCGGCAATCAGGCTGTGCAGCAAGTAAAGGCTGGCCTGAAGGCGATCTACGTCAGCGGCTGGCAAGTTGCCGCGGACGCCAACAATGCTGGACAAATGTATCCCGACCAGAGCCTTTATCCCGCTGACAGCGTGCCCAACGTTTGCCGCCGCATCAACCATGCGCTTCAGCGCGCCGACCAGGTCCATCACTCCGAAGGCGATCACACAACCGACTGGTTCGCCCCGCTCGTTGCCGACGCGGAAGCCGGTTTCGGCGGCAACCTGAACGCCTTCGAGCTCATGAAGGCCATGATCGAAGCGGGCGCTGCCTGCGTCCACTTCGAAGACCAGCTCTCGTCCGCCAAGAAATGTGGTCACCTCGGCGGCAAAGTTCTGGTCCCGACCTCGGAAGCCATCCAGAAGCTCGTCGCAGCTCGCCTCGCCGCAGATGTCATGGGCGTTCCGACGCTGATCATGGCACGCACCGACGCCGATAGCGCCAACCTTCTCACCAGTGACGTCGATCCCCGCGACCGCGAGTTCATCACCGGAGAGCGCACCGTCGAAGGCTTCTTCCACATTCGCGGCGGCATCAAGGCCGCCATCGCCCGTGCCATTGCCTACGCTCCCTACGCCGACCTGATCTGGTGCGAGACCTCAAAGCCGGACCTCAACGAGGCACGCGAGTTCGCCGAAGCCGTCCACAAAGTATTCCCAGGCAAGATGCTCGCCTACAATTGCTCGCCCTCGTTCAACTGGAAGAAGAACCTCGACGACGCGACCATTGCGAGCTTCCAGCGCGAGCTCGGAGCGATGGGCTACACGTTCCAGTTCATCACGCTGGCTGGGTTCCATGCGCTCAACCACGCCATGTTTGAGCTGGCGCGCGCCTACGGCCAAGCCGGAATGACCGCCTACTGCAAACTCCAGGAAGCCGAGTTCACGAGCGAGAAGGAAGTTGGCTACGAGGCAGTCAAGCACCAGCGCTTCGTCGGCACTGGCTACTTCGACGCGGTACAACAGGCGATCACGGGCGGAACGTCGTCAACCGTAGCGCTGCACGGTTCAACCGAAGCGGCTCAATTCGGACACGACAAGCCCGAACCAACCAATGGCCATCGTGCAACGAACCTCAATGCCGAGATCTCCGAACTGGAAGCGCTCCTGACTCCCGTTGCGCCCGCAAC
The DNA here is from genome assembly GCA_049589215.1 of Terriglobales bacterium. Taxonomy (GTDB): domain Bacteria; phylum Acidobacteriota; class Terriglobia; order Terriglobales; family Acidobacteriaceae; genus Acidiflorens. The sequence goes on along the minus strand of JBAWAI010000114.1, from coordinate 5,086 downwards.
CGATGGTTGCGAGTTAATGCCTTCGGGCGACTAGGAACTTACGCTCTTCCCCAACTTCTGCCTCCCTCAAGGCGTCAGTCCGCGGTCGTGGCCTCGCTACGATCGCGGATCGGCGTTTAGAAGGCAGCTGACATTCGCGGTTGTTTCTGCTTGCACTCTCAGTTCCGCAATCGTACAGCTGATTCCGCAATCACTCACCGCGTATCCACTCCGAATCCCAGAATCGCCGTAACTTCTACCGGCTCATTCCCGCGAAATGCCGGCCGAAACTTCCACCCCTGTAGCGCGACCAGAATCCTGCTCGTCGTCTCCGCCGCTCCCGGCTCAAGCACCTTCACATCCTTCAATAGTCCCGAGCGATCCAGAGTGCACGCCAGAATCACTCTCGACGCGTGGAGCTTCGGCGGCAATTCGGTTCGCATCGGCTCGGGCGCGCTCAGCGCGTCGCTCGTCGGATGCGCCGCCGACGCTGGATCGGAGTACTGCATCACCGCCGTACCGATCGACGTATCCAGATAAATGGAGTAAACCTTGCTGCCCTTCAGCGCCCCGTAATAACCGGTGCCAAATACTCCACCCGCGCTCGCGCCCGCTTCGACGGTGGCTTCGAATCCACGGTGCGGATTCGTCGACGAACGTTCCGGTCCACTCGTCGCGCCTCCATTCGGCGGACCGAAACTTGGCAGCGTAATGGTGGTCGTTCCGCCTTGCACCGAAACTCCCGGTACCGCTGGCGAGCCGCTCGTCCCGCTGCCTGCTCCTCCAGGGCCTGGATAAGGCGAGATCCCGCCGTGCGCGCTCGCGTCCGATCCGCGACCTGCGCCTTCCTTCCCCGCGCCTGAGCCTTCGCCCGAGAGTCCGCTTCCCGGGCCGTTTCCGCGTCCAATGCCGTTTCCTCCGCCGTTGCCACCAAGTCCGCTCTTCGCCGTGCCTTGGGGAGACATGGCAATCGCTCCTCCACCGTTCGAATTCGGCAAGCCCACTTTCGATCCGGGTTGGCTCGAGATGACAACTCCTCCGGGAGCGTTACCGCCATTACCTGGAGGAGCGACCGATGATCCAAGGTCGAGCGCGCTTCCGGTTCCGTTGCCCTTGTTGCCGCGTCCGCTGCCTGTAAGCGACTTTCCTCCGCCGCCGCTTCCGCCGATCGTTGGTGGAGGCGGAACGACTGCGTTCCCGTCGAGTCCAGTTCCTCCGCGGTTTCTGGCACTGCCAGATCCTCCAGTTCCGTTCCCGCCAAAGTTCGCGGGTGGTGGAACGACTTCGGTCGCGAGCTGTCCTTTGCCTGATCGTCCTCGTCTTTGTTCCTGTGCGAGCGATCCGCTCGCTGAAGGTGGCGGTGGAACCGGCTGTGAGCGCAAGTCTCCGCTGCGCGTGCTTCCCCAACTGTCGATGTCATGGACCTGCGATGGAGGCGGTGCGATCACTGTGGTTGGAGGCAGCGAGAGCTTGGCAGTCGAGGACGCGAGATCGCGCGTGGGCGCGGAAACTGGCGGAGCGACAACGTCGGTCGTCTGTGAGAGCTGTGTGCGCGAGCTGGCGAGATCGCGTGGCGTGCTCGGCGCTGGTGCAACTACAGTAGATGCGATCGCGTTCGAGGCGCGCAGCTTCTCGGCGGCAATGTTCGGCGCAGGCGCAATCACCGTAGATGTGATCGCCGAACTGCGCCGCGTGTCATGCACAACATCGGGAGCAGGCGCGATCACGCCGGATGCAAGACTAGCCTGATTGCGGCTCGCAGAGCCAACTTCCGGCGCGGGCGGAACTGGCACGACATTAGGAAGCGCCGGCGCAACCAGCCTAGCCTGCATTCCCTCGGTTGGAGGTTGGCCCGGAATCGGCTTGAACGCAAGCAGGTTCGCGACCGCCGAATCGCTATGCGGCAAGTTCACCTTGGGCGCATCGACGATCGTTTCGCCCGGTCGGTCTCCGCGCGCGACCTTGATGGTTTGGGTGCGATGATGCGCTTGCTGTCCGCCAGCGCGACCCGTTTTGCCGGATTGTGCTCCTCCGCGATCGGCGGTTTGCGGCAGTTCATCTCCCGAGTAATAGATCACATCCCATTTGGGACGAGGTGGAGGAACGAAGGGCTGAAGAGACGCGATGTGCTCGGGAAGCACGATAACCGCAATCAGTAGCAGGCATTCGAGAGCCCACGAAACGAGTATTCCGCGATAAGGGAAGATGCCAACTGGAGCTTCTCCAGCGAGCGCGATCGGAGCACGCGTGAACGCTGGCCGAAAGGCGGTCTTAAACTCTTCCCAGGGAGATGACCATTCGACCAGCAGATGCGGCGGTTCAGGCCACTGGCTCGTGTTTGGAGCGCTTTCGGGAATGGATTCGACTTCGATCACGTTGGGCGATGATGAACTTTCGGGGGATTGGTTCGAGTTTACCGTGAGAAGCGGTGAGGATCGGTGATTTTTTGTGCGCGCTGAAGACGCGGAAGTTTGCGTCCGGGAAAAGGGGGATTGGTTTTCACCCCCTGGTTGCCGATCTTTTAGAATCAAAGATTTAGGTTAAGTTGGTTTGGTAAATCTTTGAGTAATAAGCAGTTGTTGGTAAGATAATTTGGAATCAATGGTTTGGCTCTCGGTGGTGCGTTGATGAAGGACGGTCGAGGTAACCAAATTGTTGGCCTATGGAGTCACTTCCATTGGAGCATCATTCTCCGATGGGACGTGCTCGCATGGATCGTCCCTGCATTGCTTGCCATCGCGGGCTTGCTGATGAAGTGCACCTCGAACAGAAGGAGCTAACGGCCGCTTAGCTTCGTCCCCAAAATGCCTCGTGAGGATATTCCAAGACCCAAAATCGCTTAGCGTACTTCCGTCCGGTAATTTGATAGCGGCGATAACCTGTAGGTGCCCGTTGGGATCGATAATCGCCGCCGGTACCTCGAACCTATGTGAAGGCTTCCACCCAGGATTCACGACCCTCCCTTTTCTCGCCTTGGGCACCTCAGTGGCAAGAGCCGTCCTGACGAATTCTGGGTCATCTTATCTGTCTAGGCTTCGACATCTTTGCCGTCTACGTCGCGGACAACGTTGTCAATATGGAGAAGTTACACGAACGGGCGTAAGTCGCTGGTTAGATGGGAAATATAAGTTTGGGATTTGTGACGGGTTACCCCCAGCGAAAATGAGATAATAAATATATAGGGTGAAAGTAAAGGGCGCGGCCTTCCGGCTGCGCCTTTTTTGTTGCGCGGGTGGGCTGAGAGCGGGCGTGGGCTGCTGAATTCTCGGGCGACGCGGACGGGATGCATAGGTTCTTCGCTTCGCTCAGGATGACAGAGTTGTATAGGCAAGGCTGATCAAGGAGTTGACTTAGAAGGTTGATTTAGAGGAGTGAGGAATGGGTTGTTATCCGGTGGAGATTCGGCGGTGCCAGCATATCAAGACGAATGGGACGCAGTGCGGGTCCCCTGCATTGCGGGAGAAGAAGTTTTGTCACTTTCATCAGGACAACCGCCCGGAAGGGACCGGCCTTTACATTGACGGCGAGCATTACACGGATGCGACGCTGATGATGCCGGTGTTTGAGGATGCGCACGCAATCCAGGTGGTGCTGCGGCAGACGCTGCAACTGCTGTTTGAGCGGCGAATCTCGCAGAAAGATGCGGGGCTGGCGCTCTATGCGCTGCAAATCGCGTCGTCGAACCTGCGGCAGATGAGAGAGGAGAAACCGCGGCCCACCGAAGTGGTGATCGATCGGGAAAAAGTTGAGGAGACGCCGATAGGAATGACGCAGTGGTCGGCGACGGGCGAAGGACGCGACGTGGAAGTGGATGAAGGTGCGCAAGAGGCGCTGGGAACGGGTGGACAAAAGGCGCTGACCGGCGCTCAGGAGGACTTAGAACCGTTGCAAGGCGAGATGGGATGGGCTGACATGGCGGAGAGAGCCGTCTCCTTTTTTGGTTCGGACCAGGTGGAAGGGTTGCCGGCGCTGAAATGCTTCCTCCACGAGGTTGCGACGAGGCTGGAGTACGAACGTACGAAGGGCCAGAAAAGCCCGAAAACGGGGAGGTTCGCAGAGCGCCTTCGAGGGCACGAGGAGAGCGCAGAGCTGGGGCAGCCGCTGCTCAACGCCGGCTCAATGTCAGTGCTGCCTTGAGCACTCGGCGGTAAAAGCGGTCGAGTTGTGAAGCGCGATTCGCGTCTTCGCCGGCGCGCATGGCGGGCGTTAGCAAAGAGCCATGGACCTCTCGCGCGCCGGTCGCGGTTGTGACTCGGAGAATGTTGGTGGGAGTGATTCCAGCGCCGGGCATGATGATTAGACGATTGCCAGCTTGCTTCACCAGGCGGGCAAGCATGGGAAGCGCTGCAGGCGCATTCGCACGGCCGCCGGAGGTGAGCAGACGCTTGGCTCCGGTGTCGATGACAGCTTCGAGGGAATCGTGCGCGGAGCGAGTCTCAACAAGAGTCTCGTCAAAAGCACGGTGAAATGTGACCGGCAGCGGATGCCCAAGTTCGACGAGTTGGCGCGTGCGAGCTACGTCAATGTAAGAGTTGCGGTCGAGGATGCCGAGGACGATGCCATCCAGGTGGAGCGCCTTGGCAGTTTCGATGGATTTGCGCATGGCCCGGAACTCGCTGGGCGAATAGACGAAGTCTCCGGGGCGCGGGCGGATCAGGACGTGGATGGGAATTTGAAGTTGCTCACGGACGGATCGCAACAGGCGAGCGCTGGGCGTGACGCCGCCACACTCAAGATTGCTGCACAGTTCCACGCGGTCGGCGCCCGCGCGCGCGGCGGCCAGCGCGTAGTCGAGCGAGGTGACGCAGATCTCGAGCGTGATGTGATTGGGCAAAGTCAGAAGTCGTCGGTGCTGGAATCGGTGACTGGAATCGGCCGCCGCGGTCATCCCTACGCGCCGTGTTCGGGAAGCTTACCCTCCAGCAACTCGGAGAGCTTGCTGGCCGGGCAGCGCAGGCCAACGAAGAAGCTGCCGAAGAGCGCGTAGACGGCGCTGACGTGGTCGAAGCGCATCTCGTAGATGAGCTTTTTGAAGACCAGAGGATCGTCGGCGAAGAGATCGACGCCCCACTCCCAGTCGTCGAAGCCGATCGAGCCGGTGATGATC
>JBAWAI010000113.1:0-9457 GCA_049589215.1 Terriglobales bacterium | reverse complement strand
CGTGAATACACATCAGTTCGGGAAGTAGGTTTCTTCGCGAAGCAGGGCGGAAACTGCGTCGACCACGCAACTGATGTGGGTTTTCGGGCATGTGCCTTTGATACCCGCCTTCTGGGCTTCGGCGGATAATTGCCGGGAAAGAAACAACGTTACCATCAGAATCGGCGTTTGGGGAGATGTCCTAATGATTTGTCTTGCGGCTTCCAGTCCGTTCATCTCGGGCATCTGGAAGTCGAGCACTATCAGGTCGTGATGACCGTGTTCGAAGCGCTGAACTGCCTCCGCGCCATCGCTTGCCTCATCGCAAACGTGCCAACCGTCTTGCTGTTCGAGCAGACCGCGCAGATAGCGGCGCACTGCCGGGTTGTCATCCGCTAATAGAATTCGAATCAAAGGTCGATCCTAGCCTTATTCTGAAACGTACTCTGATCCAGGCTCGGCAACAATACAGCGGAGTCCTGATTACTATGGGGACGCCCGTGCTGCGGAAAGTGAATTAATCATCCGAGAACAAGGCGAGGCCGGACATAACCGTCGCGGCCTCGTCGGATCTCAACGCAAAAGACTATGCCGCGCGATGCCGCCGGTCGCGAGCGTTCTCGGATTCCAACGCATCGTTCTTTTCCTTTTCAGCCTTTTCCTTTTCAGCGTCCGTTGGTTTGAGCGCGTCTTTGCCGGCATCTTTCAATTTGCCGACCGCGTTCTGAATCTTTCCTTCTGCCTGTTTCGCGGTGCCGCGCACCTGCATGTTCTTGTTGTCGGTCCATTCGCCGGCCTGGCGCTCTACACGTCCAGCAACATCTTTCATCTTGCCTTCGACGCGATCCTTGTTCATTTGAATGATCCTCCCTTGCAGTGGTGTGACTCAGTTTTGACTGTAAACGCGGCACGGGTGATCGGCCATAGGGTCGACTCTTTAGAAATCGTCTGAGAGTGCATTACGAGGGCGGTTGCAGTTTTTCCAGGAGTCACACCCCTCTTGCCGAAATAATTACACCCAGGGCAGCCAGGGTTCTTCATTTAGTGTGAACCACTTAGCATGTGGCCCAAGGCTTGCTCCGTTTAGAGACCAGAAACCAGGAGGTTCGACATGGCTGAGAGCAAGAAAACCGATTGGCGTGAGCTTTGCTCGGTCGCGGCCAATGAGCAGGATGCTGCTAAGCTGACTCGCCTCGTGAACCAAATCATCGAAGCATTCGACAGGGCTGTTCCGCGGCGCTATTCCGGTGACTCCGGGTTTGCCAACTCAGCGGATTGATACAAGGCGGTTGAAGCGGTCGCCTGACTGCATTTTCTGTTTTTATTACTGTCTTTGTTACCCAAATTGTATTCTCACACTGCCTGGGCATTTGTTCCCGAGTGCTGCAACACGCGATTTAGTTCCTTCACGGCATTATGCGTGTAATGCCAAACCCGATGTCTGCCGTATCGCGTCAGCGTCGCGACATTGGTGCGGTACCAGCAGCACCGGTCCATTCGGGGAGACAAGCCGCAAAAAAAGCGAAAGCCATTCAATGCCGACGGAGAAGCGAGCATTGCCGCCACCAGCCGGTGGTTGCCATCCAGGATGGTCAAAGGCCCCCGCTCATCCATGCCGATGAGCAGCACGGCCCCAGCGGAAGATTTGTGCTCCAGACGATCGCGCAGGTCGTCAATCTTCGCCAGGAAAGTCTCACTCGCTCCGGAGCGATAACGATCATCGCCAATGCGCCGCGCGACTTGCGTGAGGTCAAAGTCGCCAGCCGCTAATCTGCGCCACTGAGCTCGCGGGAAAACGCGAATGCGCTCGAGGTCCCTCGCTTCGACCTCCATCTCGTACCATTCCGTGTCTTCGGGTAGTTGCTTCCACAGGGATCGGTGGCGAACATTGAAAAGCGCGCGCCGAACTTTATTCTGGCCCTCGTGCTTGAGGTCAGGCGTTTCCACAAGATCATGAAGAGCACTTTGATAACGTGCGAATTCGGGAGCATTGAAGTCGGTTTTCAGGAATTCCGCAATCACTTCGTTCTCGTCGACTCGCCTCCGGAGTTTGATAAACCCAGGCACAGGCCTCGGTTCGTCACCACCGCCGCTTCGAAGAAGGCGCATTAAGTACGGGATCGAAACAACCAGCACAAGGATCGCCATCATGAAGACCTGCACCCAGATCACCTCGGCGAGCGAAGAATGAAAGCGATAGATACCGCCCACTACGGCAGCGCCGATGAGTAGCTGAAACCAGCCCGTATTGGCGATTTTGCGTGACATTTCGTAGGCGATGAGGGTGACGCTCAAGCTATACACAGCCGTCGATAGCGCATAGAGGATGAGAAGGTGGCGGAATTCCGTGCCGCTGGCGGTTTGAAATTGCGCGCCGAACAACCGCGCCCAAATCCAGCCGGGAGCTATCCGCAGCCCTACGATGAAACTCAGGCAGGCGCCGGAGACCATAAGCATGGTAAGGCCGAGAACTCCGTCGTCTTTCCGATTGCGGGTCGTGGTTTGAGCGGAGATCGGGAACATGCTGTTAACGATTGTCCAGGAGAAGGCGAATACGACACGTCCTACCATCGAGATCGCCGCGTAGAGGCCGGCGGATTCGGGAGAGAAGAAATGCTTGACCACGACAATGTCGCAGTTGTTGATGACGACCTGCCCGGCGAAGAATACGGCGGCCTGCAGGCCTTCACGAGAATCAAACGAGAGCGCACGTTCAACGGTGCTAACACGGCTTAACGTCGGCCGAGCCAGGAAATACGCCGTGACCACGGCTGCCGCATTGGCGGCAATCACTCCCGGAACGCCGAACCCGAGCTTCATGAGCAGGAGCGCGCCAAACAGCCGAGTGAGCGCTTCAATGACCAGATTGCCGCCGAGACGCCGGAAACTACATGTCCCGAGCAGATAGCCGCGACGTGCGCCTAGCGGGACGTAGAAGGTCGTGCCAATCGCCAGCAGAATGATCAGGAGCGGCGTCGGGATGTTCAAATAAGCCGTGATCGCGTTGCGAAGGAGCAGCAACACTGAGCTCACCAGGATTCCGGCCGCCCAACCCCAGCGATGAAACTCCCGGTAGGCGAGAGTTTGCAACTCGCCGGTCGCGCACTGGGCTACGATTTTGGCGGTCACGATCTGCACTGAGAGCATGACTGCAGAGGTCAGCACCAACAGCGTATAGACAGCAGTCGTGTGGCCATAAGAGACTGGACCAAGAATTCTGGCGACCGCGATGTTGTAGCCAAAATTGGCTAATGTGAGGATGCAGAGAGCCGTGAGCAGAATGGCGCTTCCATTGAGCAGCCGCTCGCGCGGAGTTTTCGTGTTGGCACTAATACGCTCGATAATTCTCGAAGGCACAATCGGGCTCCGACTCCCAAGCGGCGTTACGTTGCATCGGAGGCGCACAGGGGTGAGCGCCCCCCGATCCAAATGGAGTTATGTCTCAGATGCGCCGAATGAGACTCTAGCTGCCCGTAAATCCTGTTGAAACCCGCGCCTCTGGCTGCAACCTAAACTCCGCTCTGGACCCTCTAACCGTCAGTTGCCAATGACATTTCCTCCGATAATCACCGTTTTTGCTTTGTTCCTACTGGCCTTCGATGGCTGCACACACTCTGGCCCGCATGGAACGTTTCGTGAGGCCGCTCCTAATGTTGGTGCGGCGACGAAGGTCCTAGCCGTGTATGAGCCGTGGTTTGGCCACCCTAAACACATCGATGTGGGCTATTCCTCGCAGGACCCGGTGACGCTAAAGAAGCAGATCGAAGAGGCGAAGAAGTTAGGAATTACCGGTTTCGTCGTGGATTGGTACGGAGATCGGGAGCCTTTTATCGACAAGAGTTACGCCCTCTTGCAGTCGCTGGCTGCCGAGCAGAATTTCTCGGTTGCGATGATGTATGACGAGACGGACCAGGAAACCGACGCGGCGACCGATGACGCATTGGTTTCGTTCGACTCGTTTCACGATAGGTACTTGACGCCGGGGGCCGCGGGAAGCCAGGCATACCTGACGTATGAAGGGCGCCCGGTAATTTTCATCTTCCCCAAGGCGAACCATACCGACTGGAGCCGCGTTCGCGCCGAGGTCAACAAGTGGAGCACGCCTCCATTGCTGATCTTTGAATACAGGAAGAGTTCCTATGCGTCGTCGTTTGATGGTTTTTACGCCTGGATTAATCCTGGTAACAAAGGTTGGGCGGCTGATGGCAGCCACTGGGGCGGCGACTATTTGCGAGATTTCTATCAGACGATGCAATCGAAGTATCCGGACAAGATTCCGGTCGGCGCGGCATGGGCCGGATTCGACGACCGCAAGGCCTCTTGGGGTCTCGGACGCTATATTTCGCAGCGCTGCGGCCAGACCCTGGCTGACACGATGAAAATTTCACGCGAGTCTTTCCCAGCCGGACATCCACTCCCGTTTCTTGTGATCGCGACTTGGAATGATTACGAGGAAGGAACCGCCATTGAGCGCGGTTCATCGAAATGCGACAGCGGAGGCGGCACGCACAACTCGGCAGAGTGATTCAAGCCGCAGGGTATATTGTCCCAATCTTGGTGTCGTTCAGCTCGATCCCCCGATCGACACCGCCCGCAAGACTGGCGACTGTGAGATCAACCTCCCGCTCTGATCTTGATCCTGTCGAGGCGAACACCTGCTCGTTTTGGTAGACGCGATTGATGATCGACAGCGGGCGTGCCCTGACCTCGTCATAGACGCGACCGAGGTATTCGCCCATAACTCCAATGCAGAGCAGCGGCAGGGTGCTCATGAGAAATATGGCTGCGAAGAGCGCATAGAACATTCCATTCGTTGACGATGCAAGCGCCGCAACTCCGAACAGCACGGCAGCGAGAAATGACGCGCCCGCTAATACGAACGTCATGCGCAGGGGCTTGTAGCTGAAGCTGGTGATTGCATCCATCGCATACTTGATACGGCTGATGAAGCTGAGTTTGCCTTCGCCACCGACGCGATCCTGCCGGTCGTAATAAACGACGGCTGTCCGGTAGCCGACCCATGCCCTGAGGCCAGGAAGATAGCGATTGCCCTCGCGCAAGCCGTTCAGCGATTCGAGCACCTGGCGGTCGAATAAGCCAAAAATGCCGGCGTTCAGTGGAATCGGATAGTCGGAGATTGCGCCCAGCACGCGATAGAAAAGAGGGAAGAGCACAGCCAGCAGCTTGCGGCTTTCACAGCGGCTGCGGCGAACCGCCGTAACTACCTGCGCCCCGCCCCGCCAGGCATCCACCATTTTGGGCACGACCTCGGGCGGATCCTGGAGATCGCCATCCATCAACACGATAGCGTCGCCACGTGCCGTCTGAAGGCCGGCGTGAATTGCACCCATGTGTCCCCAGTTGCGCGAGAGATCTACCACGACGACGTGCGGGTCGTTCGCCTGCAATTGCCGTAAGAGCGTGAGTGAGGAGTCTTTCGAACCATCATTTATGTACACGACTTCCCATAGCTCATCGATTTCGCCCATCGCATCGCTGACCGCGCTGTGAAGAAGCGACAGGATTTCCTCTTCGTTGTAGATCGGAATGACGAGCGAGATCACGGCTGGGCTCCTGAGTTACTCGATACCTGGCAACGCTTACTTCTTAAACCAATAACTGATCGCTGAATGACAAGCTGACAAGTCACGATCTAGATTGCGATGAACGTCATAGCGCTCCACCTTGCAGCACCCGCACCTTCCATCTAGTCTCGGTCGGACTGAGAACGGCTACATATCGCGTCCGAACGTGTTCCGAGCCAATCGACTGGGCGCCCTTCTTCACATCGACGTCGTATTCCACGTCGTCCAGCAGCTGAATCGACAACCCATCGGGGGAATAAAACACAACTTTGATGTCGTGCGACTTCGGCAGGTAGCTTGTCTCGATCCCGAGAGTCTGTTGCTCATGAACGGTTTCCGCCAGTTTCTCTTTTGCTCTCCCTACAAAGACTGTATCCAGTTGATCGGTCCGATTCTGCGAAAGAGCACCGTTCATCGTTTGCCATGCGAGCAGATAATCGCGAATAACCGAAGACTGCGTCTGCTCCTCCACGGGCCGCGGCCCCACCGAATCCATCGGGGCCACGCGAATGGTGGGCTCTGTAGAAGCTGAGAGCAGCACGGCGGCCAGAACTGCTCCACCGATTGGAAGCAAAAGCGGCAATTTGTTTGCGATTCTCATCGGCCGCTCCAGCGAATCTCATTGCCCAGCACAACGCCCGCGGCCGCTGAGATGACGGCGCCGTTCTCGGCCGGAAGTTCGGTCTCCGCCACGCCGCGCTTGAGCGGCACATCGACCGTCGATTGCCGGCCCTGGTACGTTTCCGTAAAGCTCACAATTGTCCCGTCAGGCACGGGATTACCGCTGCAATCGCGGACGGGATCAGTCTGCAATAAGACTCTTTGGCCGGGCGCAGGTCGGGCACTCATTCGAATCGAGCAGGGGTCGCCCGGTACCTGCTGCACAACACGGGTCGCGTGAACGTTGTCGAGCGCAGCCTTGAACTGGGCTGGGCCCGCCTTGGGCGCCGAATTCATCTGTACCCACGCTACTCCGTCGTGACTGGCTGCATTTCGCGACTGCGCGCCGCCGGTGGCGTCGGAAAGTTGAAAGGAAACTTCTTCGGGCCTCAGCACGAGATTACCGAAGACATCAAAAATGTATGCGACTCCGCTGATGCCATTTTCGCGATTCACGGCCAGCCGAGAGGGTTTGGCGAGAAAACTCAGGGCTGCAGGTTGCCGGGATGCGACGATATCAAACTGCGCGGACTGCGAGGACGAGCCTGCAGCCAGAATGGCGACGTAATGCCCGGCATTGTGCAGTTCATCAGCAGCAAAGGCGACGTTCTCTCCCAGATTAACCTTGTGCTCAATCGCATCGCCGGGACCAACAAGATATATCGTCGCGTCTCCCGACCCCGCTGTCGGAACGGAGAACGCCGTTCCAGCTTCCACTCTTTGTGGAAAGCGCAACGCCGGTTGTGCCGTTGCGAGGCTCGCCAGCGAGATCGCCGCCACGCACGAAAGTACAATTCGCGCGGTCATTGGATGCGACTCGAAATGTAAGTCGTGGCTACTACGCGATAGGTCTTGATCTTGTTCGATATATCGGCAGGCAGCGAGATCTGGAACGGCACGGGTGTTCCCGGAAGCAGCGCACGACTGGGATACTGATCCGCAACCCACACGATTTGCCCGCCACCGTCGTAGAACGTGCCGATTACATGGGCAACGTTCACAACCTGTCCACTCTGATTTACGAGTTGCCCAGTCAGTGAAGCGTCAGGCACGGGGTTCAGCTTTTGCGATTCAATGCCAATCACCGGGTCCGCAGACGCGGGCACGAGGTTCGATGAAGGCTGCATCCGAATGTTGTCTACCTGCGACATCCGTATGTTATGAAAGTCGATCCGGAATGGGGAAACCTGTTTCGGAAGCAGCACATGCGAAATTTTGTCGAATGCGTCTTCGGTCCCGAGAGCGTTGCCCGTCTTGTCGATCAAAGTAGCTTTCACGGTGACGAATGCGGGCACTACGTCCTCGTTCAGGATCTCGCCCATCAAAATGACCTCGCCGGCACGATCCATGGGGTGCATGGCGACGATGCGAACATGTGGGGCTTCGACATCCTGCGCGCCCCAGTCGTCTTCCGGCCCACGGTAAATCACGTCCCAGCGCAGGTAGTTCACCGCAATCACCTGGGGTGGAACGCGTGCTTCTTTGACGATGGGCCAGTTCACTTCCCAATGCCGGCCGTTCCTGACCACGTGCAGGTCGCGCGAATCTTCGAAGGTTCCGACGACGGACGACCAGATCAGATGCGCGCGGATGTCGGCCTGATCGGCTGACGCTCGAAGCGGCTGAAGGTCGAACTGATTCAACATGGCATAGCTGCGCAGGTTGCCATATTCGCCGGTCAGATCGCTTTTGAATTCCGGTTCGCTGAATTCGCCCTTGTTGCCGAGCAATTGATAGGCCGAGTGCCATTCGCGGCGGGCGATTTGCTGCAGCAGGTCGTTGACGGCATCTTGCGCAGATGATGCAGAGATAATGACGCGCGCATTCGGTTCGGCCACGCCGGAATCCGATTGGTTTGGCCAAATAGTTCCAACCGCAATCAGCGCAACCGTTGCAACGAGCAGCACCAGGGCGAATGCAGTGCCGCCTTCCCGACTCGTGCCGTGATGGGCGTCCTCGGGATCGACATTGATGTTACGAAGTTCGGCGCTCATGAGATGTACCTCCCCAACACGAGGTCCTGCTCAGCCGCGGCCGGTTTGACCGGAATTCTGTCGACTTCCGCGATGCGCCGCCGATCGGGAATGAGCACAAGCAACATTGCCAGCACGCTACTTCCGATGGGAAGGATTCCCCATAGCAGGCCTTGCCATGCCGGAGGGCGCTGGGGCGAGTCGATCGGAGTGGCCGGGGCGACGTTGTCCCTGGCCCAGATCGCGATGGTACGGTCATTGAGGTCTTCGATGCGGCGCCAGCCGGAAAATACGAGGAGCGGTTCGTAGTAAGGTTCTTTGACAAAGACCCACTTCAATCCGTACTTGTCGGCGTGCTGAAGAACAGCGATGAGGGCGTCCATGCCGCCCTTGCCGAAATATTTTGAACTGGTAAGCGCGCCCGCTCCGTGCTCGGTCAACTCCGGGAGTAGCCGTCCAGAATTCCACTCGCCGTCGACGCTTCCTGCATCCGTGAGCATCGCGAGCCGCGAAATCTGATTGCCAAAGCCGAGCGTGATGTAGCGATATCGGTCATGGCCGTCGCGATTCAACCAACTGGCGACGGTGTCTACCTTGAAGTCATCCACCTCAGCGGGACGTACGGTCGCCCACGCGGCAGCGCCCGCACAGGTCAAACCCGCTGCCACCGCCATTGTGGCGAGGGCGCGCCATCGCGAGCGGTCAACCAATTCTTCGGCCAGCAGCCCGATAAAGGGCAGAGCTAGAATCGTCGCCCAATAACTGAAGCGTTCCATCGTCAACACTTCGTAGGCGCGTGCCAGAAGGATTCGCGCGACTGGTGTCGTCGATCCCAGACCGACCAGCAGGGCAACCCAAAATCCGACAAGCAGCGGACGCAGCCGAGGGATCGAACAGCCGCGCATCAGGATGAACGGGAACGCGAGGATCATTGCGCCGTACGGAATGATGAAGTAGTTGAAGCCTAGCGCTGGATTCAGGATGTAGTTGGCGCGGCTGGGATGCGGAATCGGAACTTGTGTGACCGGATACTTGATGAGAGCGAGCCAGAAAGGAAGCAGCACGATCGCGATCAGCACGCCGACCGCGGCGGTGACAAAGACCGTCCGGAAGATGAAGCCCTTCGCATATGCGCGATGGTCTTGACGCAGGTCAAAAATGGCCAGCGCCAGAACCGGCAGCGCGAAAAAGAACGAACCGAATAGTAATGTTGCGTGGTGCGCTGCTGCGGCGGCGGCTGCCAATGCGGTTCCCTTGAGC
>JBAWAI010000112.1:0-37690 GCA_049589215.1 Terriglobales bacterium | reverse complement strand
ATCCAGAAAACTGTGTTCGGGTCTTCGTTCTCCATTACGAAGCTGAGCTGCACCTGAAGTTGCTGGGCGCGGCGGGCGAGCGTGAAGACTTCGTCTGGCTTTTGCGGGAGCTGCTCGAATTCGGCGGTCAGGCGGATGAGCGCCTGATTGAGCGCGATGAATTCTTCACCGTTTTCTTCGAGAAACTCGCGGCGGCCATCGAAGGCGCAGCGGCCTTCCTGTGCGGGCAGGAGCGAGAAAAATAATTGCGAACGCTCGCGCAGAGATTGAATTGCGCCCGACATTTGCGGCGTGTAGAGCTTTTCGCGCTGGAGAAGATTCTCGGTGTCGCGCGCGAGTTCATCCATGCGGAAATTGCTGACCGAGATGCCGAAGTAGTTGCCGGCTACTTCTTCGAGTTCATGCGCCTCGTCGAAAATTACCGCGCCGGCCTCGGGAAGAACGCCGGCATCGGGCGCGTGGTCGGCTTCGAGCTTGATGGCGAGGTCGGCGAAGAAGAGGTGATGGTTGACGATGATGATGTCGCTCTCGGCGGCGCGGCGGCGCATCTCGGTGATGAAGCAGCGGTCGTATTCTTTACATTTCTGGCCGAGGCAGGTGTCGGCGCGGGCGTCGAGCTTGTGCCAAAGCGCGCTCGCCTCGGGCAGTTCGGCGAGTTCGGCGCGGTCGCCGGAGTGCGTGGTCTTTTCCCAGGCGGCGATGGCCTGGTAGTGTTCGATTTCTTCGAGGCCGCTGAGGACGGGCTGATCGGTGAGGTCGTAGAGCTTCTTGCGGCAGAGATAATTGTTGCGGCCCTTCATGTAACAGACGCTCAGCTTGCGATCTCCGTCAGGGGAGAGCGCTCGCTCAAGGAAGGGAACGTCTTTGAAGTAGAGCTGCTCCTGCAGATTTTTTGTGCCAGTCGAAATGATTACGCGCTTGCCGGAGCGGATGACAGGCAGTAAATACGCCAGCGTTTTTCCGGTGCCGGTTCCAGCTTCCACGACCAGGTGGCGCTTTTCCTCGAGCGCCTCTTCGACGGCTTGCGCCATCTGAAGCTGGCCGCGGCGAAATTCGTAGGCGGGATGACTCTTAGCCAAAACGCCGCCGGGCGCGAAGAACTGGTAGAGAGAGTGTGCGGGGGCGGAGGCGGATTGGGGGGAGGATGGCACGAAGTCTCTATAATAAAGGGCAGACTCAGACGACGTATGCTCAAAAGGAAAGAGAATCCCAGGCAACCGAACGATATCAAGGGACGGCTTGTTCTAACTGCCGCTGGGATCTGCATTGTCCTGGTGGGTGTTGCGAGGCTGCATTTGGGCGAACCAGTCGTACGACACTGGACTGGTCAGCCGTTATACTCCGCTGGTCTCGTCGCCGTTGGCGCCTTCGTAGTCTTATTGGCGTTCGTTCCCTTCTCGTGGATTCGCAAGGCGGCGGAAATCCATCCGTCCAATGACAAGAGACATCACTCGGAATGAGGAGCCAGATTGCCGCCTGATATCGTCCGGACAAATGCACTGCCCTTGATCGCCATCGTAGGCCGGCCCAACGTTGGCAAATCTACGCTGTTCAACAAGCTGACCGGATCGCGGCGGGCCATTGTTGGCGACGAGCCTGGCATCACGCGCGACCGGCTTTATGGCGAGGTGGAGTGGCGCGGGCATGCGTTTCGCGTGGTGGACACGGGCGGCATCATTCCTGAGGACAAGGAATTTATTCCGGCCGAAATTTTTCGCCAGGCTAAGGTCGCCCTTAAGGAAGCGGTCGGCATCATCATGGTGGTGGATGCCCGGACGGAGCTAGCTGGGCCGGATCGTGAGCTGATACGGCAGCTTCAGCGCATGGGAAAGCCGCTGTTTCTCGCGGTGAACAAGGTGGACAGCGACAAACAGGAATCGCTTGTTGGCGAGTTTCATGAGCTGGGGATTCGCGAGGTGTTTGGGATTTCAGCGGAGCACGGGCGCGGGATTGACGATCTGCTGGATGCGATGCTGCCGCTCCTACCCCCGGTCGAGAAGATAGACCCAACGGCTTTAACCACTGAGAACGCTGGGGTCGCAAAGAAAAGCGCACGGCGATCGACGAAGAGCGAAACGCGTACCGCGGGCGACGAAGGCCAAACGGGTGAGGACGAGGGACGAACGACTGGCGACGAAGGACCTGCGGCCGACGAGGCGCCTCCTCACGAAATCAAGGTTGCCATCATCGGACATCCCAACGTCGGCAAGTCAACGCTGCTGAATCAGCTGACCGGTGTGGATCGCGCGATTGTCTCGCCCGTTGCCGGAACTACGCGCGATTCGATTGACGAGGTCATCGAGTATAAGGGCCGCGCGATTCGCTTCATTGACACAGCGGGGATTCGCCGCAAAGGCAAGACCGAGTTGATGGCGGAAAAGCTTTCCGTGGTGATGGCGCGCAAGAATATTGAGAACTCCGACCTAGTGCTATTCATGGTGGATGCGACCGAGGGCGCGAGCGGCCTCGATGCGAACATCGCGGGCTATGCGCATGAGAGCGGGCGCTCGGTGATTATCATCGTGAATAAGTGGGACCTCATCATGAGCGGCGCGAAGCGGGCGATCAGCCAGTCGAAGACGGCGCGCATTCAGGATGCGAAGCGGCCGCAGGATCGGAAGCTTTATGAAGAGCGGCTGCGCTATGGGCTGAAGTTTTTGAGCTATGCGCCGGTGCTGTTTATTTCGGCACAGACGGGCAAGGGCACGGAGAAGATTCTGCCGCTGATCGAGAAGGTGGCTATCGAGCGTCGCAAGCGCATTTCGACTTCGGAGATGAACCGGTTCGTGAAGACGATCGATTTTGATCGCGCGTCGGTGCCGGTGAGCAAGCGCGTGCGGATTTATTACATGACCCAGGTGACGGTGGCTCCGCCGACGTTTGTGTTGTTTACGGATCGGAAGGTGAAGCTGCATTTTTCTTACGAGCGGTTTATTGAGAACCAGATTCGGGCGGAGTTTGAATTTTTGGGCACGCCGATTTGGATTAAGAGCCGGGCGAGCTGAGTTTCTAAGGCTCGATCGTGATGCGTAAGCGATTGCTCGCCACTACAGGATGGTCTCTCGTCCAAATTGGTAGTTCGGCAATCCCCTTTCCGCCATATTTCTAAGAAAGTTTCCTGGGTTCCAGCAGACATCGTCGAACAGGTACAGCGTGCCTGGTCCCGGGTTCGTTAACTGGACTTCTAGCGGCACGGAGTCGCCCATCTGATATTCGTGCCGCTCTGCTCTAATCGTAATCGTCAATCTTAGAGAACTCCGAGAATCCGCGCGTGGGGTGGTGGTCTGTTTGCTAACTCGTGGCTGTGCCGAGCAGGTGGTTAAGGACACCACGGCGATCCACCACCCGATTCGGAGTTTCATGATTCGAAGCCTCTAATATATTTTGACACTTTCCGACCAGCCTTACCCCGTCACCGCCCCATGCTTCCCTTCTTCGGTTAGCAATCCCACGCGGTCTACTCCCGCAACCCGCGCAATCGCGATCACGTCGGCTACATCCTGGAAGTCGATGTCGTCGTCGGCTTCGATGAAGGCGATGCGCTCCACCCGAATGGCGAAGATGTCAGCCAGTCGCTGGCGCAGGTGATCCCACGCGACGGACTCTTCGTTGATCTTTACTTCTGGATGATCTCCTCCCGACTTCGCATGTTTCACCCGAATGACGATCGTTGCATGAGGCGGGGGAATGTTATTCGCCGTTGGCGCTGCTTGCGGGATCTCGGCTTTCAGCCCGGTCGGCCGCTGTTCGATGACCACCACCATGAAGACGATGATCAGCACGAGCAGAACGTCAATCAGCGGAGTGACGTTCATCTGCGGAGAATTTGGATTACTGCCCGAGAATGCCATTGGGATTTCTCCCTCTTAAGTTCTGTCTCAGGCACGCGCGTGTCTTGAGGTATTGGACACTCGGGGTGGGCGGGTTGTTCCCTGGGATTTTTGCGGAGGGTTACAAGAAGAGCGGTTACCACAGGGATACGGAGGATCGCAGAGAGAATGCCCAATGAGGCCGGCAACAGGCCTCGAAGAAATAGAGGCGTTCGGCTCCCGGTGCTATCCGATCGGTTCGGGAGTGGGCGGCAAAGGCGGTGGCTCCGAGAACGGCGGCGGCGACTCGGGAGTGGGTGGCAATTCGGCGGCGGGTATCGGGGTGACCGGTGGCGCCGGGTGCAGAATGGCATCGAGACGCGGGTAGTGGGCCGCGAAAAAGTAAATCGCAAACGCGGGGAAGAAGACGGTCGACGGCACGCACACAAGGGCAATCACATAGATCAGGATGACGAGCAGCAGACTCCCGAGAATTATCGCAAGGCTGATGGTGGCGACGGTCCAGGTAATTCCTGCACTGTACGCGGCGATGGCGACGATTGCGGCCGGAGCGACGATGATGATGGCCGGAATGAGCGCGGCGATGCCGAAGACAATTTCGGCTGCGATCGCCAACACGAGTTTCATCAGCAGGTAGACGGCGAATCTTCCGGGCTCGGGGCGAATGAAGGTGAGCAGACGGCTCCAGCCATCGGCAAAATCGACATCTTCGAGCGCCATGATGGGAACGAGAAAATCTTTTGCGATCTGCTGTACGACTCCGGCCACCAGCAAACAAAAAAGAAACAGGCCGATCAGCACGAGCACGCCGAGCACGGTGCGGGCGATGTGCTGGCTGTAGTCGTGAAACCATCCGAGGCTCGCTGCTATTGCAAGCGGCACGGCAATGGCAACGCCGAACAACAACAACTGGGCAATGAACAACACAATTCGCCAGAGGAAATATCTGCGACCGGCGCGATGCCATCGGTTCCAGCCTTCGCCGATGGAGCAACGCCTGGTGAGAACGGAATCGAAGAGGATGAAGCGGAAGACGCTGCTGATGTAGAGGAAGATGATGCCGAGGACGAACGCGAGCGCTACGATCGCTATGATTAGGCCGGCGAATTGGGCGATGCGCGCGGGGTCGAATTGATCGAGGCCTGGGAAGGGCGCAGCGGCGAATTGATGGCCGCGAGTGGTCGGCGGCCAGTGCAGACTCGAGTGGGGAATATTGCAGCCGCTGCTGTGCACTTCAGCCGCGAGGATGCCAACGAGGGCCAGACGCGACCACTGACCGAATCGAAAGGGACGAAAGAGCTGGTCGCGGGTGTGCTGGATGGCGGGCTGGACGCAATCGACGGCGGAGACTGGCACCGAATTACCTCGCGCCGCCAAGGTATCGCTTGGCGAGTTCGGGCGTCAAGGATAAGTCAGCTTCGGGCCGCGAGTTCCGAGCGAACTAATCAGGCTTGGCGCTCGCGGCATCGAGAGCTTGCAGCCAGGGGTCGAAGTCGCGCAACGCTTTTTCGCATTGCAGGCGATGACGCTCTTTGCGGTCGCGGACGCGAGTTTCGAGTTGAGGCAGGAGATCGAAGGTAATGTTGGCGGGCTGGAAGTTTTTGCTGTCAGCCTGGGTGATGTAGTGCACGAGCGAACCGAAGGCCGAGGCGCGCGGCGGAGGCACGGGTTGAATATTCGCGGCGAGCGCGGCCGCGTTGATGCCAGCGAGAAGGCCGGTGGCGATCGATTCGACGTAGCCTTCGACGCCGCAGATCTGTCCGGCGAAGAGTACGCGGGGGTGGTTTTTCATTTGCAGCGTAGGAGTCAGCAGCGTGGGCGCGTTGATGTAAGTGTTGCGGTGGATCTGGCCGTAGCGCAGGAAGCGGGCGTGCTCGAGGCCGGGAATGAGGCTCAGCACGCGGGCTTGCTCGCCGAATTTGAGGTGATTTTGAAAGCCGACGAGGTTGTAGGAATCGGCGCGCAGATTTTCCTGGCGTAATTGCACGGCCGCATACGGGATTCTTCCGGTGCGCGGATCTTTCAGGCCGACCGGCTTCATGGGGCCGAAGCGTAGCGTGTCACGTCCGCGGCGCGCGATCTCCTCGATAGGCAAACAGCTTTCAAAGTAGTTCAGGTTCTCCCAGTCTTTTTGGTCGACGGACTGGGCGGCGATGAGCGCGTCATAAAACGCGTCGTATTCGTCGCGGGACATGGGGCAGTTGATGTAGTCGGCCGAACCCTTGTCGTAGCGTGCGGCCAGGTAAACCTTGCTCATGTCGATGGAATCGGCTTCGACGATGGGGCTGATGGAATCGTAAAAGTAGAGATGGGGTGAGGCAGTGGCTTGTGGCGCAGGCACTTCTGTCCGCGTAAGCCCGGACGGTGAGCCCGCTTCGGAATGTACCGAACTCAAGCGCGCAATTTCCCGGGCGAGAGCGTCGGAGGTGAGCGGGCCGGTTGCGATCACGGTGATTTCCTCGTCGCGGATTCGCCTAGCTTCTTCGCGCCGCACGTTGATCAATGACTCAGCCGAAATTGCGTCGGTAACACGGCGCGAAAATTCCGCGCGATCCACGGCGAGGGCGTGGCCAGCCGGAACCGCCGTCGCGCGGGCAATTTCGAGGAGGCGCGAACCGGCACGGCGCATCTCTTCTTTGAGCAGCCAGGGCGCAGTATTTTCGCTGTCAGACTTCAAAGAGTTCGAGCAGACAAGTTCCGCGAAGTCGGCAGTTTGATGTGCTGGAGTCGGGCGCACCGGGCGCATTTCGATGAGGTCGACGGCGACTCCACGGCGCGCACACTGCCACGCTGCTTCGGATCCAGCAAGCCCCGCGCCGATGATGCGGACTTTGATCATGCCGTTAACAAAACCTTTCACACAGAGTACACGGAGGAACACACAGGAAAGGAGCAACATTCATCCGGAGGCGACAACACATGCTTGATTAGAGGATGATGCGCTCGTCTCCGACGCGCCGGGTCACGCGCTCGCGATCGAGATATTCGAGCAGCGGAATGGCGTATTTGCGAGTAACGCCGAGTAGTTCTTTAAAATGGGCTACGTCGATCTTTGGGGTTGAGCTTTTGAGGGCGATGATTTTCTGCCGAAGATCGGTGAGGGCGCTGTGGTGGAAGACGAGGTCGTCGGAAAGTTTGATCAGGATTCTGTCGCGCAGTAGGAGCGTCATGATTTTTTGCGCGCGCGCGATGTCGATCTTTACGCCTGCGAGCGCATCTTTGAGGAGTGGAACCTTGAGGCCGGCCGATTGGAATGCGTGCTCTATGATTTTTTTTGATTCGGCTTCATCGTCCTTCATGACGACGCCGCGGCCCGGCAGACGGGCGAGATCGCCAGAGGATTCGAGTTTTTTCTCCGCCGCCAACTGATTGAGTACACCGTCGAAAACTTCGGGGCCGAGGTTGACGCGCTCGCGCAGCTCTTCTTTGCTCATGCCGGCCACCAGCGGATTCGAGTCGTGAAACTTTTTGACGGCTCTGAGCACTTCGGTTGCGGCTTTGGAAAAGGCAAGCGGCGCAAGCAGCACGTGGTTGCACAACTTCAATCCGGCTTTGTCGGCCAGTTCTTTGACGTCTTCGCGCCGTATGTTCATTTCTCCGGGGACATCCTCCAGGCGCAAGCCGATCGCGCCTCGCCGCGTAACCCGCGCCGCCAGCACTTCCGCGGGCGAGCCCTCGAGCATGACTTTTAAAAATGTTGTCGCATCCTCGGAGGCCCGCTTGCGAGGCCGGGGTGACGCGTCGAGCACGATGCCTCCGCCGATCGTGATCACCGGCGAAAACTGGCGGATGATGAAACGGTCTCCGGGCAGCAGAAGCGCCGGCTCCGCGAGTTTGAGTTGAGCGAAAGCTTCTTCGCCGGGTTTGACCAGCTTGGTCCCGTAGAGACGCACTGCCGCGACCGTCTCCACCGTGAAGGCGTGGAAATGCACGCGGGCGCCGTCTTTAAGGGGCTTGGCGGATTTGAGCAGAGAAAGCCGGGCGTCGACTCGCGAAGTGGAGTGAAGCGTATCGACGGTTGCCAGCGTCATGCCGCGTGCCAGTTCTTCAGTTGAAACGCCGGCGAGATTCAGCGCGGTGCGCTGGCCGGCGAAAGCCGCGTTGGCGGACGCGCCATGCACCTGCACTCCGCGGACACGCACTCGTTTGCCGGCGGGAAATAATTCCAGTTCATCTTCTTTGTGAATCGTGCCGGCGACGAGCGTTCCGGTGACGACTGTGCCGAAGCCTTTCATGGTGAAGACGCGATCGATGGGCAGGCGGGCGAGCGCGGCAGAATTCTTGGCGGTGGTTTCAGATGCGACCTTCGCCAGCGCGGCTTTCACGTCAGCAATGCCCGCGCCAGTCAGCGAGCTTGCTGCGACGATGGGCGAATGCCCGGGGTCGAGAAACGAGCCGCGCAGAAAGTCGGCGACCTCCGATCGCACGACTTCGAGCGTCTCCGCATCGACGGCGTCGGACTTGTTCAGGACCGTGATGCCGCGGCGAACTGCTAACAGGCGGCAGATGTCGAAGTGCTCGCGCGTTTGCGGCATGATGCCTTCGTCGGCCGCAATCACGAGCAAGACGAGATCGATGCCGCCGATGCCGGCGAGCATGTTGCGCACGAATCGCTCGTGTCCGGGCACGTCGACGAAACCGAGGCGCAGCCTTTCTCCGTTGGCGGCAGGCAATTCGAGGTGAGCGAAGCCGATGTCGATGGTGATGCCGCGGCGCTTTTCTTCTTCAAGACGGTCGGCGTCGGTGCCGGTGAGGGCTTTGACGAGCGCCGTTTTGCCGTGGTCGATGTGGCCGGCGGTTCCGACGATGACGGACTTCACGTGGAACAGTATAGCGTCGGTCGTTTGTCGCTGGTCGTCGGTCGGTGGGCGGCGACTTGGGGCGCGGCCGGAACCTACGATCCCCCCGACGACTAACGACCAATACCCGGTACCGATCTCAACCTGGAGTTACCGTCGACATTTACGCAGTTCTCGTGATTCAGCGCCAGTGTTTTATTTCTGACCAGAGCTCGGTGAGCGTGCCAAATTTTGGCCCGCGGCAAATGTTGACTGAGATCTCGGTCTCCAGCGCATAGGGGTTGGCGGCTGAGTTGCCGCGATAGTCCACTTGCTCGAAGAGCTGATGGAGGCGCGCCTGCTCGTCGCCGAGGATGATCATGCAATTGCCGGAGTAGCCGCGCGGTCCCCAGATCCAATAGGTGCGGTCGCCACTCAGGGCGGGCGGCAGGCCGTATTTTGGCCCGAGGAAATCAATCGCGCCAGCCTGGCCGTAGTCCTGCGCGAAGATGGCGCAGTCTTGGCGATCAGCGGAGGGAATCGTTTTCCAGGCCTCGGCGGTTTTTTCCACGATCTCATTCCATCCGAACTGGTCGGCGTAATGCTGCGGGAGTGCGACGCGGGCGTGATTGTATTCACTGCGCGGAACTTTGATGGGAAACCATTCCATGTAGCGGACGAACTGGTCGATGGGCAAAATCGGCATGGCGAGCGGGGCGGCGAGCGCGCCTGCGGCCAGGGAGAGCGCGAGGATTACCGGCTTGAGCCAGCGCTGGCGAATGCGATCGATAGCATCGTCGATGACTATGCAGCCGGCGGCGAGGTAGACGGGATAGATCGGCGCGAGGTAATAGTTTTTGCCTTTGAGCATCACGAAAACCGCGAAGCTGACGATGTAAGCCCATCCGAGAAAGCGGTAGGGCTTGAAGCGGCGCGCGACTAGGAAGGCGATGATGCCGGTGATCCAGAAGACCGACGATGTGTGAAGGAGCAAGAGCAGCTGCTGTGAGAAATATTCCCAGGGCGAGAGCACAACGTCACGGCCTTCGGACTTGATGTTGCGCATCAGTTCGACGAAAGGCCAGTGGTGGGCGATATTCCAAAGCACGTTCGGCAAAAAGATTAGGAAGGCGGCGAGGCCGCCGAGCCACATCCATTTGTTGAGCAACACGCGGCGCTCGGCTGTGAGCAAGAGGCCGACGACGATCGCAAGACCAAGAATGAGGATGGAATATTTTTCTTCAAGGCCGAGGCCTGCAATCACGCCGAACCAGAGCCAGTACGTCGGCTGGTCGCGCTTGATCGCGAGGATGGCGAAATAGACGCATCCCATCCAGAGCAGCACTTCGAGATCGCAATTGCTGGTGAGCAGGCTGCCGCCGGACACGTAAATTGGCGCGATCAGCACGGTAATGGCGCTGAGAGCGACCGCGAACCGCTTTCCGCCGAGTGCGCGGGCGAGCACGCCCGTCAGCACAATGAGCGCGGCACAGGTGAGGGCGGGCACGAGGCGCACGCTGCGCAACGACTCGCCGAAAATGGCGAGGCAAATGCGGCTTAGAATCGGCAGGAGCGGCGGCTGATCGACATAGCCCCAGGCCGGGTGGCGTCCGCAAATAATGTAATCGAATTCGTCGCGAAAATATCCGTAGCGGTTATTGCAGGCGACGTGCAGCGCGAATGCTGCGAGGGCGATTCCCCAAACGACGCGCATGCCATCCGCCGGCAACCGATGCCGGGGTGACGCATCTGCATCTGATTTGAGCGGGGTCCAAGTCGCCATCCGCGGCCCCCCTTCCGCTAGATATGACGTGGAGACGACACCTTAGCACATACGTGGGCCGGGCGACGAAGGTTCCGCATGTAAAAAATTGGTCAAAATGCGACAATAGTATTTCCCGACATGCCCACCGCCACAATTGCTGCCATTACACCCGAAGTGATCCGGGAACACGGGCTCACGCCGGACGAATTCGAAAAGATCAAACAACTGCTCGGCGGCCGCGAGCCGACGATTACCGAACTCGGCATCTTCAGCGTGATGTGGAGCGAGCACTGCTCGTACAAGTCGTCGCGTGTACACCTGAAGCGGCTGCCAACGCGCAGCAAGCTTGTGCTGCAGGGCCCAGGAGAGAATGCTGGCATCGTCGATATCGGCGACGGGTGGGCCTGCGCCTTCAAGATCGAGTCGCACAATCATCCATCATTTATTGAGCCCTTTCAGGGTGCGGCTACTGGCGTGGGCGGAATTTTGCGCGACATTTTTACGATGGGCGCGCGGCCGGTCGCGGTGATGGATTCGCTGCGCTTTGGGCCGATCACCTTGGGGCGAGAGACGCAGCATGCCGAGTCTGGGGTGGCGACGGCCGAGACGGGGCAGTCCCCGTCTCTACAGGAGACGATTCACAAGAATCATTCCGTGATGGAAGGCGTGGTCAGCGGCGTCGCTTCGTATGGAAATTGTTTTGGCGTGCCGAACCTTGGCGGCGAGGTGAAGTTTGAGCCTTGCTACTCGGGCAATCCGCTCGTGAATGCGTTCGCCTTAGGGCTGGTTCGCAAAGACCAGATTTTTTACGCGCGCGCCGCGGGAGAGGGCAATCCCGTCATCTACGTCGGCTCAAAGACCGGGCGGGACGGCATTCACGGCGCGACCATGGCAAGCGAGGAGTTCAGCGAAGGCTCGGAGGCGAAGCGGCCGAATGTGCAGGTGGGCGATCCGTTCCTCGAAAAGCTCTTGCTCGAGGCCTGTCTTGAAGCCATGCAGACGGGCGCAATCATCGGCATTCAGGATATGGGCGCGGCTGGGCTGACCTGCTCGACCTGCGAGATGGGTGCGCGCGGGGGCACCGGGATTGAAATCGAGCTCGATCGCGTTCCACAGCGCGAAACCGGCATGAGTCCTTATGAAATCATGCTGAGCGAGTCCCAGGAGCGCATGCTGCTGGTGGCGCAGAAAGGCCGTGAAGGCGAAGTCTTCCGCGTATTTGAAAAGTGGGGGCTGGACGCGATCGAAGTTGGGCAGGTGACGCGCGACGCGAAGATGCGCGTGCTACAACATGGCGAGGTGGTTGCTGAAATTCCGAATGCGGCGCTCACCGATGATGCGCCGGTTTACAAGCGGCCCCTGGCGCGTTGGGAGCCTCCCGTGGAACGCGAGAAACCGCAACACATTGAGCTGGCTGCGAGCGGCGATCTCACGGCGCGGCTCAAGCAATTGCTGGCGAGCCCGAATGTCTGCTCGAAGCGCTGGGTGTGGCAACAATACGATCACATGGTGCAGACGAATACGGTCGATGCGCCGGGCGCGGGCGATGCGGGTGTGATCCGCATCAAGGGCTCGAAGCGCGGGCTGGCGATGGCGCTCGATGGCAACGGGCGGTGGTGCTATCTCGATCCGAAGCTGGGCGCGATGCACGCGGTGGCGGAAGCGGCGCGCAAAGTGGCGTGCGCGGGCGCGACTCCGATTGGCGCGACGAACTGCCTGAACTTTGGCAATCCTGAAAAGCCGCACATCATGTGGCAGTTTTCGCAGGTGATCGATGGCATGACGAAGGCCTGCGAAGAACTCGATACGCCGATCACAGGCGGCAACGTGAGTTTTTATAACGAAACTTTGGGCGAGGGAATTTATCCGACGCCGGTGATCGGGATCGTCGGGCTTCTCGAAGACGTGCACAAAGCCGCGAAGATGCACTTTGCGCAGCCGGGGCGCAAGATCGTGTGGCTGCGCGCGAATAACGTGGGAGACTCGGTCGATGCGGAGTCGGAGTTTGGCTCGTCCGAATACGCGAAAGAAATTCTGGGCGCGGTGTGGGGCTATCCGCCGGAGCTGGATATCGAGAAGGAAGCTACGCTGCAACGGGCGATTGTTGCGCTGATTCAGGCGGGGCTGGTGGATTCGGCGCATGACTGCGCCGATGGCGGTTTGGCGGTGGCGCTGGTGGAATGTGCGCTGCCGGCCGGGATTGGCGCGCGCGTGAATCTGGCCGGGAAAGGGCTTCCGCCCGAATTTCGGCTTTTTGGTGAAGATGCGAGCCGCGTGCTGCTAAGTTGCGACCCGGTCCACCTGCCGCGAATCAAACAGGTAGCGGAGGATTTTGGGGTGAAGGCCGATACGCTCGGCGAGACCGGCGGGGAGCGGCTGGAAATCACCATTGACGATCAGCCAGCGATTTCAGCCAGTGTTGAAGAGTTGCGCGAGGCCTATGAGGGTGCGCTGGAGAAGGCGCTGCGGACGGAGATGCAAACAGCAGTTGATTTGAAGGGGTAGCCGATTTTGACAATTCAAACGGAGGAGGCGGTCATGGGTTTTCTCGACGAAGCCATCGCTAAACTTTCTTCAACTCCGCAGCATGTCGAAGAGCTCACCAAGGGACTTTCAGATCCGCAACTCTCATGGAGAGCGGACCCAGAGGTGTTTTCATTGCGTGAAAACGTTCTTCACCTCCGCGACATCGATGTCGAAGGTTACGAGAAGCGGATTCGTCTTATTCTGACCGAAGACAATCCTGTGCTTCCGGACGTCAATGGACGAAAGCTGGCTCAGGAGCGCGACTACAACGCGCAGCCCTTGCAGCCTGCTCTTGATGATTTGCGACGCTCACGTGCGGCGAGCATGGAAAGTCTCAAAGGCTGCTCGGTTGAGGATCTGCAACGTCAAGCCCAGATGCAGGGCGTTGGAGTTATCGGCTTGCGGCGGCTGCTGGAATTGTGGATCGAGCACGACGCTCAGCACATCGCCGACATGGCTGAGATCCGTCGGGCTATTGAGACTGGACAGGGACCACGTTTTGTTCAACACCAGGCAGCGTAGGATTACGGGACACGGAAGGCTGAGCGACTGATGCCAACTTTCGACAAATTTCGCGATGAGTGCGGCGTGGTTGCTATTCACACGCATCCTGAGGCTGAGAAGCTGGCCTACTTGGGGCTGCATGCATTGCAGCATCGCGGGCAGGAATCGGCGGGCATTGTCACGTCTGACGGCGAGCGCCTGCGCCAGCACAAGTCGATGGGGCTGGTGGCCGATATTTTTGGCGAGGAAGTCCTGGCATCTTTGCGCGGCACGCTGGCGATTGGCCACACTCGCTATTCGACGGCGGGCGACTCCGCCTTGATGAATGCCCAGCCGATCATGGTGCAGTCGAACAAGGGCACGATCGCCATCGCGCACAATGGCAACCTTGTTAACGCGCTGGAGATTCGCCGTAAGCTCGAAGGGCAGGGGTCGATCTTCCAGACCAACAGCGATACGGAAGTTCTGGTTCACCTGATTGCGTTGTCGCGCGAGCAGACGCTGCCAGACGCGATTGCCGACTCGTTGCGGCGAGTGGAAGGCGCATTTTCAGTCGTCATGATCAGCCGCGACCGCATCTTCGCGGCGCGCGATTCGCGCGGCTTCCGCCCACTCGCCATGGGACGCATACCAGCGGCCGCCGGCGAGAAGAAAGATACGGTGGTTTTTGCCTCGGAGACTTGTGCGTTTGATCTGATCGGTGCGGTCTATGAACGTGATGTTAACCCCGGTGAATTGGTGATCGTCGGGCCGGAGGGCATCAGTTCGCGCATTTACTCGCCATCGCCGGCGCGATCGAGCTGCATTTTCGAGCATGTTTATTTTTCGCGCCCCGACAGTATCGTGTTTGGACGCTCGGTCGATCAGAGCCGCGACAATATGGGCCGGCAATTGGCGCGCGAGGCTCCAGTCGACGCTGACATCGTCGTTCCAGTGCCGGATTCGGGCAACACGGCGGCGATCGGATATGCAGCCGAGAGCGGGATTCCCTTTCGTCTGGGCCTGATTCGCAATCACTACATCGGACGGACGTTTATCGAGCCGCAGCAATCGGTGCGCGACTTCGGCGTCAAGCTCAAGCTCAACGCTGTGCGCAGCCTGCTTGAGGGCAGGCGCGTAATTCTGGTCGACGACTCGCTGGTGCGCGGCACGACCAGCCGCAAGATTGTACGTATGATTCGCAACGCGGGGGCGAAGGAAGTGCACATGCGCATCTCCTGCCCGCCGACCATTTCGCCGTGCTTTTATGGGGTCGATACGCCGTCGAAGAAAGAGCTCATCGCGGCCAACAAGTCGGTCGAGGAGATTCGCAAATTCATCGACGCTGACTCGCTCGCTTATCTTTCGCTTGAAGGCCTGAAAAAGGCCTGCGCCGACGGCGACCTGACCACCTATTGCTCAGCCTGCTACACCGGCGACTACCCCACCAAGATCGACGTGGAGGAGATTCTGCCGGCGGAGGCTGCGACATAGCAGTCAACGCTGGCTCTGCTCTGGGAGCCCGCCGATCATTGCCCGAATTACAAATCAATGTCAGTCGCGGGTGTGCAAATTCTTGCCGCCGCATTGCCAAATCTGCACAGTTTGTCGCTCTTGGGAGATGGCGGATTCCATCGCGGATGATATAGTTTGAGAACGGATGTCCCCCGCATCCCCTAAGCTGAGTTGGTTTTTGCCTCATTCCATGACGACGAAATTCTCAATTTTCGGTTCCAGTTCCACGCCGCAGCTTGGCCCGTTTGAGCAGCAATTGCTGCGCGAACTGTGGTCGCGGGGCTCGGCGACAGTGCGCGAAATGGTGTCTGGCACGGGTATTCGTCAGGCATACACCACCGTCATGACAACGATGGACCGGCTATATAAGAAAGGCCTCCTCGACCGCGTTGCGGAAGGCCGCGCCTTCCGCTACACTCCGCGGCTGACATCGGAAGAACTGCAACGTGGCGTGGCTTTTGACGGCATTCGGCAATTGCTTGGATCGAATGACACATCTTCCCTGCCGCTCTCCTACCTCGTGGAGGCGTTGAGCGCGCACGACGCGCAGTTGCTGGATGAGCTTCAACTCTTAATTGAGAGGAAGCGGAGTGAGCTGAAAGCAGGCGAGGGCCACGCAGGGCAGAAGGCCAAGGAGCGGCGCTGAATGTTCGCGCTGCGGGGCATCGCGGTTTCCCTTACTTTTTTTGTTCTGCTGTATTGTCTTCTGTCGGCGCTCGTCGTGGTTTCGTGGCGCTGGCTGCGGTTGCTGCATGCGGCTGAGCAAAGCGTTGCTGATCTCCTCTTCACTCTCCGCATCTTCCCGTTCTTCGCGTCCATTTTCATTACTGCGGCCTTTGTCGTCCCGTCGTTCGATATTCTCGAGCCTCGTTCGGTCGATGAAGGCATGGGCAAGCTGACCCTTGCGTTTGGGATTTCCGCCCTCCTGCTCATTATTTACAGCTTCTATCGCGTGATCACAGCGCAGGTTCGGACCTCGCGCATCGTGGCGCGCTGGCTCGAAGGCGCGAGCCCGCTTCAAACCGGGGCACCGGCTGCTACGCTCTGTTCGCGCCGCGAGGCTCCGCCGCTAATGTTGATCGGTATGCGTCAGCCGCGGGTGCTGGTGTCCGAAGCGGCGGTGGCCGTACTTGCCGAGGATGAGCTTCTGGTCGCGCTTAAGCATGAACTGGCGCATATTCGCTCCTGGGACAATCTGAAAAAGTTGGCTTTCCGTTTTGCGCCGTTTCCCGGTCTCTCAAAGTTGGAGGCTGCCTGGTCGCAGGCTGCGGAACTCGCCGCGGATGATGCCGCGGTCTCCAATGTGAATGACGCGCTTGACCTGGCCGCGGCTTTGGTCAAGCTCTCGCGCCTCGTTCCGGTTGAATCGGCGCCCGCGTGCACGGTTGGGTTCGTCACTGGATCGATCCGCGCCCGCATTGCCCGTCTGATTGCGTGGGATGAAAACAGCAGGGACCGGCAGCGACGCATTCCAGGTTGGATTGCGATTCCTCCTGTAGTCGTTGCAGGCTTCTGCGCCGTCATCGCCTACGGGCCCGTTCTGGCTTTCACGCATGAATTGACGGAGTGGCTGGTACGTTAGCCGGCTGGCGGCCGAGTCCGCGATAGCATCGTTTTCCCTTTCTACTCGCGGCTCTATTCTGGGTTGCTGTTTTCTTTGTGATCACGACTACTGCTGGTAGTAAGCAGCTCTGCGCCTCTATTCTGCCTGAGAGCTGTTCCGCTCGGCCGCTGCGTAAATCGTTTCCTGACGTTCGGATCAAGGCGGCAATCTCTGGTTTTCGTTGGGTGGTTATTTCATGAAAATTGCACATGCAGGACTGTGCGCCTCGCGCCGGTCGCTCGTCTCGACTTTCGTACTATTGATGCTAGTATCGCTTTCGCTTCACGTACAGGCGCAGAATCCGAAGGGCGCTGTCCGTGGCGAAGTGCAGGACGCCAGCCAAGCGCGCGTGGCCGGAGCCAGTGTCACCCTGCAATCAGCGGGGTCTTCGATTACTCGGGAAGCGACCGCGAACGAGAGTGGCGAGTTTCGCATCGAGGGCCTTTTGCCTGGCCGTTATCACATGGTCGTAGGCGCAAAAGGCTTCGCCGACGCGAGCGCCGACGTGGACGTCGAGGTCAGCGTGGTGCGCGACGTCTCGATTACTTTGCAGCCGCAAGGCACGCGGCAGACTGTAAATGTGCAGGGAACGCCGTCTTCAATCACGACCGAAACGGTGGACACTTCGACCGCTACGCGCGGCGGCGTGGTCGGCAAGCAGGATCTGGACACATTGCCGCTGCCGGCACGCAGCTTCGCCAACATCGCCTATCTTGTTCCCGGAACCGAGCCGGTAGAGCCGTCCGATCCGACCAAGGCGCGCATTACTGCCGTCTCAACGGGCGGAAGCTCGGGATTGAACAACGAGTTGTCTGTAGATGGCGCCGACAATTCCGACGACTGGATTGGCGGGTTCCTGCAAAATTTCTCGCCGGACGCGCTTCAGGAATTTGCAGTGCGTACGTCAAACGAAGATGCCGACACGGGCTGGACGACTGCCGGATCGGTCGTGATCACCACCAAGACCGGAACCAACGACTGGCATGGAAGCGCGGCTTTCTACGGGCGCGCAGCCGACCTTAACGCGCGTTTCCCAATCGAAAACCCGGCCGAGAGCTGCTCGGATGGAACATGCGTGCACAATCCCAAGCAGCCCTTCTCACGCGAGAACTATGTCGGAACGCTGGGCGGTCCGATCGTAAAAAACAAAGCTTGGGTTTTTGCGTCATTCGAAAACGTGCATGAAAATGCCAGCATCGCGTATAGCCCAGACAGCTATTCGGAATTCACGGATTTGGCCGAGCTCGCGGTCCTCTCGCAGCCCCCGAATGACTACCCGATAACCGGCTTTCCTTCGACGATTCCGCAAAATGTTCCGATCCCTTTCCGCGATTACGTAGGCACGGTACGATTCGACCTCGCGCAATCGCAAAAGTCGAACTGGTTCCTGCGCACATCGATGGATAGCTATCTGACGCACAACGCTCTCGTGCAACAGGCCACGCTGCCCTCCACCGGGCTGACCACGCACAATAATTACTGGAACGTCGCGCTCAGCAACACGTACACCTTCAGCCCGAACTGGGTCGGCACACTCGTGCTGGATGCCAGCCTGCTGCATCTGACGCAGACACGCAACTCAGACCTCGGTTTCGCTATTCAGTTTCCTTTCAGCGTGACGGCGTTGACAGTCTCCGGATTCGAAACGTTCGGCGACAATCAATTTGCGACACCAATTACGCTCTTCCCCGATCTGCGCAATCAGGATAAATACCAGGCGCGCTACGATCTGAGCCACATCATGGGCAAGCACACGCTCAAGTTCGGAGTCGACTTCATTCACGAGCCGGTGCTGGGCGGCTCGTTTGCGGCGACGGCGGAGCAGTTCATCACCTATCCCAACAATCCCGATTACTACGTTGCTAACCCGTCGCAGTTCTACTTTGTGCCGCCCAATCCGAATGATCCGTGCGATCCCGAGCCATTAAACCCTCTAATAACGTGCTCCTTCACGCCGGCCGGCGACGGCAGCTTCTCGCAGAATGTGCAGCGGCTGGGACTTTATGCCGAGGATTCATGGCGCGTTTCGCACCAGCTGACCATCAACTATGGCCTGCGCTACCAGAACACCTGGGGATTGATGATCGGTTCAGGACGAAGCGAGGCCCAGAACAACGAGTTTCAAACACTGCAAGCGCTCCAGATTCCAATCGTGCCCAGCGTTCCAACCGACTACAACAAACAGATCGCGCCCCGGCTTGGCATCGCATATTCGCCTGGCAACAGCGAGAAGACCGTTATTCGCGCGGGCATCGGCATGTACTACGACGATCTCGCGCAGAACGGATGGGCGACGGCGTTTCAGGGCGTGAACAACACGAATGCGGTCACGGGCACATGCACGTTCAGCGGGAACAGCCCGGGGACATATGCGTTCAGCGGGTCCGGATGTCTAATCGGCGGCACCGGAGCGACGGGCAATCTGATCGGCTCGGATTACAAGACGCCTTATTCGATTCATATCACGGGCGGCATTCAGCACGCCTTCAACCAGCACTGGCTCGCTAGCGCCGATTACGTCCACGAGCAGGGCAATCACGGCTACCGCGGCTTTCCCTATACCAGTGGCATCAACCCTGCCACTCCTAACGTGCCTCCTACTATTACCTCTCCGCTCATCCCCGCTTCTGACACAACAGATCAGGCGGCGTTCGTGCCGAATGTGAATGTGTTCGAGTCCGACAATCGCTCCAGCTATAACGCGCTCATGCTGCATGCGCAGGGCAACATGCACCGCTTCAGCGTGGTCGCGAACTACACCTTCTCCAAGGCGCAGACCTGGGGATGCCTGCTGGGCGAACTGTTTGACTACGTGGATGGTGTCTGCCCCGTACCGTATGGATCTCCGAATGCCGGGCAGCTCAATGCCTTTGGGCCGGGCGATTACGGGCCGTCAGGCGAAGACGTGCGTCACCGTTTTGTTTTCGCCGGAACCTTCCACATTCCGGGAGGCATTGAATTGAGCACAGTCAATCAGGTGGAGAGCGCGCGCCCCATCACGATTACGGACGAAGCCAACGTCAGCCGGATCTGGGTGCAATTGAACGGCGGACAACCGGAATATACTGGGCTGGATATCTTCCGTGGCACTCCGTACATTCAGTCAGACCTGCGCGTTGCACGTCCTATTAAAGTGAACGAGCGCTGGCAGATTTATCCCTTTGCCGAGTTCTTCAATTTGTTCAACCGCAACAATCCGGGAGCGAATTACGCGGTGAACGTTGCCCAGCTTCCGGTGCCGATGGAAGAGCTGAGCCCCAACGGGAATAATCAGACCATCGTGAGCAGCTATTGTCCGGGAGGCAGTCCCGGAACCTGCACTCTGGCCAATGCCGTGCCCCTCACGAGCCTCAAGCAGCTTGAGATTCCCGAGGGCGCGCTCGGAGACTTCTTCGGGCCGGGGACGACGGTTGGCATTCCGTTCGCCGCGCAGCTCGGCGTACGGATTACGTTCTGATTTTGTGGCCGGCAGACGTCCGCGTCTTTATTCGAGCGCGGCTCGCGATCTGAAGACTGGGCTTGCGCCCTGGGAGTACTTACTTGGCCGTAGGTCGTCTGGCCACAGCCACGCGCGGAATCCCCTGCAAGTCATTCTTGATCGCAACCTCGTCCCATCCGGCGAGCAGATCGCGAACGCGTTCGTGAATAGTTCCGCTGATTTCAAAGACCAACCAGCCGCCTGGCCGCAAGGCTTTCTGCGCCTGCGGGATGAGGCGCTCGATTACTTCCAAGCCAGTTGGACCGGCAAACACCGCGCCGCGAGGCTCGAACTTGCGGACCTCGAGCTGAACCTGATCTTCCTCCCACTCGCCAACGTAGGGAGGATTTGAAACCACGAAGTCGAACGCGCCGAGAGGAAGGCCTGCAAGTAAATCTGTCTGATGAAATCTAACGCGCTGCGTTAACTCGTGCCGAGCCGCATTGGCGCGGGCCACTTCGAGCGCGGTGCCGGAAATGTCGGTAGCCAGAATTTCGGCCGATGGCAGCTCTTTGGCTAGAGACAGCGCGATGGCGCCGGAGCCGGTGCCGACATCGACGAGACGTAGCTTATGTGGCGCGGACACTCCTGTCCGCGGCTGTTGACTTTGTTTCTGCTTATCGCCAGCAACCAACTCCAACACCGTCTCGATGAGATGCTCAGTCTCAGGACGAGGAATGAGCACGGCCGGAGAAACGATCAAATCCATCCCCCAGAACTCCTGATGCCCAGTTATGTACTGCGCCGGAACGCCGGTGGCGCGCTGCGCCAGGGCAGCATCGTAGCGAGACATTTCGTCCGCGGTAAGTTCGCGCTCGGAATGCGCATAGAGATATGCGCGATCGCAATCCAGCATAAACATAATGAGCAACTCGGCATTCATGCGCGGAGAGGGGACATGTTCGGCAGTGAGACGGTCGATTGCCGCGTTGAGAGACTCGCGCAGTTGCATTGTGGAATGAAGTTTAACTTCTGACCAGCCTCACCCGACGTTGGCCGTTTCCTGCTTTAGCTTCTCCGCCTCAAAGTGCGTAATGAGCGCGTCGATCAGGGGCTGAATTTTTCCGTCCATCACCTGCTCGAGTTGGTGGATGGTGAAGCCGATGCGATGGTCGGTGAGGCGATTCTGGGGGAAATTGTAAGTGCGAATTTTTTCGGAGCGGTCGCCGGAGCCGACCATCTGCCGGCGTTCTTTTGCGAGAGCGTCCTGCTGCTTCTGCATTTCGATTTCGTAGAGGCGCGAGCGCAAAACGCGCATGCCTTTTTCGCGATTCTTGATCTGCGATTTCTCATCCTGGCAGCTCACGACGGTATTTGTTGGAATGTGCGTGATGCGAACCGCGGAGTACGTCGTGTTGACGGACTGGCCGCCCGGCCCCGACGAGCAGAAGGTATCGATGCGGAGATCCTTCGCTTCGATCTTGATGTCCACGTCTTCGGCTTCCGGCAGCACAGCGACGGTGATTGCGGAGGTGTGCACGCGTCCCTGCTGCTCGGTTGCGGGCACGCGCTGTACGCGGTGCACGCCGCTTTCATATTTCATACGCGAATACACGCGGTCGCCTTCGATGAGTGCAATGACTTCTTTGAGGCCGCCGACGCCGGATTCGGAGGTGGAGAGCACTTCGACCTTCCACTTCTGGCTTTCCGCGTAACGGTTGTACATGCGGAAGACTTCCGCGACGAAGAGCGTCGATTCGTCGCCGCCGGTGCCGGCGCGGATTTCGAGGATCACGTTCTTTTCGTCGTTTGGATCTTTCGGCAGCAGCAGCACCTTCAGGTCTTCTTCGACTCCACCGACGCGCGCTTCGAGCTTGGCCAGTTCTTCCGTGGCATAGGCGCGCATTTCGGCATCGGTCTCATCGGCGACGAGCGCCTTGCTTTCGGCGATGCCGCGCTTCAGATCTTTGAACTCGCGATACTTTTCGACGACGGGCGCGATTTCGCTATGAGCCTTGGCAGTCTTCTGGTATTTCGCCGAGTCGTTGGTGATGTCCGGCGAGGCGAGAGCGTTGGTCAGCTCATCGTAACGCGCTTCGATTTGTTCTAGTCGTTCAAACATGAGTTCTCAGTTCCTGGTTCTCAGTCCTCAGAATATATAGCGATGCGGAACGCCGCGCAGAACCCAGATCCCAAGACAGCTCTTCGATTTTCTATTGTAAGTTGATTTACCGAGAACCGAGAACCGAGAACTGGGAACTGAGAACTAAGTTTAGCGGCGGGCGCCGCTAGGCAATCACCAGTTCGCCGCCGTGCTGTTTTTCGAGAGCCATTGCGTGGTCGAGCGCGATCATCGCGCATTCAACCTGGCCGTCATCGGGAGGCTGGGTTGTAATGCGTTGCAGCCACAGTCCGGGCGCAGTCATCAGCGAAAAGAGCGAACCGCGATGCTTGGCCGCGTAACGAATAATTTCGTATGAGACGCCCGCAATCACCGGTAGCAGAGCGATACGCTCGCCAAAGCGCGCCCAGAAAGTGGTCACCGGAATGAACATGTAGACGATCATCGAAATGATCATCACCGTCATCAGGAAGCTGGTGCCGCAGCGCGGATGATACGTCGAATACTTCTGAACGGCGGCGGTCTGAAGCGGGTCGCCATTCTCGAAGGCGTAGACGGTTTTGTGTTCCGCGCCGTGGTACTCGTAGACGCGGCGAATGTCTTTCCACAGCGAGATGCCCCACACGAACAGAAGGAACATCGAGATTCGGATCACGCCATCGACGAAGTTAAACAGAAACTGCTCGCCGAATACGGGGTTCACGCGCTTCAGTTCAGTGGTGGCCAGCAGTGGCAGGTATTTGTACATGAAGATAAAAAACAGAATGGAGAATGCCATGTTGAGACCAGCCATCCAGCCCGTGATCTCCAGCTTCTTGCTCTGGTCTTTTTTATCAACCTCGCCAGCCTGAACTTCGCCGGAATTCTTGTTGTCCGGGTCGTTGGCCGAGATTTCTTCAAGCACCGCATTCGCGGAAAACTTCAAGGCGCGAAAGCCAAGCGTCATGGCGTGTCCCAGCGTCATCACGCCGCGAATCACCGGCCAGCCCATCCATTTATGCTGTTCGGAGGGGCGCTCGAGCGGTTCGCTGTGAGTGACGATCTCTCCCGACGGCTTGCGGACGGCGATGCCCCAGGCGTGAGGCGACCGCATCATCACGCCCTCCAGTACGGCCTGCCCGCCGACCAGAGTGGTCTCTTCGCCACTTTCGAGGGCCGGGAGCAGTTGCACGGCCACCAAAAAGCGCAGGATTTGCCGCCAACGTGTTATAGAAAAACGTTCCATAAGAAGGCCGGAAACTACTAATTGGATGTCGCTGCGAGGCGGGACGACTCCTCGGGTTAGAATAGCATAAAACCCTTGATTTCACTGCGCTAATTGGCCCAATCCGACCCCACGTAGAATTCGAAATGCATGTTGCGATTCGCCCAAACCGCCGAGGCTATTGCTGCCACGAGCAGCAAACTTGCGAAGACGGCGCTGGTTGCTGAGTACCTCCGATCGCTGCCCGTAGCCGAGGCTGCCGTTGGGGCGATTTTCTTTTCGGGTCGGCCCTTTCCGAGTTACTCGGAAGCAACTTTGCAGGTCGGAGGCGCCATGCTCTGGCGCGCCATCGCCGATCTGTCTGGCAAATCGGAACCGGAGCTGTCGGAGATCTATCGCAGTCGTGGCGACGCCGGAGCGGTTGCGGCGGACGCGCTGCCGGCAAAGGCCGAGTCGTCGCCGTCAATATCTCTATCCCTGGCCGCAGTCCAACGCTCCTTCGCAGAGATTACGGGTGCTCGCGGCCCCGCCGCCAAGGCGGCTCTGCTGCGTCAGTTGCTCGAGCGCGCCACGCCGCTCGAAGCCAAATACATGGTGAAAATCATCAGTGGAGACCTGCGCATCGGGCTGAAAGAAACCCTGGTGGAAGAGGCTATTGCCCAGGCTTTCAACGCGCCGCTCGATCAGGTGAAGCGCGCCAACATGCTGCTCGGCGACATCGGCGAAACGTTACGGCTCGCATCCGCGAGAAACCTGGCCGATGCGCGGCTGCGGCTCTTTCATCCCATCGATTTCATGCTGGCAAGTCCGGTGGAATCCGCAGAAGAAGCGGTCAGCTATTTTGACAACGCGGCTGTTGAAGATAAATACGACGGCATTCGCGCACAGGCTCACATTGGCGCCGGCGAGGCCCGGCTCTTTTCGCGCACGCGCGATGAGATTACCGAATCGTTTCCGGAGCTGCTGCTTGTGCTGGCTGGACTCTCGGAGGGCGTCATTCTCGACGGCGAGATTGTGGCGTGGAGTGCGGCGGATGGGGCGAGCGAATCCCCGGGCCGCGCACTTCCGTTCAGCACACTTCAGCGGCGCCTGGGACGAAAAAAAGTCAGCGAGCGCCTGATTCGCGAGGTTGCGGTTGCCTATCTCGTCTTTGATGTTCTTTACGCGAACGGCGATTTGCTCCTCGATCGGCCGCTCCGCGAGCGAAGGCGTCTGCTCGATGAATTGCTGGCGCGGCCGCGCGCCACGGCAGCTCGACCGGCCCGCGGGCAATCGACATTTGCGTTTGGCGATCCCGACGATGCACCTGAAACCCGCGTCATCGCAGCGCCAGTTGCTGTCGCCCACACGCCGGAAGATCTCGAACAGCTTTTTGCCGCTGCTCGCGCGCGCGGGAACGAGGGCCTGATGATCAAGGACCTTAATTCTTTTTACACGCCTGGCCGGCGCGGCAAATCGTGGCTCAAAATGAAACGCGAGCTCGCGACGCTTGATGTGGTCGTGACCGCCGTCGAGTACGGACACGGTAAGCGCATCGGCGTGCTCAGCGACTACACCTTCGCTGTGTGGGACGGCGATCGCCTGGTGAATATCGGCAAAGCTTATTCGGGACTCACCGACGCCGAGATCGCCGAGATGACAAAATGGTTCCTGGCACACAAAATCAGCGAGCAGGGATTGAGGCTGGAGGTCGAACCGAAGATTGTTCTTGAAGTTGCATTCAACAACATGATGGTTTCGTCCCGCCATGAGAGCGGCTACGCGCTGCGCTTCCCGAGAATCGTGCGGCTACGTCCCGACAAACTTCCCGAGGATGCCGACACGGTCGAAACCGTCAGGGAGATTTTCGAACTCCAGCAGCAGTGAATTGATAGGCGATGCTTTAACGCCGGCGCTCGCCGTGTGCGTGCTCGGAATGGACGTGCTCCGACTCGCGCTCGTCGCGGACCGCAATCACGCAGGCGTGCGCCGTTTCGCAGACGAGGTGCTCCAACTGGATGGTGGTGTGGTGGATGCCAAATGTCTGGCCCAGCTTTTCGTTGATCTCGCGCAGGATCATGTCGCTCTCCGACGTCGGCATGTCGGCAATCTTCACGTGCGCCGAGAGCGCGTGATTCTCCGAGCCAATGCTCCAGACATGCAGATCGT
This sequence comes from Terriglobales bacterium, assembly GCA_049589215.1. Classification (GTDB taxonomy): domain Bacteria; phylum Acidobacteriota; class Terriglobia; order Terriglobales; family Acidobacteriaceae; genus Acidiflorens. Next base: position 12,298 of record JBAWAI010000112.1, on the reverse strand, counting down.
GCACGTCACTCACGCCCGTAATTGCGCGCACCACGCCTTCAACCTCGTCGATGCTCATGCCGCGCGGCGTGCCTTCGAGAAGGATGTTGAGTGTCTCGCGCACGATGCCGAAGCTTGACCAGAGAATCAAGACGCCAATGCCGAACGACAACGCGGAATCGATCCAGGCTTGTCCGGTCCAGAGGATGACCCAGCCCCCGACAATGACAGCCGCGGTCGAAACCGTGTCACCCACCTCGTGCAGCAGCGCGCTGCGCACGTTCACATCGCGGGCGGATCGCCACAGGAGCAATGCGATCGCGCCGTTCATGATCACGCCCGCCGCGGCCACCCAGATCATCAACCCGGCGCGCACTTGCTCGGCATGCTGCACACGCCGGAACGCCTCGTAGAAAATCAAGAACGACACGACCACGAGAGAGAGCGAATTCACCAGCGCGGCTAGCACTCCCGCGCGGCGATAGCCATACGTTTTGGTCGCGCTCGGCGGGCGGCCTTCCAGGTAGACGGCGACGAGAGAGAGCAACAGAGCCAGCAGGTCGGAGAGGTTGTGGCCTGCTTCTGACAGTAACGCGAGAGAATGTGCGCGGATACCGGCAACAACCAGCAGCGCAATGTAAAACGCCGTTACAACCAGCGAAATCTGAAGCACACGGCCGGTCCCATGGGAATGGCCGCCGTGGGAATGTTCGTGAGCGCCGTGCGCGTGCATGCTATCAGGATAGCGCAGTTGGGCCGGCGGCGATGCACGCCGCCCTCACGCTGATACCGGCCTTACGGGCTGGCCTTCATTTCGCGCACCTAATTTCACTGACTTGGTTTAAGGCGCCTCAATCTCATATACCACTCCGCAGCCGCCCTCGCCGCAGCCTTTCTTTCCGCCGTCGTAAGTTGCGCCGTACAAATTTCCTGCTTGGTCCATGATGAGCCCTGAGTAGGGATCTGCGCCTCCAGTACCTCCCGGAAAGTCGTAGAGGTCGGTCAGCTTCCATCCTTTTTTGCCATTCGTGAGTTTGAAAACCGCGCCACATCCGCGACCATGACAATTGGAACTGGCGCCTCCTTCGGCGGTGCCGTAGAGATTTCCGGCCGCGTCGATGATGAGCGAATTCGGCGCAACGCCATGCGAGCCTGCTTTGGCGGCGTAGACGGTCGAGTACGTCCACGCTCCATCCGACGGCGTCAACTCGAAGACGCCCCCGTAGACCAGGCCATATAGATTGCCCTGCTTATCAAAGACCAGAGAAGACCACGGATAGATCTCCTGACTGGGACCGACACTGTACAGGATGGTCTCAGTCCACCCGCTCTGTGACGGCGAGAGTTCGAAGACGACTCCGCCGCCATAGATCCCGCCCAGATACGTTGTCGAATACAGGTTCCCAGCCGCATCGAAAATCACCGGGGCAGAGGGATAGGTGCCGTCCGATGCACTCTCGGGGAAGCAATGCAGCTGAGTTTCGCTCCACGTTCCAGCAGGGCTCGGGTCTAATTCATAGACCGATCCATTACCGCAGCCGTCATAGGTCGTACCATACAAATTCCCCCTCTTGTCGAATACGAAAGGCGCTCCTGGATAAGAGCCTTGACCCGGACCGCCAAAGGTATAAAGCAGCTTCTCGCCCCACCCTCCGGCGCCCAGAGAAAGTTCGTAGGCCGTGCCGACGTCGTTCGTCCCGCCGGCTGCTGTCGGCGCATAGAGATTGCCAGCGCCATCAAACACCACTCCGGCATAGGGCAAATCTCCATCTGTGCCGCCCTGGAACTGATAGATGACGTGTGGCGTCCAGCTTCCATCGGGTTGGGGAGTCAGCTCGAAGACGGTTCCGCACCCTCTGCCCTGGGGCCCGCACCCTGCGATGCCCCCCTCCTGCGTTGTGCCGTAGAAATTGCCCGCGCTGTCGAATGCCAGGCTGCCCCACGGATGAGCCCCCTGACTCGGTTTCGGGCTGAAGAGGATTTTAGCTTTTCCGCCGGCTGAGGCCGGTGACGAGAAAAAGCAGACTATGCAAACGATCGCGCAAGCCTGAAGGATCGAACCTGCAATTCGCGACGAAGCAAGGTGAACTGACATGAGGGTTCTCCTCTCACCGGGGAATTACAAGACGGGAAGTTGGCAATGGCCCGGCCAACTGGCCACAATCGTAGTACCGCCCGACGCGAAACGCAACCGAACAGGCAGGGCAGCTTTCCTGTGTCCGAGCGGGCACCGTCCGCAGATGTGTGGCGCATGAACCCTCGCTAGCATGGCGCACGTGTGGCGCGAACACTCCTCTCCGCGTTATGCTGGCAGCGCCTCGGAGGATGGCCTTATGAAGCTGAGTTTTGCTCTACCTCTCGTTTTGCTCGCCGCGTCCGCAACCGCTCAAGTTAAGAATCCGATTGCCACCGCCCTCAAAGATATTTCCCCGAATCGCCAGAAGAACACCATTGCCGCGGTCGAAGCCATGCCCGCCGACAAATTCAGTTACAAGCCGAGCGCCGACCAGATAACGTTCGGGCATCTCGTAGCGCACATGATCGAAGCGAACTATGGGCTGTGTGCCGGCGCGACGGCCGTTCCCGCTCCCAAAGTTGACGAGGTGAAAGACACGGACACGAAAGACAAGCTCGTGGCCGCGCTTAAAGCATCGTTTGATTTCTGCGGCGACGCGCTCGGCAAAATGGACGATGCGAAGCTCGGTGAAACGGTGACGGGACACGAGGGTCAGCAGCTGACGCGCGCGCGATATACGCTCAGCATCGCCAGCAACTGGGCCGACCACTACGCCGAGGCCGCGATGTATCTGCGGCTGAATGGGATCTTGCCGCCGACCGCGAAGCATTGATTGCGCACTGATGGATTCCATCCGATCCTTCCGTGCTGAGCTACACAAAAACGCGCTTTCACGGAATCCGCCTGCGGCTCGAAGAGCATGTCTCGACGAGCCGCCTGCATGCATTTCTATGGGAATTTTTTCTTTTTGGATTCAAGCAGGCTTGGGCGTGCCTGTTTGGCGCGACAATTTTGAGTCTTGTGCTGATTACGAAATGGTTCTGGCCGCAGCATTTCTGGCTGGCGCGCTATGACTTTCTGTTCTTGGCTGCCGTCGGCATACAGGTTTTGCTGCTGGCGCTGCGCATCGAGACGCTGCGCGAAGCCAAGGTCATCCTGATTTTCCATATCGTCGGAACGCTGATGGAACTTTTCAAGACCAGTGTCGGGTCGTGGACTTATCCCGAAAGCAATTTCTTCCGGATCGGCCATGTGCCGCTTTTTTCAGGATTCATGTACTCGTCGGTGGGCAGTTACCTGGCGCGCGCCACCCGCATCTTCGACATGCGATACACGCGCTACCCGAATACCTATGCAACCGTGGCGCTGGCGATTCTAATTTACGCTAATTTCTTTACGCATCACTTTATTCCGGATCTGCGCATTGCGCTGTTTGTCGCGGTGGTGGCCGTGTTTGGGCCGACGTGGGTTTACTATCGTCCGTATCAAAAATTCCGGCGCATGCCGTTGCTGGTGGGGTTTGGACTGGTCGCTCTATTTATTTGGGCCGCGGAAAATGTTGGGACGTTCGCGACCGTCTGGGTTTATCCCCATCAGAGGAGTGGATGGCAGCTCGTGCGTTTCGGTAAGTACGGTTCGTGGCTGCTGCTGATGATCATCAGCTTCATTCTGGTTTCGTTGGTGCATCGGCCACGCGCACCGGAGTTGGAGGGGGAGACTGTTGAGGCTTCAGCGTAAGATGGTTGATTTCGCAGCGCTACGAGCGTTGCTCCAGTCCTACTTCACCAGCTTTTCCATCTCATCTTCGTCGATCACACTAACTCCTAACTCTCGTGCTTTATCCCGCTTCGATCCGGCCTCCGCACCAGCCACTACATAATCCGTCTTCTTACTCACTGAACCCGAGACGCGTCCGCCCGCGTCTTCGATCATTTGCTTGGCTTCGTCGCGCGTGTGGCGGGCGAGCGTCCCGGTCAGGACGAACGTCTTGCCTGCCAGCTTTGTGCCTTTTTCTTTTTTCTGGCCGCTGAAAGTCAGGCCGGCTCTGCGTAAATCGGCAACCAGCTTGCGGTTGTGCCCGTCGCCGAAGAACTCGACGATGCTTTCCGCAATGCGCGGTCCCACTTCGTTTACCTCTTCTAGCTCCTCGGCGCTCGCATCCATGATCGCGTCGAGTGAGCCGAAGTGCTCGGCCAGAAACTGTGCCGTGCGCTCGCCAACGAAGCGGATTCCGAGGCCATAGATCACGCGCTCCAGCGGCAGCGTTTTCGAATCGGCAATCTCTTTGAGCACGTTATCTGCCGACTTTTCGCCCATGCGTTCTAGTGTGAGCAGGTCGTCTTTTTTCAGGCGATAAAGATCGGCGACGTTTTTCACCAGGCCGCGCTCGGTGAGCTGATTAACGAGTGCTTCGCCGAGGCCGTCGATGTCCATCACGTGTCGCGAAGCAAAATGCAGAATCGTGCCCTGGAGCTTCGCCGGACAATTCGCATTCACGCATCGGTGATCGGCTTCGCCCTCGGTGCGCACGACGTTGCCGCCGCAGACCGGGCAATGCTCGGGCATCTTGAATGATTTGCGGCCGCGCGGATGCTCCGCGTCCTCGACGACCTTTACGACTTTTGGAATCACGTCGCCGCCGCGCTCGACTTCAACCCAGTCGCCGATCTTGATTCCCAGTTCGTCGACGAAGTCCATGTTGTGCAGAGTGGCGCGTGAAACGGTTGTGCCTCCGATGGGCACGGGCTTTAGCCATGCCACGGGCGTGAGTTTGCCGGTGCGGCCGACCTGCGGCACGATGTCTTCGACTTGCGTGATCGCGCCGTGCGCCGCGAACTTAAAAGCAATCGCCCAGCGTGGGGCTTTGCCAGTGAAGCCAAGTTCCTGCTGAAGCGCAGTGCGATCGACTTTTATTACGATGCCGTCGATCTCATAGGGCAGCGACTCGCGCTTCGCTTCCCAGCTCTGGATGAACTTCCAGACTTCATCGAGATTTTTCACCAGCTTGCGATTGGAATTGACTTTGAAGCCGGCCGCTTCAAGCGCGTCCATAGTTTTTGACTGGCGATCGAGATAAGTGCGGCCGTCTTTCAGCAGCATGTAGGCGAAATAATCCATGCGGCGCTGTGCGGTGATGCTGGGCTCGAGCTGGCGCACCGTGCCCGCAGTGAAGTTGCGCGGATTCGCAAATGTTGCCAGACCCTGTTTTTGCCGGTCTTCGTTCAACTTACGAAATGCGGCGATGGGCATAAGCATTTCGCCACGCGCTTCGAAATCGGCGGGGATGCCGGACTTTTTCAACGTGTCTTTTGAAACCGACAGCGGAATCGAGCGCACGGTGCGCACATTCAGCGTGACGTCTTCACCCACGGTGCCATCACCGCGCGTGATGCCGCGTTCGAGGCGCCCGTCAGCGTAGACAAGCGCGAGCGACATGCCGTCGAGCTTGAGCTCGCACATGTATTCGACGTCATCGCGGCCGCTCAGTTCATGCACGCGGCGCTCCCAGTCGCGCAGCTCTTCTTCGCTGTAGGCGTTATCGAGCGAGAGCATGGGAGACGAATGCTTCGCCTTTACGAATCCTTCGCGCGGCTTGCCGCCGACGCGCTGCGTTGGCGAATCGGGCGTGAGCAGCTCGGGATGCTCCGCCTCGAGCTTTTTCAGCTCGTTCATCAGCTTGTCGAATTCGGCGTCGGTGAGTTCGGGATTGTCTTGGACGTAATAAACGTACTCGTGGTGACGGATCTTCTCGCGCAGGGATTCGATTTTCTTTTCGACGGAGGCCGGGGACATGACGGGAAGATTATAGAAGTTCCGTCGCCGGTTGCCAGTTCTCAGGGGCCCGTAGACTTCGCATGGCGACCGCTAACCAGTGTCATCGGGCAACGAGTTACCCTTTTGTCGTTTTCCGAATGCGGTTGCGTCCGATTGCCGAACTCCCCACGCTGGATGGAGGTTTCCGGCCACCCTCCAGCAATTCCTTCAGCACGGTTGCATTATTATTCTCTTCGTTGTGCGAGGCGTAGAGCAGCGTGAGTTTCTTATTCCCCTCCGCCAAATCGTGGAGTTTTTCAACGGCGGCGGTCGCCTCCTCGCTCGCCAGCTCTTTCAGATAGCGCTTCCGAAACAGAGCCCAAGCCTCGGGATTCGCGTGGTACCACTGCCGCAACTCATTGGAGGGCGCGACCTCGCGGAGCCAGAGCTTCGCCGCCGCGGCGGCTTTGGTGAGTCCACGCGGCCACAAGCGGTCGACCAGCACTCGCACGCCATCTGCTGCTGCGGGCGCTTCGTACACGCGTTTGATAGCAATCGCCATCGCGTCACGTATTATTATCCTACTTTGGCGCGCTGGTGAGCGATCATGCCAGCCCGCTCCGATAGTTTGTGATCACACGGCCATCATCTTGAGCTTTCAATTCACTCATCTGCAACCCAAAATCCGCCGTCGCTTTTTCTTTTGTGTCGTTCTCTCGTGGCTGATAACGGTTGTCTTCGCCCTCGCCGGCTGCGATGTGGAGCGCCGCAAATCTGACGCCGAGCTTGGTCTGAATCCGCAGCAGGCCGCGGGTCGCAAACTTTACGACAACTATTGCGACCGCTGCCATGAGCCGTATTCGTCGCGCGCCAAGAAAGGTCCGAGCCTGAAGGGCGTTTTCAAACGGCCATACCTGGAGCTGAGCGGACTGCCCGCCAACGACGAACGCGTAACCGACATCGTCAAGTACGGGCGCGCCAAGATGGAAGGCTTCGGCCAGGTCATGACCGATCAGCAGATCAAAGACCTGCTTGCGTATTTGCACACGCTGTAGCCGATGTGCAGCGGACACTGCCGTGCGCTCCGTGTCATAATCCCGTCGATGTCCTCGATTCCAAACGCGCTGTATCGGAAGCTCCCATCCACCGACGAGCTTCTGCGCCAGCCTGCGATTCGCATCTTAAGGGAACGCGAAGGAGCCGCCGCTGTCGGAGATGCGATTCGCGCCGTCCTTGAGCGGCTGCGCGATGAGATCGCCGGCAACCATCTCGACGAAGATTCCCTGGAGTTGGCTCTCGCCGGTCTGCCCGCAGCTGTTGAGCGCGAACTTCGTCAATCTCTTCGCCTTTCACTTCGCCCGCTCATTAATGCCACCGGCGTGATCCTGCACACCAATCTCGGACGCGCTCCACTTGCCGCCAACGCGCTCGACCACATTCGCGAGACGGCCGCCGCTTACTCGAATCTGGAATTCAATCTCGAGAACGGCGAACGCGGCAAACGCGATGTTCACGTCGACCGGCTGTTTCAGAAACTGTTCTACGAATATGGGAGGACGGATGGCTCGCCCGGGCAGACTGAACATGCGGGAGCATCTCTTTCCACCATCGTCGTCAACAACAATGCCGCTGCTGTCCTGCTCGCTCTCAATTCGCTCGCTGAAGGCGGAGAGGTTATCGTCTCCCGCGGCGAGCTGGTCGAAATCGGCGGCTCGTTCCGCATCCCCGACGTGATGTCGAAGTCGCAAGCCACGCTCCGCGAGGTTGGGACCACCAACCGCACGCGCATTGGGGACTACGAGCAGGCCATCACCGAACGCACGCGGATGTTGTTGCGCGTGCACCGGTCCAATTTCGCGATTACTGGATTTACGGAGCAACCGGCGGTTGATCAACTCGCGGAACTGGCCCGGCGGCGGAACATTCCTTTAGTTGAAGACCTCGGCAGCGGAGCGCTGTTTGATCTGCGCGAAATCGGCATCGGCAACGAATCCAGCGTTTTCGACAGCCTCCGCGCGGGAGTCGACGTCGTGTTGTATAGCGGAGACAAGCTGCTGGGCGGCCCGCAAGCGGGGTTGATCACCGGCCGCGCGGACTTGGTCGCGCGCATGCGTTCGAATTCCCTCTTTCGTGCGCTCCGCGTTGACAAACTCACTTACGCCGCGCTTGAGGCCACGCTGCTCGCCTACGTCAAACATGATCGCGGCGCCGTGCCCGTGCTGCGCATGATGCATTTGTCGAAAGGCGAAATTGCCGCGCGGGCAGAGGCGCTTGTTTCGAAAATAAATTCGGCCACGAACGCGCCGGCCGCAAAGCTCAAGCTCGAACTGATCGACGGCGAGTCCGTCATTGGAGGCGGCGCAGCTCCCACGGCCGTACTACCGTCGCGGCTGATTGCGCTTACACATCAAGAGCACAGCGCCGACCAACTTTGTGTCCGCTTACGCAGGAGCGATCCGCCAGTGATTGCGCGCGTCGAAGAGGGTCGCGTGTTGCTTGATTTGCGAACAGTTTTTCCTGAACAGGACGCCACCGTTGCGGCGGCAATTTTATCCTTCTAGCTCAGTGGCTACCCTCTATACCATCGGACACTCGACGCGCACGCTCGATGAACTGGCGTCCGCGCTCAAGGCTCACGGCATCGAGACGCTGGTCGACATTCGCGCGTTCCCGATGTCTCGCCGGCTGCCACACTTCAATCGCGAGGCGCTGGAGAGCGAACTCGCCAGGCACGGCATTCGATACGTCTGGATGAAAGAGCTTGGGGGCTACCGCAAGGCTACTCGCCAGGATTCGCCGCATACCTCATTGCGCAATGCCAGTTTCCGCAATTATGCCGACTACACGTTAACGCACGAGTTCGGGCAGGCGATCAGCGAGCTTCTGCGCATCACTGAGCGATCTCGCACGGCTTACATGTGCGCCGAGCGCGTCTACTTTCACTGCCATCGGATGATTGTCTCCGACTGGCTGGTCGCGCATGGGCATGAGGTTTTGCATATCGATGCCGAGGGTCCGGTGCGCCCGCACAAATTGATGGAGGAGGCACGCATGATCAACGGCCAGATGATTTATCGCGGCGATCGACTTTTCTAACGGCGTCGACGGCTGCAATTCAAAATTACAAATTGCCCAATCCCCAATTACCATGTCTGCATGATCATTGGCACGGGTGTGGACATCGCCGAGGTTCCCCGCATTCGCGAATCGATCGAACGCTACGGCGATCGCTTCATTCGGCGCATTTTTACTGAAGGCGAGATTCGTTATTGCGAAGCGAAGGCCAGCCGCTTTGAAAGTTACGCTGCGCGCTTCGCCGCGAAAGAAGCCGCCATGAAGGCGCTCGGCACGGGCTGGAATCACGGCGTCCGCTGGCGCGACATTGAGGTCGTGCGTCCGAAGGGCCAGCGTCCCACGCTGCAATTGCACGGGCAGGCTGCGGCGATTGCGGCGAAGCTCGGTTCGAAAAATATTGCGCTCTCGCTCACGCACACCTCCGAGCATGCGCTCGCTCACGTTATTTTGGAGAGCTAGATTCTCAAGAGCTGCCTTCCGCATCCGCCGCCGTGTTATTTCGATGAACCGTCCACGCTTGCCGCCTTCATCGCCGGCGCATTCTTCACGTATTTATCCATCCAGGTATCCATCTCCCACAACATGTGCAGCACCGACTCGCGTCCCGCGTAGCCGTGCGATTCGAGCGGCAGCAGCACGAAACGCACCGTGCCTCCCTGGCCTTTGATGGCGCTGAAGAGGCGCTCGCTCTGGATCGGGAACGTTCCCGTATTGTTATCGGCCTCCCCATGAATCAGCAGCAGCGGCGTTTTGATTTTGTCGGCATAGGAGAACGGCGACATTTTGTAATACACCTCGGGTGCCTGCCAGTAAGTGCGCTCTTCATTCTGAAAGCCGAAGGGCGTGAGCGTGCGATTGTAGGCGCCGCTGCGCGCGATGCCGGCTTTGAACAGATCGCTGTGCGCCAGCAGATTCGCGGTCATGAACGCGCCATAGGAATGTCCCATGACCGCGACGCGATTGCGATCGACGACTCCGAGCCGCGCTCCTTCATCGATGGCCGCCTGCGCGCTGGCGACAAGTTGCTCAACGTAGGTGTCGTTGGGCTCGGCGTTGCCTTCGCCGACAATCGGAATCGTCGCGTTCTCCAGCACGGCGTAGCCGAGAGCCGCAAAGGGCACGGGCGACCCCCAATACAACAGAGGAAAGGCATTTGGCGAGCCCTGCATCTGGCCGGCAGCAGATTTCGTTTTGTACTCGGTCGGATAGGCTTCCATCAGCGCGGGCAGCGGGCCGTCGCTCGGCTTGTAACCCGGTGGTAGATAAAGATTCGCGCTCAGCTCGACGCCATCGGCGCGCTTGTATTTGAGCACCTGCTTCTTTGGCAGTGGCGCGTTGCCGTACGGACTCGAAAAAAAAGTGACCTGCTTCAGTTCGCCGTTGCCGGCGCCGTTCCCTGCGGAGGTCACGTAGTAATTCGGGCTCACCTCCTGCGATTCTTTGCGGATGAGGATGCTCGCGGTCGCCGGATCCAGCACGGCCTGAGGAAGCTCGAAGAACCGTGCTTCCGATTGCCAGAGCCGCTTGCTTTCGCCGGTAGTCGAGTTCATCACGGCCACGAACGGACGATCGCCTTCGGGCGATGCACCGCGCGCATGCAGGTAAACGCCGCCGTCGGGTGACGTTTCCAGCACCTCTTTCCCGGCCGCATTCATCTCCGTGAACGGTTCGCCGGGATCGTGATAGCGATCCTCGAACGAGCCTTCAAATAACGTTGCCACGGCGCCGCCGTCGGGCGCGACCGCCAGCATCACGCGCTTGCGGTCCTTCCAGCGGCGCTCTTCGACCAGCGCAAGCCGCCCGCCTCCCCACACTACGCTCTCGAAACGCACCGGCGCGTCGGCCAGCTTGCGCGGCGGTGCATCGAACGGCGCATCTTGCAAGTACAAAGTGTCGCGTACCGCAACATCCTTGCGCGGATCACCGCCGTCGCCGGCTTCGACCCAAAATACGGTAGAAGGAGCATCGCTCCGCCACTCGAACTCGCGCTGGCCGGCCGCAACCGCGTCGTGAATGTTCGGGATCGTATCCTGAAGCGGCTTATCGACCAGTTGCTTGCTGGCGCCCGTCGCGAGGTTAATGGCCAGCTCGCGCTCGGGAAAAAACGGATACGGCAACAAATACGAATAAGGATGATGCCGCTCGTCGATGAGCACGTAATGTCCATCGGGCGATGGCGACGCGCTCTCGATCACGGCGGGCTCGCCGATCGCTTTGCGTTTGCCGTCGAGACGGATCAGCTCGATTTGCGAGGTCGCATAGTAATCGAAGATCCGTTCATCCTCCGGACTCTTCAGCAAATCTTCGTAGGTTGGCCCGGGCGTTACGCGGCCTAGGTTTTCCTGTACCACCGGTCCGGTCGGAACTTCGGCGTGCTGCGGCGCCTGGCCTCGTTCTTGGCTCTTTTCGTGCGATTGCGGCACCGTCTTGCAGATCAGGCTCGCGCTGTCGCTCAGCCATTCGCAGGGAGGGCCAAAAATTCCGTTGAGCCGGACCCCAGCCACGCGCTTTGCGCTCGCCGACGCCACATCCACAATCCATAAGCTCAGTCCAGCGTCCGCCGACTCATCGCTTGCGTTGACGAAGGCTAGGTGGCGCGCGTCAGGCGACCAGGCTGCAAATCGAATCTTCGCGTTTGCCGGAGTGCCCGTTACCGCCCTTTCCGCGCCACCCGTCAGCATCTTCAATTTAAGCGCGGTCATGTAGCGCCCGCGGCTCGGCCCATTCGTCTTAGGATTGAAACGCAGGCCAGCCAAACGCAGCTCTGGCTGGGCTAGATCGCTGATTGGCGGCAGTCCGGAAATCTCTTCGATCAGAATCCGGCGACGCCCCTCTTTGTCTTTAGGCGAGACCTCAACCATCGGCGTCGGCCGCGTATCGACGAGATCGATGATCGCCTCCGGCGGCAACTGATACTTCAGATCAGTTTGGGCGTCAATCGAAACCGCAGGCACAAAAAGCAGAAAAGCAGCCGAGAAGGCAAGCGTGAGGAGACGAATCGTGCGCATGAGCTCTCCGAGGAATCGGGAAATGTTGGCGCGCACATTGTCCCTTCAAAGGCCAGCGCAACGCAACTCGGAACCCGCATCCGAAACGCTCCTCTGCGAATGACGCTCGAGTCGCCCGTCTCGCGCCTCACTACGGCAACTGATACTCGAACTCGTAAAAATGCTTGCCGCCCTCCTTGATGATGATGGCCATCGAGCCGCTGATGCCCGCGAGCCCCCCGGTCCCAGAGTCCGGAACAACGGAGATGTTCAACTGCTGCGTACCGCCTTTCATTGTGCCGCTATGTTGCAGCACAAATGTTCCCGTGCGGCCATCGAGCGTGCCGGTCACGCGCTCCATCGCGACATAGCCGGCGGAGCCTTCTACTCCTGTCATTGCGCCGATCATTTCGCCCTTGCTGGTAGCGTCGAGGTCGCCGTGAAATTGCTTGTCGAGCGACATGCGCCCAAAGCCAGCGGCTTCAGC
>JBAWAI010000111.1:0-4769 GCA_049589215.1 Terriglobales bacterium | reverse complement strand
GTTTTGTGGTTCGCAGTCTGCTTGAATTGGTTTTTTTGATTCGCAGTCTGCGTGATTGTTTTTGTGACCAGAAGTCTGCCTGACCGGCTTTTTTGATTCGAAGTCTGCGTGGTTGGTTATTCGAAGTCTGTTGATTCGATGTTTTCATGATTAAAAACTTTTCTCGACGGGGCGTTATGGTGCGAGTGGTTTGTGTGCTCGCCATGGCGCTGGTTTGCGCGGTGGGCATTGTGCAGGCTGTGCACGCGCATCCGGACGACTCGTCTTCTCCGCACCATGTTTGCTCGATCTGCTCGACGGCGCACGCCGGCCTGGGCATGGAGATTGCGTTTGCGCCGCCGGTGATGGCGGAGTTGGCGCAGACGGCTCCGGCTCCTGTGTTGGCTGGGATTTTCCGCAGTACTGAAGTTCACTTCATTCGTCCTCCACCTGCTGTCTGATCGAAATACCCCGAAACACTAAACCTGGATCGATAACACCGGAAGCTGGACCGATTACACCGGAACTGTTTCCGGAAATTGGTCTGGCAATTGTTCCGGAAGTTGGTCCGGAAGATCAGGCATTCCTGGCGCGCTGCTGGCGCGCCCGGCTACGAACGCATTCCGTGGAGGAATCATGTTGGGTTTTCATAAAGGGTCTTCTTGCAGAAGGTCATTGCGCGCGGCTTTTTATCGCAGGTCGCCCGGCGCAACCTTGTTCGCTCTCTTCTTACTGGCTTCGACGCTTGGTTTGACGGCAGCGGCCGAGCCGGAGCCGGTTCCACAGGCGGGCGGGAACGCGGCCACGATTGGCGGGACGGTGCTGGACGCGAGCGGGTCGGTAGTGGTGGGCGCGACGGTGGAGATCAAGAATCCGGTGAGCGCCTATGAGCGGACGGCGACGACGGATTCACAGGGACGATTCTCGTTCCCGAATGTTCCTTACAATCCGTATCACATGACGGTGACGGCGACGGGCTTTGTGAAATATACGCAGGACGTGGATGCGCGCTCGTCGGTGCCGATTAATTTGAGCGTGAGCCTGGACGTAAATGCGTCGACGACGACGGTGAACGTGGAGGCGCAGGGCGGGGACCTGATCGAGAACGACTCGACCTTTCATACCGACATTGACAAGAGCCTGCTGGACACGATGCCGCTGGAGAGCCAGACCTCAGGGCTGAGCGCGGCGGTGGCGCAAGGATCGCCGGGCATCGCATCGGACTCGAACGGGCAACTGCACGGGATGGGAGATCATGCGGAGAATTCGATCTCGATGGACGGGCAGCCGATGACGGACCAGATCAGCAAAGTGTTTTCGAACCAGTTGCCGCTGGACGCGGTGCAATCGATGGAGGTGATTTCGGGCGCGCCTCCGGCGGAGTATGGCGGGAAGACGAGCGTGGTGATCAACGTGACCACGCAATCGGGACAGGGGCAGACGACGCCGCACGGGGCGATCACGAGTTCATACGGATCGTTTGGGACGACGACGCTGGGATTTAACGTGGCGTATGGCGGAAAGAACTGGGGGAATTTTGTTTCCGCGAGCGGATTGCAGAGCGGGCGCTTTCTGGATCCTCCCGAGTTTGCCGTGATGCACGACAAGGGGAATGAGGCGAATCTGTTTGACCGGTTAGACTTGCAGATTTCGAACAAGGACTCGGTGCATTTTGATTTCAGCTATACGCGGTCGTGGTTCCAGACGCCGAATACTTTTGACGGGCAGAATGCGACGCCGTGGAACGGGCTGGATGGCGTGCTGCCGGGGATTGAGAACTACGGCGGCATTGGGCCGGACGGCGCGGTGGTGGGGCCGACGGACCAGCGGTCAAAGATTCAGACGTTTAATATCGCGCCGTCGTGGACGCGGGTGATCAACAACAACACGGTGCTGACGGTGGGCGGATGGGTGCGGCGCGACGGGTATAACTATTATCCGAGCAACGATCCGTTTGCGGATTTGGGGCCGCCAAGTTTGCAGCGCGAGAGCGTAGGGCAGGAGCGCAACCTGATGAACGCGGGCGCGCACGCGACGGTGTCATATGTGAAGGGGGTTCACAACATCAAGGGCGGAGTCACTTACGGGCAGACTTTTCTGAATGAGAATGACGCGCTGGGGATTGTGGATCCGGCGTACAACGCGCCTTGCCTCGCGCTGGATGCGCCATCGGGAACGTATGTTGCGGTGCCGGGGTTTACGGATCCATCGCAGTGCGCGGGGCTGAACCAGCCGAATGTTGTGGCGAATGTTAATGCGCCGGGTTCGACGCTCTATCCTTTTTTCAATCCCACGCTGCTGCCCTACGATTTGACGCGCGGAGGAACGCGATTTGATTTCAACGGGCACGCGGATGTGAAAGAGCTGGGGCTTTACGTTGAGGACACGATCACCAAGGGGAAATGGAATTTGAACCTCGGGCTGCGCGGAGATGTTTATAACGGGCTGACTTCGGCGACCCAGGCGGAGCCGCGGATCGGGATTGCGTATAACGTGAAGCGGACGAGCACGGTGATGCGGGTGTCGTATGCGCGGACGCTGGAGTCTCCTTTTAATGAGAACCTGGTGCTGTCGAGCCTGGGATGCGCGAATGCGGTGCTGAATCCGCTGCTGGCGTGCAGTCCGGCGCTGGGGTCGGCGACGAATCCGCTGAGCCCTGGGTTCAGGAATGAATTTCATGCGGGGCTCGAGCAGGCGTTTGGGAAGTATCTGGTGTTTTCGGGAGAGTACATCTGGAAATACACACATAACGGATATGACTTCAGCGTGCTGGGCGATACGCCGATCACGTTTCCGATCGAATGGCACAACGCGAAGATTCCGGGATATGCGGGGCGCGTGAGCGTGCCGACCTTGCACGGATTTTCGGCGCTGTTTGTGTTCTCGAGCGTGGCGGCGCGGTTCTTTACGCCGCAGGTGGGCGGAGCGGGCGCGACGGTGACGACGGGCGCAGGGCTGCCGTTCAGGATTGACCACGACGAGAAATTCAACCAGACGACACACCTGCAATATCAGCCGTGGAAGCGCGGACCGTGGGTGGGTTGGAACTGGCGATACGACAGCGGTCTGGTGGCGGGTGCGACGCCTTGTTATGGAGTCGGGCCGGGGAACGATTGTCCGCAGTCGACGACGCTGGGCGGGCAGCCGGCGATTGCGATGCAGGATGCGCTGGGCAATCCTTTGAGCGCGGACCTGGAGTTTGAGGCGGGGTTTGCGTGCGGCAGCCAGCGCGCGACGCCGACTGTGGCGCTGCCAGCGACCTGCCTGGCATCGCAGTTCACCTCGAATTTGATTCAGGTTCCGGCGCCGAACACGGAGAACGACGATCACAAACCGCCGCGGATCGCGGGGCGGAGTCTGTTTGACCTGTCGATCGGGCACGAGAACCTGTTTCATGGCGACCGGTATAAGTGGAGCGCGCAGCTGACGGCCGTGAACCTGGCGAACAACTACGCGCTGTATAACTTTCTGTCGACGTTCAGCGGCACGCACTATGTGACGCCGCGCGGAGTGACGGGGGAGGTTGGGTTCCACTTCTAGGCAACGGCTTCTCCGCGGATTTACACGGATGAACACGGATTTTCGCTAGGTTCTTGCGGAAAGATTTGATCCGCGTCGTCCGTGAAATCCGTGGGGAAGAATTCTCTGCGCCGCTTGATCTCGGTTATTGCAGTTTGGCGTATTCGGATTTGACTTCGCGGAGTAGGGGCAGGTTTGCGTCGGCGTCTTTCCAGGCGGCCAAGAAATTCTGGTAGGCGATGCGGGCTTGCGGAGTGTTGCCCTGCTTTTGATAGACGCGCGCGAGTTCGGCCTGAACAACCGTATAGAGGATGTCGGGACTGCTGCGATGGCTGAAATCGACGACCTTCTGGAAATCCTGCTGGGCTTCGGGATAACGTCCTGCCATTTCGTAGGCGAGTCCGCGACCGAAAAAGACTCCGGCGTTGCCGCGCGCGTAGAGCGCAGCCGTGTTGAGAAGATCGATTGCCTTGGCGGGATCGGGCTTGGCGGAACCGGGCGGAAGCAGGGCGATGATGGCGCGAATCTGCGGAACGCTAGAGTTCACGGCCAGGCTGTCGTTTGGATGATCGCGGACAATCTCGTCAGCAACGGTGGACGCCTTCGGGTCCCGTAGCAGAGCGAGCGCGATGCCGGCAGTCGAAATGACGGTGAGCCGCTTGGAATCGCGAAGGGCGGCGCTCGCGTCAGCCGCGGCGGCGGTGCGATCGCCGGCTAACGCCCCTATGGTTGCGAGAGCGGCTTTGATTTCGGCCTGATTGGTCAAGTGCAGCCGGTCCATGAGTTCTTCGTCCTGGCGAGCGTAATCGCGGGCCTTCTCGATTTGTCCCTGGCTGGAGGCGAGGAAGATACGAAAACCTAATATGGATAGATCGGCGTCGGGCGTGCCGGAGGCGAGATCCAGTTCGTGCTCCATGTCGGCCAGCTTGCCGTCGTTCCAGTCAATGTTGGCAAGGACGATGTGGAAACTCTTGGTGGACCCCTTGCGCTGAAAGACTGCATTGACGGAGGCGCGCGCTTCATCAGGCCGGTTGAGTCCGATATAGGCCTCGGCGACCTGCCCATAGCCGCTCAGCAAGTCGGGATCGAGTTCAACCGCGCGCTTGGCATTTTCGAGCGCGTTGTCGAACTGGCCGAGCTGGCTGTAGATGATGGCCAGATTGTTACAGGGCGTGGCGTCGTGGGGATAGGTCTGGCGATAGAGTTCGTAGGCGGTGATGCCTTTATCGAGCTGGCCGCTATCGGCGTAGTAGTGGGCGATGATGTAGAGC
>JBAWAI010000110.1:0-35050 GCA_049589215.1 Terriglobales bacterium | reverse complement strand
CTTATCAGGAGTAGCACGCACAGCAGTGCGAAGCAAGCGACTACGCCGATCTTGTCTCCGCGCGTCCATACCGACGCAGCGTTTCGGCCAAGACGCGCTACCTGTTGGCGCGGGGGAGCCAGTCTCGCGGTGCTCAATTTGCTTTTGTTGTCATCCTGATTTGCATTCCAAGTTGTTCCCATCTCATCACCTCCCTGCGCATGGCGCAGCTGCCAGAAGAGAGGCACGACGGGAACCATACGGGATGCGATTGATTCGGCGGGAGTTTTGGCGGAAGCCGCCTCGAAAGCCGTCGTGAGGGAAACACGACGTGGCGCAGGGGACACACGGCTGTCCTCCGATGCCGGCCAACGCACTCACACTGGGCGGTCCCCAGCTAGGCGGATGTCGTGCAGAGGAACAGAAAAGAGGGCGCGCATCGAAAGCCCGGTTTCCAGCCGTGGATTCCCTTCCGTAACCCGAACGTACACTCCCTTTAGGAAACCTCGGTAATCGTCGGTAACCTTAGGACTCGGCGCACCGAGCCTTACAATGACCATGACCGCAGAAGTCGCAGGTCTCATTTGCCGATTGCGTTAGCGAAAGGTTACGAGCAACGAAACCCAAGCTGGGAGCCTGATTCCGGAGTATTCGGCTTGAGTTCGCAGCTCGGAACACGCGGCTTTTTGCAATCTGACTTTTTGCTTCTGCAATCTCTGGAGTCGGTTCAATCCTATGGCGTTCGGTTTCGGCTTCAACAAACAGAAGGTCCTCAGTGCCGCGGAGAAATTCGTGCAGCAGGGCAAGCTCCAGAACGCCATTGCTGAATACGAGAAGATCCGCAAGCACGACGACAAAGACCTCACCATCGCGAATACAATCGGCGACCTGTACTCCCGCATGGGAGATAGCGCCAAGGCCATCGAATGCTTCAAGACGGTGGGGGATGCCTATGCCGCACAGGGTTTCACGGTCAAGGGCATCGCGATGTACAAGAAGATCGCCAAGCTCGCGCCGAGCGTGGATGGATCACTGAAGCTGGCCGAACTTTATACCCAACAGGGTTTGTTCAACGACGCGCGCGCGCAATATCTGCAAGTCGCCGAAGACTTCATGAAGAACGGCGATCTCGACCAGGCTATCCGGCTTTTCCAGAAGGTCCTCGAAATGGATCCGGAAAACGTGCCGATGCGCATCAAACTGGCCGAGGTCTACCTGAAGCGCGGCAAGAAGCAGGAAGCGTGGGAGATTTTCAGCGCCGCAGCCGAGGCGCTGCGCACGCGCGGTTCGATGGCGGCGGCGGAAGACATTCTGCAGCGCATGCTGGTGCTCGATCCGGGGAACAGTTACGTACTGCTGATGCGCGGGAAGTCGGCGGTGGAAAGCGGCGATGCGGCGAAGGCCATCGAATATCTGGAAAAGGCTTCGGACATCGATTCGCATCCCGATGGATTGCGCGACCTGCTGAAGGCCTACCTGCAGAACGGCGACCTCACGAAAGCGGGGCCGCTGGCGGAAAAGCTCCTGACGGTGCACAACGACGCCGAGGGGCTGTTCCTGCTGGCCGAGTCAGTGGCGCGGTACGGTCATCCAAACGACGCCCTCGAAATTTATTCCCGCCATGCCGATCGGATGCTGGCGACCGATTCGGCGAAGCTGCTCTCCAATCTGCACACCATGATCGCGCAGGTGCGCGACGATGCAGGCGCGCTGGAAAAGCTGATGGGGCTGCTGCGGAAGTCGGGTGAGAGCACGCACGTCAACGAAGTCATCGAATTGCTGGCCCACGCTTCGGTCAAGAGCGGAAACATGGAGCGGGCGCGAGAGTTGTACGCGGAGCTGGCGAAGAGCGAGCCGCAAAACTCGATGCACCTGCAAAATTATCAGCAGGTCACAGACCGCATGTCGGGATCGTCACCCTCGGCGCCCTCCGGTTTAATATCGGCCGAAGAAGGATCTTTGATCGTCGAAGAGCTGGAAGCGACCGCACCGGCCGTCGACCAGACTTATCCCGACAACGTCGCCATCGCGGTGCGTTCGGCAGTCACGGAAGCGGATCTGTTTCTCTCTTACAATTTGCCCGACAAGGCACTGGCGCCGCTCATGGCGGTTTTGCCGGAGGCGCCAGGCGATGTTCGCCTGAACCAGCGACTGGCTGCTCTGTACACGCGGTCGAAGCGCTTTCATGAAGCGGCCGTCTGTTGCCGGATGCTCGAAACCGCTTATCACGACGCGAGCCACCCCGATGAGGCGTTGCGCTACGGCGAATTGGCGACGCGCTACGAGCGGAGCGCCGTGCAGGTCGCCACGCAGAGCGCTGGACAAACGCCGGAGCCTGCTGCGCAGCTACATGCCGAACCGGCTTCAACCCATATTTCAGAACATGCGGAGCATGGAACGTTGGCCGCTGCCGCCGCAACCGGGGCGCACTCGGGCGTGACGGCCTCACCTTGGCCGGCTGCGGAGACAAGTTCGCATCATGCCGCTACACACGAGGATGCAACCCCCGAATTCACCATCCAGGAAATGGATGTGCGCGCGGATTCGGGCGATCACGACCTTTCTTCGGAATGGGAGCAAAGCCTGACCGTTGAGGCGTCGTCTGTGAGCGATGACGAGGCCATTTCGGCGAGCGTTGGCGGCGGAACGGTCGACGCTGAAAAAACGGAAGGAGAGCCGGAAGGGGATCCGAGCTCGAATCCTGAAATCGCCGAAACCGTTGACGAGATTCATTTCTATCTTGAGCACTTCATGGTCGACCAGGCGCGGGCGGCGTTTGAAAAGCTGCAAACGCTGACACGTAGCGCCGCGGTGCTCGATCCGCTGCGCTCTGAACTCGACAAGGGAGCAACACTGCCCGCTGAACCCGAGGTCGAGATTGCCGAACTCGACGCCGGCGATGTGGCGAGTTTTGAAGTTGAAGCCGAGGCGCCTGATGGCGCTGAGGTTGCCGCCGCGCCCGAACTGATTGCGCACCACGAGCCTCTGGGCGGCCCATTCGCAGAGAACGCGCGAGCGGAATATGAACGCGCGGAAGCAGCGGCCCTGCAACGCGCGGCGCAGGCTGCCGCGGAGCAGGCTGCTGCGGATCATGACGCGGTGGAAGTGCAGCCCGCCCATTTTGAAGTCGTTCCTGCCGAGGAAGAGGAGGCAACTCCCGCCTTTGCCGAGACGTTCTCAGCGGAAGCGTCTCAATCGCCGGAGACAACGGATGGCGAAGGCACGGTGCACGAACTAGTTAATTATGCGGACCCGGTGCCTGCCGAGGTGCATGCCGAGACACAGGCCGACGCAAGCGAATTGAGCGCGCTGGTTGCCGATCTGGAAGCTTCGCTGCCGGACGTGGTACCAGGCGCGGAGTCTGTCGCCGAATCGGCAAAGGCCGGGGCTTTATCGGCACAGTCTTTCGGCGCACAGCATTCTTCGCACGCGGCTGCACAAACAGTTTCGCACGCGGCTTCACAGGCAGCTGCACCCGCGGCGGGTGAGAAGTTCGCGGGCTGGCCGGTTGGGCAGCCTTCGCAACCCGCGTCGCACGAGCCCGTTCCCGCGTCACAGGCAGCCGCCATCACCGAGACAACGCCCGCCCATACGACAGGCGCATCAGGCGCGGCCGCTGCACCCGCACCTACGATGACCTATACGGCGAGTCCGAGTCGTCCGCTGGCGCCCGAAGCGAACGCTGCTACGTCGCCGGAAGGCGTCGATCTCTCGGAAATGTTCAGCGAGCTTCGGCACGAACTCGAAGAAGAAGCCATCGCCGGAGACGACGATCCCGAGACTCACTACAACATGGGAGTCGCCTTCCGCGAGATGGGGCTGCTCGACGAAGCGATTGCCGAACTGCAACGCGTGTGCACGGCCATCGATCGCGGACACGCATTCTCGCAGAGCATTCAAACTTATACCTGGCTCGCGCAGTGCTTCCTCGACAAGGGAGTGCCGGATGCAGCCATTCGCTGGTACGAAAAAGCCCTGAACATTCCCGGACTCGACAACGAATCGCGTCTTGCTCTTCACTACGAACTGGGGTCGGCGTGCGAACAGGCGCATAACAAGAAGCAGGCGCTGCATCATTTCACTTACGTCTTCGGCGCGAACATCGATTATCGCGATGTGGCCGAGCGCATACAGGCTCTATCGTCGTAGAATCGAACGAGTGGGTCTGGCGGCGTGCACAAGTAACGGAGATCCGATATTGGGCGACGCGCCCGCCGGAACCGTTTCCTTGCTCATCGGCATGGATGATGATGAACGTCCCGCGAGACGGTCATTGCCGGACGGCCATTCCCACCGAGAACGCGTGCAATGATTTCCGACCCCAAACTTCCATTTAATAGCGCACCCGCAAGCCTTGAGACTCGCTCGGGACTGCCAACCGGCGTCTCGTCTGAAGCATCCTCCGAAGCGTCCCCTGATTCATCGCCGCAAGTTGCGCCACCGCGCGCGATCGCGTCCGAGCGCGAGCGATCCGTTCCCCGGCGGCCGATTTCGGGTCTCTACCTGTGGGCGCGGCGTCTGGCGGTGCTGCTCTTCGTATTCCTGTGCGCGACGGTTGGAGTCATGCTGATGATCGTCCCCTGGCGGCCGGAGTGGTCCGAGAACCCGTTGCTGCTTTCCTATCCCACGCTGCACGATCTGGCGACGACCGGCTTCACGCGCGGCGTAGTCACCGGACTCGGGTTGCTGAGCGTTTGGATCGGCTTCTGGGAGGCGTTGCAGTATCGGGAAGATTGAGGATGGTCGACGCCTGTCATTGGTCATTGGCGACCTGCGCGGCGCGATTAGAGAGTACCTGACAACGACCACAGACTGAATGACTGACGACCAACGACCATCGACAAACGACTGACTATCTATGACTGAACCGAAGTTGAAATCTGCTCCTCTGGCTTATCAGAACGAATCGTTTCTCAACAGCCCGGACGGCCGGATTCTGCGCCTGCTCTCGGAATACAGCGAGCCGCTATCGCGCTTCCGGCGGGAGCAGATTCAGGACACGGTTGTGTTCTTCGGCTCGGCGCGCATCGCCAGCCCCGCAGCCGCCGACGCGCGGTTGATCGGCGCGCGCGGTAATGGAGCCAAGGCCACGGCCGCAGAGCAGGCCGTCAATATAAAGCGCGCCGAGGCTGCCGTTGACATGGCACGCTATTACGAAGACGCGCGCCGCCTCGCCTATCTGCTTACGGAATGGTCTTCGCACATTCCGGCGCGGCGGCAGCGGTTCGTGGTCACGACGGGCGGCGGGCCCGGAATCATGGAGGCGGCCAACCTGGGCGCGCATGAGGCCGGCGGAAAAACGATCGGCCTCAACATCAATCTGCCCTTCGAGCAGTATCCCAACCCTTACATAACTCCATCGCTCAACTTCGAATTTCATTATTTTTTCATGCGCAAATTCTGGTTTGCCTATCTCGCGAAGGCGCTCGTCATTTTCCCCGGCGGTTTTGGCACGCTCGACGAACTGTTCGAAATTCTGACGCTCGCGCAGACGGAGAAACTTGCCAAGAAGATTGTCGTCGTGATCTACGGCAGCGAGTATTGGAAGAAGATCATGAACTTTGAAGCGATGGCGGATGCGGGCACGATCTCACCTGAGGATCTGGAACTGTTCAAGTTCTGCGACACGCCGGAAGAGAGCTTCGAATTTCTAAAAGAGAATCTGACGCGCTACCATCTCGGCCCGCAGCAGCCGAAGCGAGCGGGCGAAGAACCCGTGGGGCCCGAGATTGCCAAGACGCGGCCCTGACTACTGTGCTGCGAACCTATGCGCTCCAGTCTGGGGCGAACGCGTCCTCGCAGCGTTCAGCTGACAACTGCCCTCCCAGGAATGAACTTCTCCGACGCTGTCCCCGTATACACTTCTGCGCGTATAGTGCTGGGCATATCCCAAGCGCGTACAAACAGCGCGCCAACCTGTGGAGACCAGACAACGATTATGACCGTGCCCAAGACCCTTTCAACAGCCTTCATCGCGCTTTTTTTCTGCGCCTCGCTTGTGCTCGCCCAACCTCCCGGGCCCAACGAGATGCCCTCGGTTGTAACGGTCCCGGCGGCCGCGCAGCCGAGCGACCACTTTGACGCCACGGCGGCCACTGACGCGTACATGGCGCAGATTTCGCCGGAGCGAATCGAGCGCTCCAATAACTATTTTGAAGGCGGATACTGGCTCATTCTCTGGGACTTTCTTTATGGTGCCGCGATCTCGTTCCTGCTGCTCGGCACCCGCTGGTCGGCCAAAATGCGCGACGTGGCGGAGCGCACCATACGTTTCAAGCCGATTCAAAGTTTTATCTATTGGGTCCAATATCTGATCATTTCGACCGTGCTTGGCTTTCCGCTTGCGGCCTATGAAGGCTACTTCCGCGAGCACAAGTACGGCATGGCGACGCAAACCTTTGGCCCGTGGTTCGTGGATCAGCTTAAAGGTCTGGCGATCGGCATCGTGCTGGGCGGAATTTTGGTCATGCTGCTGTTCGGCGTGGTGCGGCGTTTTCCGCGCAGTTGGCCGGTGCTGGGCGCGGGTGTAAGTTACGCGTTCATAATTCTGGTCGTGTTCATCGCGCCCGTGTTTCTCGTTCCTATCTTCAACAAGGTGACGCCGCTCAACGACCCGAAGATCGTCGATCCAATTTTGCGGCTGGCTCGGCAAAATGGAATTCCAGCCAAGAATGTGTACACCATCGATTCGTCCCGCCAAACCACTCAGATGAGCGCCAATGTGAGCGGCTTTGGCAACACTATGCGCATCACCCTCAACGACAATCTGCTGCGCCGCGGCTCTCCTGAAGAAATTCAGGCCGTCATGGGACACGAAATGGGCCATTACGTAATGAATCACATCTATAAAGGCCTGACCTTTTTCCTGATCGTGATCGCGATCTTCTGGATGTACCTGTGGGGAACTATCGGCTGGGCCCTCAAACACTGGGGCGAGAAATGGCAGATTCGCGGCATCACCGACACGGCCATCGTGCCGCTGGTGATTCTGCTCGGGTCGATCTTCTTTTTCGTGATGACGCCGATCAACAACTCCTATACGCGCACCCAGGAATATGAAGCCGACATGTACGGCCTGAACACATCGCGCCAGCCTGACGGGTTTGCCCAGGCGGCCATCCATCTCGGGGAATATCGCAAGATGAATCCCGGCCCGGTCGAGGAGTGGATTTTCTTCGATCACCCGAGCGGCCACAACCGCATCTTTGCCGCCATGCGCTGGAAAGCCGAGAACCTGAATCTCTTCACAGCGCAAACGGCAGCCACGCCCTCCATTGCGCAGCCGACTGCGCAACCGGCAGACGCCAGCAAAAAATGACGGCGATCATATAGGCTGGCAGTTGATGGCTGTCCGCTGTCTGCTCTACTACATTACCGACCGCACACAGTTCCCCGGCGACGAGTCCGCTCGCCGCCTGGCCTTGCTCGCCAAGATCGACGAGGCCGTGCGCGCCAGTGTCGACTACATACAGCTTCGCGAAAAAGATTTGAGCATGCGGGAACTGGAGAAACTCACCCGCGAATGCGCCGACATCATCCGGACACTGAGAACTGAGAACCGAGAACTGAGAACTCAGCTATTAATCAATTCCCGCACCGACATCGCTCTCGCAACGGGCGCGAACGGCGTTCACCTGCGCGCTGATGACGTCTCGGCAGCGATTGTTCGCTCGACCTGGCAGGACGCGGCAGTTCGCGATTCGCCGCACGAAACTCGCAGCTTAGTGATCGCCGTTTCCTGTCACACGCCTTCCGAGGTAATACGCGCTGAAGCAGACGGGGCCGACTTCGTCGTCTTTGCACCCGTCTTCGAAAAAACAGATGCTCGCGCAATACAGGCTCAGGGCCTGTCTGCGCTACGTGCGGCTTGTGCCGCCAAGATTCCCGTGCTGGCGCTGGGAGGCGTAACGCTAGAGAATGCCGCGTCCTGCCTCGCAGCCGGAGCCGCCGGCATCGCGGGTATTCGCTTGTTTCAGGAGAATAGAATCGAAGATATCGTCGGGGCGCTGCGGGCGATCTAACGTCCGAACGCGGGCACAAACACGCGTCATAAGATACGAGACGTGAAACGCATGGACGGACGCCAACTTACAATGCAAACGGTTGACGATCTCACTCCCCCGCTCATCACGATTCCGGCGGGCTGGTTCCGAATGGGATGCGGCGCGGGCCGTGACCCGCTCAGTCAGGACAGCGAGCGCCCGGTGCATCGCGTATGGGTCGATGAATTCATGCTCGGCGCATACCAGATCACCAATGCCGAGTACGCGCGCTTCGTTGAATTGACCGGGTGCCCGGCGGCGCCGTTTTCGCGCGATCCCGATCTCAATCAGCATCTTAATCACCCCAAGCAGCCAGCGGTGGCGATTTCATGGCACGAGGCTACTCGCTACTGCGAGTGGTTGAGCGCGAGCACCGGCAAACAATTTCGACTGCCGACCGAGGCGGAGTGGGAGCGTGCCGCTCGCGGTGGGCGCGAAGACGCGCTCTATCCCTGGGGCGACGAGGCTCCGCAGGCATTGCCGGATTACGCTGAGCGTTGCGCTCGCCATTGGAAGACCGGACCCGAACCGGTGGGCGCGGGCGGCGCCAACGGATACGGCCTTTACAACATGTGTGACAACGTGCACGAATGGTGCAGCGACTGGTATTCAGCCGACTACTATGCGATTTCGCCGGAGCGCAATCCGCGCGGGCCGGAGACCGGCGAGCGTCGCGCCTCGCGAGGAGGATCCTGGCGGCACCATATCAAAATGTCTCGTTGCGCGGCTCGGTCGAGCATTCCACCGGAGTTTCAATATGCTGATTATGGATTCAGGGTCGCTTGCAAAGAATAGAGTCGAGAGTCAGAAGTAAAATCGAAGAAGTAGAATCGAGTCGGAATGTTTTGCTTCTGTAATATGACTTTTGGCTGTGTTACGAGGGAATCATGACTGACCTGGCATCTTCCTATCTCGACGAAGTTCGCCGCCAAATGCGTGGCCACAAGCGCATGGCTGAGGCTGCCATGGCGCAACTCGACGACAAAAGTTTCTTCGCCACCATCGACGCCAACTCGAACTCCGTTGCCGTGCTCGCCAAGCATATCGCCGGAAACGCCCGCTCACGCTTCACCGTTTTTCTCACCACCGATGGCGAAAAGCCGGACCGCTATCGCGATCGCGAATTCGAAATCTCGACCACGACTTCCCGCAGCGAAGTGATGCGCTGCTGGGAGGAAGGATGGGCGACGATCTTCGGAACGATTGAAGCGCTTAAGGCGGAAGACGTTACCCGCACCGTCACGATTCGCCAGGAGCCGCACACCGTGATGCAGGCGTTAAACCGCGCACTCGCGCATTATGCGCAGCACGTCGGCCAGATCGTTTTTCTCGCCAAGCATCTGCGCTCGGCCGAGTGGAAAACGCTGAGCATTCCGCGCGGCAAGTCCGAAGAATTCAAGACTGCGAATCCCGGCGGCTCCCGCCGGGGTACTTATGAACCCAGGGCAAAAAAAGCTAAGACCCCGGCGTGAGCGGACTCGACAAACTAGCCGAGAACCCGCGAGTTCGTGTACGCCGTAAGGGGGTACCCGATTCTAGCGGTACCTGCGTCGTTTACTGGATGCAGCGTTCACAGCGCGGTGTCGACAACCGGGCGCTCGATGTGGCCGTAAATGCAGCGAACGCACTATGCAAGCCGGTCGTCGCGTTTTTTGCGCCAGTGCCGTTTTATCCCAATGCCAATTTGCGGGCATATCGATTTCTGGTCGAAGGCATTCCTGATATTGCGGCGGCGCTTGAAAAGCGGAACGTGGGCTTCGTCCTGCGTCGCCATCCCGATCACAGTCTGCTGAGATTTTGCGAGGAGGTTAAGCCTGCGCTCGTTGTCGGCGATGAGAATCCGATGCGGGAGCCGGAACGCTGGCGGCAGATCGCAGCGAAAAAGCTCCGGATCCCGCTCTGGACAGTCGATTCCGACGTGATTGTCCCCTCGCGCCTCATCGAAAAAGAGCAATACGCCGCTTTTCACATCCGCAAGAAGCTGGAAGCACAACTCGATCGCTTCCTCGTGAAGCCAGGCAACCCGCGCGCCAAACTGACATGGAAGAAGCCTGCAAAGTTACAGACGCTCCTCCCAGGCTTCGATATTACCGAGGGTTGGCAATTAGATCGCTCCGTGGCGCCGTCGAGCGATTTCAAAGGCGGAACAAAAGAGGCGATGCGGCTGCTCGATGAATTCGTCAAGAAAAAACTCAAGCGGTACGCCAAAAACCGCAACCATCCGGAACTCGACGGCACCAGTCGCCTGTCGCCATATCTTCATTTTGGCCACATCAGTCCCTTGACCATCGCGCTCGCCGTACAAAAATCCGCCGCGTCCAAGTCCGACAAGAAATCATTCCTCAACGAACTGCTCGTGTGGCGCGAACTGGCCGTCAACTTTGTTACCTGCAATCCGAACTACGACAACTTTGAGAGCGGAGAAAACTGGGCGCACCGCACGCTTGCCGAGCACGCGCGCGATCCGCGGCCTTATCTTTACAGCGAGAAGCAACTCGAAAATGCCGAGACTCACGACCCGCTCTGGAACGCCGCGCAGCGGCAAATGGTCAACACGGGATGGATGCATAACTACGTCCGCATGTATTGGGGCAAGAAGATTCTCGAATGGAACCGGACGCCCGCGGAGGCATACCGCATCGCGGTTGCTCTGAACGACAAGTACGAACTCGACGGCCGCGATCCGAACGGATATGCAGGCGTCGCGTGGTCGATCGTCGGAAAATTCGATAGGCCGTGGTTTAACCGTCCAATCTTTGGGCTAATCCGCTACATGTCGGGCGAGAGCACCGGCAAGAAATTTGACAGCCGCCGCTACATTGAACAACAAATGCGCATGTCTTGATTGGCAGTCAGGGAATTGCCTGTCCCGCGATCGCTCCTGCCCATACTCCGGCGAACCCGACTACGACACTCAGCGCGACGTTAAGCGCTGCCATTGTCGCCCGTCCATTTTGGACCAGGTGAAATGTTTCGTACGCAAATGCCGAAAAAGTCGTGTATCCACCGATAAGGCCAATCGGAATCAAATACCGCCAATTCGAATCTCCCTGCATCCTCTCGGCCATCAACGTGACTATCATCCCGGCCAAAAAACAGCCCGTAATGTTGATGACCAAGGTCCCATAGGGAAACCGGGTGCCAAAGCGGTCGCCCAGGTAACTCCCCAGCCAGAAGCGCAACACGGAGCCGACGGCTCCTCCAAATCCCACCATCACATATTTCATCCGTTCCTTTCACACCGGCGCGACCGCACACGCGCCATTTCAGCAAACGAGCCGTCGCATGCAGATGAGTGATTTTCCTGGAATCGGAGATGGGAGGGAACTTCGCAAGCCGACCCCTACCAAGAAAATCCTCTTTTCTTCGTAGGAGTCATCTGCCCGAGGCGGGCGGTTAAAGGTGAACTCCAACACCCAATGAAATTATGGCAATGGAACGAGCGGGAGTCAACAAAAACGATTGCGCAGGGATATTGCGATCGTTACGGACGTTTGGCTTGACCGCATCATGACAAATTGCACCGGCGTCCTCACTGCGGTTTGGGTGTTTGCGGTGCCTGAGAATCAGGTTTCTGCGACTCAGGTTTCGCAGAGTCCGGAGCGGGTGAATCCGGCTTCGCCTGGTCCATACCCTTATTCACATCCTTGCCATCGTAAGTAATCCGCGACTTCGATCCAAAGCGCCGATAGTTGGTGTACTTGATGATCTCGCGGATCTTGATGTCGCCCAGGTTGAAATGCAGCGTGTCTTCCGCCCGCGAATAAGTCGGAAACCAGTACTTGCCATCGACTTGCTCACGCCATGTCGTGAACTTCGGGAAGAGATTCTCATTGCCTTTCTTTTTGTGAATGTCGGGAACGGGCTTGCCATATACCTCTACGATCTGGAAGTCGTGATCATCAACCCAGACCCGCCCCTGGAAATACCGCTTCTTGCCGACAATCTGCTTGGGGGCAATGTCGAAGACATAGGTGCTCAGCTCATCCTGCTTCTGCTTGCCGACATACAAAACGTCATACTCGCCAATCTCGTCCGAGGTCAGCACGAACGGCAAACGATTTTCCAGGTCGTCGATGTCTTCTTCCGTCATCACGATGCGTTCGAGCGTTGGCTGCGGCGCAAATACCACGTTCTTGATCCGGTGTCCCTTATCGTCAAAGCTGACGTCGAAAACCTGCTGATACGTCCCGTCCACGGTATTGCCGTCGAGCGTCATCACCTTCTCATCCTGCCGATAGGTGTACTGGTCGCGCGCTTCCTTGAATTCCTTCTCCTTCGCCGTAAAGCGTTTGATGACCTCGTCGACCGTAATCCCCTGTGGCAGGGACTTATCGAGCGACCCCTCCTGCGCCCTCGCCTTTGAAGGGAACATCAAAACCGCCGTCATCAAAATTGCCAACGATAGACGAGCCGGGTTCAACGAGCGCGACATGGTTCCGGAAAAAAATCCTGAAAGAAAATGCACTCTGTCGCTGGTTTGGACGCAAGCGGTGCTCGGGGTCGGGCTAAGCTCTGGAACCGGGGGCGGGGCAGGCAGGCAAGACGATCTCATAAGGGTATTCTAGCGAAAAATGGTCCGAGAGAATTAACGGCAGCTCCCACCCCCAAGAGCCGCCGTGCGTCAGCTCGTTCGACGGGGGTGGAAGACTGCAGTTCTGCCTAAATAATTCGATGCGTCCACCCATGAAAGGGTAGCCGCATTTACTTTTCTTTACGGAAGGTTTAAACGGCGGGTTTATGGCCGGATCGCAGGCGCCAGCGCCCCATAGACCCGCGCCCTCTGTTGATACAAAATGTATAGAGTTATTGGCGACACCCTGGTCCATGAAAGAAGAACGCTCGAGGATCGTCGCGGTCGAAGCGCAGGCCGGAGGGTTGTGTTTGCGATGAAGGAGGGCGTGTCGTACAAGAATGCAGCGTGGCATGCTCCGCTGATTTCTAATCCTTAGTCGCCTGCCCCGCAGTCGCCTGCCCCGCCTTAGTGTCTGCCTTTTTCAACATCGCTTCGGTTTGCTCCTGAATCCGGTTCTGCACCTTCTCCACATACTTTTGCATGATTGGCATCATCGACTGCATTGAATCGGTCATCAAGGCGGGCATCTCGCGCAGGAGCTTTTGCCCGGTCGGCGAAGAGTCAAACGCTACGATAGCGTCTATGTCGCCCTTCGTCAGATGCTTCTCGTATGCCGGGACCATTGCCTGGATCATCTCATCCCATGGCATATCCTTGAACATGCTGTCCATCTGCTTGTTCATCTGCTCTTCGAAGTCGTCCGGAAGCTTGTCTTTGTCCTTCACATACTGATCGTGGACCATCTGATGCATCGGCTTGGCCATGGCATCGATCATCTGCAGCATCATGTCGTGCAAATGCATCGCATCGAAATATCTTTGAACGTCTTCCTTGGTGGCCGGTGTGTCGTCTGTCTGCTGGGCGAAGGCGGAACAGGAAAAGGCAAGACAAAGAAGTGCGGGCAGGAATAAACGTTTCACGGAAGACCTCCTGTGACGTTGCGAGAATAGCCGATTTCCGCGGGCTAATCCACAACTATTGGGAGCTGTAACACCCGCGCAATATTGACGACCGGACCATCTACTTCATCATTCTCCCCATCGCCCACTCCACAAACCCAGGCAATAGCTGATAGAGCTTTACCACCGGAATCATCGTCCAGGGCACAATCACCTCGCGCTTGCGTTTGCGATAGCCGTCATAAGTCGCACGCGCCACGCGCTTTACCGAAATCCCTTTCACCGATTGGGGACGGATGTTGCCGACCTTATTCGTGACCAGGTGCGTGCCGAAATCCGTTTGCACATACCCCGGACAAACGGTCAGCACCTTAATGTTGTCACGCTTCAACTCGACCCGCGCCGCCTTGCCGATGGCGTTCAGGGCAAACTTGGTCGCCGAATATGCGCCCATATAAGGCACCGGCACATGCCCGGCAACGCTTGAAATATTGATAATCGTGCCTCCGCCCCCCTTGCGCATGGCTGGCACCGCCGCCTGGAGGCCCGCCACCGCGCCAAAGAAATTTGTTTCGAAGAGCTCGCGGCACGCCGCCATATCCATGCCGGCGACCAGATCGCGGATGCCGATTCCGGCGTTGTTGACCCACACATCGAGTCGGCCAAACTTTGCCAGCGTCTGCGCCAGCGCACGGTCGATCTCCTCTCGCGAACGCACATCGCAGGCCAGCGCCAGAGTTCGCTCGGGGTGACCCACACGTTGCCGGGCCGCTTCGCCGCGGCTGGCGTCGCGCGACAGCAAGACCGCGCTCGCGCCCTCGTCGACAAACAACTTGGCGATCGCCTCGCCGATTCCCATCGAAGCGCCCGTGACGACTACGACTTTGCCAGTCATTTCCATGGCGACTCTTGTATCGCTCGGCCCGGCAGCAAGTCAAACCTTAAAGTTCTCAGTTCCGGGTTCTCAGTTCTCAGTTCTCAGAGAAAACCACGCAAGATGCGTTTTCAGTGAGAACCGGGAACCGGGAACCGGGAACTCCTAATATCGTAAAATCAAAACCACCAGAGGAATTGTGAGTTCGCTGTTACCCATCTTTCCGCTCGATCTTGTACTCCTTCCCGGGGCTCCGCTGCCGCTGCACATTTTCGAGCCGCGCTACAAAGAAATGATCTCTGAGTGCGTTGAGCAGAAAAAGCCGTTTGGCGTTGTGCGCGCCTCCGATGAAGGCGTGGCCGGGGTAGGCTGCACCGCTGAGATTGTCTCGGTGACCAAAAAATACGATGACGGCCGCATGGATATCCTCACGCGCGGCGTCGAGCGCTTCGAGGTTGTGGAGGTCAACGAGGAGCGCGCATTTCTTCGCGCCGAGATTTCGCTGATACAAGACGAAGACGACAATGATGATGAGAACGACGCGGCCGGCCGCCCCGAGCAGTCGCTGATCGAGCAAGCCGTGCGCCTGCACGCCGAGATCATAAAAATAGCCGGCGCCGAACTCTCCGAGCCCGACGAGACCGCCACCAATCTTTCATTTCTTCTCGCCGGCTCATTGCCGCTCGATCTCGACTTCAAGCAAAATCTGCTCACCACGTTGTCGGAGACAAAACGGCTGGAAGCGGTGGTCGGCTATCTCGAAGCGGTTCTCCCCGGACTGCGCCGCGCCGCTAAGGCACGCTGGAATTAGAGAACCAGCTCTCAGCTTTCAGGTGTCAGGTCTCAGGAAAGCGGAAGCCATCTCGCCGATCTTCTTCCTCTCGACGCCCCTCGCTTCTTGACGTTGGCGCATCAAATGAATAATGAGGCAGTCGCCAAGAGGTCTAGGCTTATCCGAAAAACTGACATCTTATAGCTGACAACTAGCAACTGCCTCCGGCGTATAATCCGCCTAAGGTTTCACCCCGGCGCATGCCGGAAAATCAGTGTCTTTAATTTGGTGACCCCAGGAGTTCCCGCCATGAGCAGTGCCCGCACATTGGGCGAATTGCGCGCTTCGTCTTTTTCTGAAAGCCGCCTCGCATCGCGCCGCGTGAAAGACGAAATGCGCGAAAACCTGATGGCGCGACTGCGGGAACAGGCCCGTCGTCCATATGAATCGCCCATCTTCCCTGGCATCGTCGGCTACGACGATACCGTTGTGCCGCAGATCGTGAACGCCATCCTCTCGCGCCACAATTTCATTCTGCTCGGGCTCCGCGGACAGGCCAAAAGCCGCATTCTGCGCGCGCTTACGACGCTACTCGATCCCGAGATGCCCTACATCGCCGGCTGCGAAATTCACGACAACCCTTATGCGCCCATCTGCCGCCGCTGCCGCGACCTGGTCGCCAAAGAGAAAGACGCGACGCCCATTGCATGGCTGACTCCCGAGCATCGTTATATTGAAAAGCTGGCCACGCCTGACGTCACGATCGCCGACTTGATCGGCGACATCGATCCCATCAAGGCCGCGCGCGGAGGCCACGAACTCTCCAGCGAATTCACCGTGCATTATGGCCTCTTGCCGCGCGCCAATCGGGCCATCTTCGCTATCAACGAACTGCCGGACCTTGCCGGCAAAATTCAGGTCGGCCTCTTCAACATCATGCAGGAAGGCGACGTGCAGATTAAGGGCTATCCGATTCGTCTGCCGCTCGATGTTGCCATCGTCTTCAGCGCCAATCCCGAGGACTACACCGCGCGCGGCAAAATCATCACGCCGCTCAAAGACCGCATCGGCAGCGAGATTCGCACGCACTATCCGGCCACAGTCGAAGAAGGAATTGCCATCACCGCGCAGGAGGCATGGGTCAATCGCTATCGCGCCGAAGAAAATGCGCGCGACGGCACGCGCCTGCACATTCCCGACTACGTGCAAGAGGTAATCGAGCGCATTGCCTTTGTCGCGCGCGAAGACAAAAAAGTCGACAAGCGCTCAGGAGTGAGCCAGCGCCTGCCGATTTCCGCGATGGAAAACGTCGTATCGAACGCCGAACGACGCGCGCTGACGCATGATGAGAAGACGGTCGTCCCGCGCATCAGTGATATCTATGCCGCGCTGCCCGCCATCACCGGCAAGTTAGAACTCGAGTACGAAGGCGAGATGAAGGGAGCGGATTTTGTGAGCCGCGAACTGATCCGCACGGCGATTGCAAAAGCCTACGACACGCATCTTCACGGCGTGAATATGAACCAGATCGTACAGTGGTTCGACCTCGGCGGAGAAATTCAGCTCAGCGATAACGCCGGAGCGAGCGAAGTGCTTGAAGGCCTGCGCCAAATTCAGGGACTGATGGAGAAGCTGACCAAGCTGAACGTCGGTCCGAAAGACAGCGCGGAAGTGCAGGTGTCGGCAGCCGAATTTATCCTCGAAGGCCTGCACGCACACAAGAAAATCGGCCGCAACGAGGAGCGAGTGTTTGCAGCAGGAGAGAAGCAACCGAAGGTTCAAGAGAAGCCGATGTTCGAGCGCGAAGAGCCGGGGTTTGGAAGGAAGAGAAGTTTTAATTGAGTTACCAGTTCTCAGTTGTCAGTTCTCAGTAAATTCGAATCTGTTGGGTTGCTTCCATGAACGTGACAACCACAGAGCGCACAGAGGAACACAGGGGGAACACCAAGCGGTTTCACTGAGAACCGAGAACTGACAACTGCTTTTATGAAACGCATCCGCTACAGCAAATACGTTCCCGACCCGGCCGGCGAAATGAGCATGGAGGACCTGCTCAGCGCGCTTTCGGACTACTTTCTCCAAAGCGGATTCAACGACAACTTCTGGTACGAGATGCAGAATGGCGAAGGCGAGCAGACGCTCGACGAACTTCGCCGCGCGCTCGAGCAGGCGCTGCTCGAAAGCGAAATGTTCGACGAGGAGATGCGCGACCGCCTGCAACAAATGGCGATGAACGGCGAGATGGAAGAGCTGATCGAAAAGCTCATCGAGCGCATGCAGCAGGAAGATTACATTTCGATCGACCAGCCGCACGACCCGTCGCAGCGCTCAAGCGTTGGCGGACAGATTGGCGAAAATCAGCAGCAGGCAAAGTTCGAAATCACCGACAAGAGCCTCGACTTCCTCGGCTTCAAAGCGCTGCGCGATCTGCTCGGCTCACTCGGCAAATCGAGCTTTGGACGCCACGACACACGCGACATGGCGACCGGTATCGAAGCGAGCGGGGCGTCGAAACCCTATGAGTTCGGCGACACGCTCAACCTCGACATCACGGCCACGCTTTCGAACGCAATTCAGCGCGAGGGCATCGAACTGCCGCTCAACATCGAGTACCGCGATCTCCAGGTGCATCAATGCGAGTACCAGTCGAGCTGCGCTACCGTGCTGATGCTCGACTGCTCGCACTCGATGATCCTCTACGGCGAAGACCGCTTCACGCCCGCGAAAAAGGTTGCCATGGCGCTTTCGCAACTGATCCGCACGCAATATCCGGGAGACTCGCTCTCGCTCGTGCTCTTTCACGATTCCGCTGAAGAAGTGCCGCTCTCGCAACTCGCGCGCGTCAAGGTCGGCCCATATTACACAAACACGCGTGAAGGTCTGCGCATGGCGCAGCGCCTGCTGCAACGCCAGCGCAAAGACATGAAGCAGATCGTCATGATCACCGACGGCAAGCCCAGTGCACTGACGCTCGAAGACGGGCGTATCTACAAAAATGCCTTCGGCCTCGATCCGCTGGTCGTCAGCCAGACGCTGGAAGAGGTCTCGAAGTGCAAGCGGGCCGGGGTGCTCATCAACACCTTTATGCTCGCCTCCGATTACGGCCTGGTGCAGTTCGTGCAGAAAGTAACGCAGATGTGCCGCGGCAAAGCCTACTTCACCACGCCTTACACCCTCGGCCAGTATCTGCTCATGGATTACATGTCGCGCAAAACCAAAACAATTCACTAGGGATTGCAGAAATTAGAAGTCAGATTGCGGAAGTAAAACCTTTTGCGGGGCGCGGGGCAATGAGATGTTTGCAGGCCGCATTCTTTCGAGTCGCATTTTTCATCAGCAGCACGGCAATTC
Organism: Terriglobales bacterium; assembly: GCA_049589215.1. Lineage (GTDB taxonomy): Bacteria > Acidobacteriota > Terriglobia > Terriglobales > Acidobacteriaceae > Acidiflorens. The sequence goes on along the minus strand of JBAWAI010000110.1, from coordinate 16,557 downwards.
TGTTTGGGTCGCTCTGCATCCTCGCGGATGCGGCCAATGATCTTCCCATCCATGGTCTGTGGGTCTGGAAGGGACCGTCAGTCATCCAGTCTCCCGCAGACGCCGAGAAACTGCGCGACTTCTGCCGCTCCCAGGGCGTCAACGAGGTCTATATCTCCGTCTCCGAGCACGGCGACATGTCCGGCATGGGCCGTTTCACCGGCCTCATTGATCTTCTCCATCGCTCGAACATTCGCGTTGAAGCCCTGCTCTCGAGCGAGAACGCCGACGAGCCGGGCAAGCACCGGGAGAAACTTCTGGATCACGTCCACCAGATCGTGCAGTTCAACCAGAGCCATCCCAAAAATCGCTTTGACGGGATTCATCTCGACATCGAACCGCAACAGCGCCCGGAGAACAAAGGTCCGGGCAATCTGCGATTCGTGCCGGGACTGGTCGAGGCGTTTCGTGCGGTGCGGGCCGCCGCCGAGCCCTCGGGATTACACGTGAGTGCTGACATTCAAAATAAGCTCCTGAAGGGCGACTTGTCCGAGCGCACCATGCTCTTGACGTCATTGCCGCGGTTTACGCTGATGCTCTACGAAATCAGCAGTCCGACCGATGGAGACAATCTGGAAAAGAAGGTCGAGAAGCTTCGCACGGCCAGCCAAAAATTTCTGGATATGGCTTATGACGGCGTCCGCGAACCAAATCTGGCGAAGATGGTTATCGCCCTGCGCACGCCCGACTACGGGGCCGACCTGCCCAATATGCTGAAGACGCTAGACGACTCCAATGGCGCAAATCCGCATTACGCAGGTTGGGCTCGGCACTCCTACAATGACGCGTTGTCGGCACACTGAATGCCGCGTTCCGCGAGCCTGAAAGCCCGGGATTACAGAAGTAACACGCGCTCTCGCAGTCGATCCACGCCGAGGTGTAATATCAGTGCAATATCCTCCGTCGGAGAAGTTATGAAACGATTTGCCGCCCTCGCGCTGCTCGCCCTCCTCAGCCTCGTCTCGGTCGCCGCCGCTGATAAATCGCCGCGCATGACTCCCGAGCAAAATGCGAAGGCAACGCGGAAGGCCGACAAGAAGCAGGCAAAGAGGTTGCGGAAGGCAAACAAGAAGCAAGCCAAAGCGACCAGAAAATTTGCAAAGGCGGAGCGGAAGGCGAACAAGAAAGCCAATCAGAATCTTCACAAGCGCCGTAACGGGTAGGATGCGTCGGGTCCGAGTCGTTAGCTATTCAAACAGCGTGTTCATTTTTCGCGCCTGACTCCGTACTCTCGCTGCCGCCGATTTTTCAGTCTCGCCTTCGCCGATTCATCACAATTCCACAGTGACGCGGCTCATATCGCCGCCTCTCCGCCGCGCGCTACATTGGAGTCACTCCCAGGGCCTCTCCCGGTCCGTCCTTTCCAGAAGGAAGCCTTACTATGCGTGTGTCCGCCGTCCGTGCGTCAGCGCTTGGTACGTTGGAGTGCCTGCCTGCGATTGCCCCGATTTGCTTCGGTCTTTGTCTCTGTCTCTGCACCTGCCTCTGCCCGCCAGCTTTCGCCGCGACGACGTCTGACCAGGCAGCCGCCAAGCGCGTTCTCGGGCCTCAATGGAAGCATCTCGCCCGTCGCGCTGGAATGATCTTTGCGGGAACTGTCCTGAGCACGGACTCAGAAATCGCAAAGCGAAGAGTGCCACAAGGAGACATGCGAATAGCGCCAAGACCGGCGCTGACGGAGGCGACTAGCCCGAAATCCGAAGGAAGCCAGCAGCCGGCAATTCTCGAACGCGGCGTTCCTTCCGTCGAACTACGCTTCCGTATTGATCGCCCAATTGCCGGCGTCCAGACCGGCCAGGTTTTAACCGTCCACGAATGGACTGGCGCATTGTCGCGCCAGCCGGCGCTCCACGCGGGTGAGCACGTTCTTATCTTTCTCTATCCGCCCAGCTGGCTGGGCCTAACCAGCCCCGTCGACGGCCCGCAGGGTCAGCTCCGTCTCGATTCCAGCGGCCAGAATGCTGCCGGGCACGCGGAGACGGCTCGGTCAAAATCGGCCGGCGCTCAATCCGGAAATTCGCCATCCGCATCAGATGCAGCCGTCCCGACACACATTCCTTTCTCGCAACTCGAGCGCGCCATCCGCGCCGCGCGAGGAGAGTAACTATGCAGCCACGGATTCTGGCCGTCTTCGCACTCGTGCTTCTCTTCCCTGCGCTGCTTCACGCCGGAGGCCCGGCCTGGGTCGCGGGCGCCGGCTACAATCCCGGCGTCGAGGGCCAGCCCATTCTTTGGACGAATGCCACGGTCGAATACTTCACCGATCAAGGCGCGCTCAGCTCGATCCTCAATAACTCGCAGGCCGATGCCTTTGTCACCACCGCAATCACGCCATGGACCACCGCCGCGGGAGTCGGGTTGACCGTAACCCAAGGCGGCCACCTCGCCGAAGACGTCAACGGCAGTAACATTGAGGCGACAAACGGCGTCATCTCCGCGCCCGCCGACGTCACATCGACGGCCATCGGCACGCCTCTCGGCATTATCTACGACTACGATGGCACGGTCACCGACGCTATCCTCGGCGAAGGAGCCGGCGCTCTCGACGATTGCTTTTATAACGCCGTGTACGGCGCCCCTGACAATTTTTCCGCTAGCGGAAACATCGTTCATGCCGTCGCGATCATCAACGGCGTCTGTGCCTCGACAAGTACTCAGCTGCCCGACGTGCAGTATCGCCTGGTGCGCGTCCTCGGCAGCATCTTCGGACTCGCATGGTCGCAGGCCAATGACAACGTGCTCACCGGCGACCCTCCACCGGGCGCAGCTGACTACGCCGGATTTCCGGTGATGCACTTCCTTGATCCCATCGACTGCGTTCCAATCACTCTTTGCTATCCGAACCCAGCCGTCCCCAAAATGGATGACGTCACCGCCCTAGCCCGCCTTTATCCGGCGCCCGGCGGTAATCCTCTGGCGACTGGCAGAATCTGGGGCGATGTCTACTTCACGAACGCCGCCGGCAGCCCCGAACAACAGATGCAAGGCGTCAACGTGGTCGCGCGCCTCATCGACAGCACCGGCAACCCCTCGCGCCAGTACGTAGTCACTTCAGTCTCCGGCTTCGAATTCGTGGGCAACGCCGGCAACATCGTCACCGGATACGACGCTCCCAACGGCCTGCCCTTCAACCGCTTTGGCTCAGACAACGCGTCGGTCGAAGGCTTCTACGATCTCGGCGAGCTGACGATTCCAAGCGGACAGAACATCGCTGAGTATCAGATCAGCGTCGAAGCCATCGACCCGAACTGGTCCTGGGGAGTTCAGCCCTACGGGCCAACCCAGGTCGCGCCCTCTGGCTCATTCGCGCCGGTCGTGGTCACAATTCAAAGCGGATCGAACGTCGAGCGTGACATCTCCATGTTGGGCAGCGAAGTTGCCGAAACCCATCCCGGCAGCGGCTCTACTTACATCAATCCCGCGCCGCTTCCGCAAGGCGGAGGCTGGGCGTCGTGGACGTCCGGATACGGCTCCTCCGATTTTTTCGAGTTCAGCGTGAAAGCCAATCGCACTGCCTCAGTCGCGGTGACCGCGCTCGACGAAACCGGTGCGCCCACCGAGTCGAAACTTCAGCCCGTCATCGGCATATGGGAATTGAACGACGAAACCGGCGATCCTGCACCCGCCGCAACGCCTTCGGCATTCAATTCGCTGACCTTTGGAATCAGCCGTCTGGACGCCCAGTTCGGCGCCAGCGAAGCTTATAAAGTTGGCATTGTCGATTACCGCGGAGATGGCCGCCCCGACTACGCCTACCAGGCTAGTCTGCTTTATTCCGATAGCATGACCCCTGCGCGCCTGAGCGTGGCGGGCGGCGTCACCACGCTGACCGGGATTGGCTTCATCCCCGGCCTCGGAGTCGATAACGGCGCGAACAGCGGCGTCGTGCTCATGCAGTCCGCGACTCAACTACAGATCTCGCTGCCCGCCGCAACGGTCGACGGAATCGCCACCGTCGAAGTTACGAGTCCGGCCACCGGTTCGTTCTCTCAAATGCAGGGCGCCCTTACCTATGGCGCTGCCGCCAACGATCTCTTGATGCTGCTTAATGGCGGTAGTCAAACCGCCCCGCTGGGAGCCCAGGCGCCAAGCATGATTCGCGTCCGGGCAACGGCTTCCGATGGCGTCACGCCCGTCAACGGCGCAACCATCGCCTGGAGCGCCACCAACGGCGTCGAACTCTCGGCCTGCAATGCAGCCGCATCCTGCTCCGTGCTCACCGACGGATCGGGCGAAGCCGCCACTTGGGTCACTCCCACCGCCTTTGGTCAGGGCACAATTTCTGCCGCGCTCGCGCCCGCCGCATACCAGCCCCCGCAAACCCAACTGGCAACGCTACAGGGAACCGAAAGCAGCCTCGACCTCGCTGCGGTTGCTCCAACGCGCTGGCTCGCGCAGGGCGTGACACTCAACGTTCCGCTCACAGTTGAAGCGCTCGATATGGACGTGCCGCAAGCCAACGTAAACATCAAGTTCACGGTCACCAACGGCACGGCTTCGCTCTCTTCAAGCACGGCCACCACCAACAGCATGGGCCTCGCCAGCATCACAGCGCAGCTGACCAATCTGGCTGGCACGGTACAGGTCAGCGCGTGCGTCAGTCCCGCCGAGACTCCTTGCCAGACCTTCACTGTGTTAGCCGTGCCCTCCGCGTCGTGGACTCTTGAAGCGGTCAGCGGCGCGCTGCAAATCGTGCCCAACGGACTACCGTTCCAGACGCTGGTCATGCGGGTAACCGACGGCTCCGCGAATGATGATCCCGTGCAGGGCGTCAGCGTCACATTCCTGACCACGCTGGAACGCAACCCGCAGGGCTCCGGCGGAGGCCCGCCGCAGGGCGATGCCGATCGTCGGCAGAAAGGCGCGCAGGGAGAAGGCACGCAGCAAAACCGTGCGCAGCAAGACGACTCCCCGGTCATCCTCGGAACATCGCAGTCGCAGGCCGCCACCGATCAGAATGGTCTGGCCTCGATCACACCCACGGTTGGGAGTCTCGGCCCGTGCGACGCGTTCATCACGGTAACGGCCGGCCTGGCGACCGCGCAGTACGAGCTCGAAAATGTCGATCCGCTGACGTCAAATTCGCCGCAGCCCGTGAGGCAGGCCGCGTCCCCTTCAGTTCGATTCGTCCCGTTATTCAACGTGCCCCCTACGGCGTCGCAAAATGCGCCACCGGAACTCGTCGCCTTCCCGGAAGGCATTCCCGCGCCTGCACAGGATCCTCCGCCGGACGACGCGTCGCCTGCCGCCGATTCGAACTCGATAAGTAATTCGGACGACGGAAATAGCGCCAGTTCATCTTCTTCTATCTCGCCTTCCGGCGAAGATGCGCAGCCGAAGCCGTCTTCCGCGACCGGTGCGGATCCTCAAACGCCAGCTCTGCCCAACAGCCCATCGACGGACAATCCAAAAACGGCATCGCCCACACTCTCCAACCAGCCTCCCGCCACGCCGCCAGCGGCTCCGCATTAGACTCCGCTACGCTAAACTTCTGTACGGAGCATCTACGCTCACTTTCGCCCGCGCCTTATGATTCCTTGCCAGCGCCCTCTCTTTGACATTCCCGGTCGTGTCGCCTATCTCAATTGCGCTTATATGTCGCCGCTGATGAAACCGGCTCTGGCTGCCGGAACGGACGGCCTGGCGCGCAAGACGCATCCCTGGGAACTTACCCCGGATGAGTTCTTCGCCGGAGCGGAGCGCTTTCGCGCGACGGCAGCGCAGCTTCTCAACTGTTCCGCCGATTGCGTAGCAATCGTTTCGTCGGCCGGCTATGGCATCCAGACGGCGGCGCAGAATATGGCCGTACGCAAGGGACAGAGCATTCTGGTACTCGCTGAACAGTTTCCGTCAAACTACTATCCGTGGAAGCGGCTCGCCGAGCAAACCGGCGCTGCCCTGAAGATCGTTCCGTGGCCCGGCGACGATGACTGGACGGCAGCGGTTCTCGGCTCGCTCACGGCCGACGTCGCGGTCGCGGCACTTCCACACGTGCATTGGACAAGCGGCGGGCGTCTCGATCTTGTCCAGATTGGCAAGGCTTGCCGCAGCATGGGCACCGCGCTGGTTCTCGATCTCACACAGTCGCTCGGCGCTTTGCCGATCGATGTGAATGAAGTGCAGCCCGACTTCGCCGTCGCTGCCACTTACAAATGGCTGCTTGGACCTTACTCGTTGGGCGTGTTGTACGTCGCGCCCAAATGGCACGGCGGATCTCCGCTCGAAGAAGGTTGGATTCAGCGCGCCAATTCGCGCGATTTCTCCAGCCTGATTCTCTACAGCGACGACTATGATGCTGGCGCGCGCCGCTTTGACATGGGCGAGCGATCGAACTTTGCGCTGCTGCCCGCCGCTGAGAAAGCGCTAAAGCAGATTCTGGAATGGAAGGTTGCCGAGATCTCCGAGACCTGCAGGGCGATGAATCGGCAGATGGCCGGAGCCGCGGCGGAGCTTGGCTTTTCAACTCCCAAAGAACCGTTGCGCGCGCCGCACTATCTTTGCCTGCGAAGAAAGGCGGCGATTGCGAAGGAACTCATCGAAACGCTGGCGCGCGAAGAAGTTTTTGTGAGCGTGCGCGGCAGTTCGATTCGCGTCACCCCGCATGTGTACAACACGGCCGAAGATTGCGAACGGCTGATTAGCTGCTTGCGGCGGCTTTCGCCCTCAGCGTAGCGGCTATTTCAGTTCTGCCAATTTGCGCTGGGCCAATGAGAACGCTTCTGACTGGGGATTTTCCTTCTGAATTTCCTGGTAGGTTTTCTTCGCGTCGTCGGTTTTCTGTTCTGATTCGTAGAGCGACGCCAGTTCGAGCTGCGCCGTTACTTTTCCCACCAGTTCAGTCGGCTTGTCGATCAACTGCTTATAAAGATCGATCGCCTGCGCATCTTTCTTTTCCCCGCGATAGACCGAAGCCAAGGCAAATTTTCCGAGCGATGCGAGATTCGCATTCGACGAGTCGGCCGCCTCCTGCAAGTTGTGTTCTGCGGATGTGTTGTCTCCGAGTTGAGCCGAGGTCACGCCCACAAAATAGCGTGCCATCTTGCCAGTCTTCGTGCTGGGATACTTGTCGGCGATCGCCTGGAATTGCTTGCGCGCGGCGGTAGCGCGATCCGCGACCGACTCGTAACTCGGGAAGCCGGGCTGGGCCGGGGTTCCGGGCGGGCGCAACTGCGCTTCCATGGTGCGCACGGCATCCGACATGTCGAAGCTCGCCTTCTCGTCCTGGGAATTGATGTAATACCACCCGCCAAAGGCGATAGCTGCGATGACGACGACGGCGACGAAGCCCGCAATCAGTTTCGACTGGTGCTCCTGGCTCCAGTGCATGGTCGCTTCGGCCGCCTCGAAAGTGGCCTTGCTGAAGCGATCTTGTTTCAGTTGATGCCGAGTTTCTGCGCGCACACGCTTCCTTTGTCGATTAGCAGTAGGATGGCAAAACTTCAGTCTAACAGGCGGATTTCGGCAGCGTCAAAGGCTCACTTGCGCTTCTAACCGGCGAAATAGGGGCGGCTCACCTCGTACGTCGTGGCAAACTCAATCGCCTATCTACAGTAATGCCCAGGCCCGCTATTTCGGGTCGACCCGGTAGCTCCACAAGCTGCTCATCTTCTCCTGCAAAACGTGGAAGGGAGCTTCGCGGAAATCCGATATCGCGTTCTCTTGGGCTGAATCCTCGCGCACCGCGTCTTCGATGATCCGGTGCAGCGGAGCCAACTCGCAGACTGGATCGGTGGCGGTGGCGTCGCCCGTGAGCAGGAATGCCTGGCATCGGCAACCGCCGAAATCTTCTGTGCGGCGATCGCAGGAGCGGCAGGGCTCGGGCATCCAGTCTTCGCCGCGAAATTTCTGGAAGGCCGCCGAGTCTCTCCAAATCCAACCGAGCGCGTGGTCGCGCACATTATCGAAATGCAAGCCCGGGATCACTCCGGCCGCATGGCAGGGCAGCGCGCGGCCGGCCGGATCGATGAGCATGAGCTGGCGTCCCCAGCCGCCCATGCAGGCTTTCGGAAAGCGGGCGTGATAGTCGGGAATGACCATGTCGATGCGCACGCGGCCGCGCATACGCTCTTCGGCGGCGGCGACTACTGCGAGCGCACGATCGAGTTGCGCCTTGGTCGGCAGCAGCGCGGAGCGATTCTTGAGCGCCCAGCCGTAGTATTGCGCGTGCGCGATCTCCATGCGATCGGGCTTAAGAGCTTCGAGCGCGGCGATCATCTGTTCGAGATGATCGATGTTTTGCCGGTGCACGACCAGGTTCACGGTGAAGGCGATGCGGTGCCCGCGAATCAACTCCGCCAGTTCGAGTTTGTGCGCATGCACGCGAGCGCCTGCGATCCAGTTCGCCGAACCTTCTTCGGAATCCTGAAAACTGAGCTGGATGTGGTCGAGGCCGGAGTGCACGAGTTGCTGAAGACGCTCGCGCGCGAGGCCGACGCCGGAGGTGATGAGATTCGTGTATAGCTTTGCATCGCGCGCGCCGGCAATCATCTCGGCGAGATCGGGCCGCGCCAGGGGCTCGCCTCCGGTGAGGTGGAGATGCAGAACGCCAAGTCCGGCGGCTTCGCGGAAGACGCGCAGCCAGTCGGCTGTGGCCAGTTCTTCACTGCGCGCTGTCATCTCCAGCGGATTCGAGCAATACACGCAGTGCAGCGGGCAGCGATGCGTGACCTCGGCGATGAGGGCTAGAGGATGAGAAAATTTAGTCATTGAGACGGTGAATCATGGTGACGTCGAGTTCGGGATTTCATTGATTCAATCACTAAATGATTCAATGACTCAATAATCAAGAATCCGTTTAGCGTGCAGGTGCTCTATAAAGCTGATCACGTCGGCACGAATTTTTCCGGGCGGCGCGAGGATGAATTGTTGTTCCAGTTTCTGCACGATCTGCGCCAGCGATAACTGACCCGCGCATAATTCGAGAATCGCCCGCCCGGTGCCCTCGACCTTGATCGCTCCCTCCGGAAAAAGCACGACAGGCGCCTCGAGCGTTCCACCCCAGCGACAACCGGCTGCCAGATTCGGAATGCTGGCATCGGTGAGTTCAGCCATGGACGGCCTTTTCGCGCCCGTCTCTTTCGCGCCCGTATCCGGGGATGCGAAACGCTCCCGGCGGCGGCCATCCTGGCTCGACGTAGGCAAAGTAAAGCGCGTCGAGTTGTGCCCATAGGATGTCGCATTTATCGCGCAGCGCTTGAATTGCGCCCTCTTGTTCGGCGCGCGTCGCGGCATGCTCGAACACGTATTCGATGGCGAAGGCGGCGTCCTCGGGCGCTTCGGTCAAGCGCGCCTGAAAGTAATCGAGGCCGCCGGCCAGCCAGGGATAATGCTGGCGCAGTTTCTCCATGCGGAGGACGATCAGGTCGCGCGAAAAAAGTTCGGTGAGCGAACTGGCCACGCACTCGACGAACGGACGCGTGCGCACCAGGTTCAGGTATTCGTTGCCGATGAAGCGCGCGGCGGGCAGAATTCCTTCGGCGCTCTCGACGCGTTCGCGGTCAAGTCCGGTTGCTTCGGCGAGCTTGATCCAGCGCACGATACCGCCGTTCGTCTTCGGCTCGCCGGCCTTGTCCGAACCAACTTTATCCGAACCGTCGTGATCGATGATCCGTTTGCGCCAGGCGCGGCGAAAGTTGGAATCGGTGGACCGCGAAAGTATGATGGCGTCTTTGATCGGGATGATCGACTGGTAGTAATAGCGGTTCAGCGCCCACGCCTGCAACTGGCCGCGACTCAACTTGCCCTCGTGCATCAGGAGGTGAAACGGATGCCGGTGGTGATAGCGTTCTTCGCCGACCTGGCGCAGCGCCGCGCGCAGTTCGTCAAAACTGAGCCGGGGGCCGTTCGCGATTTTATTTTCAGTTACAGTTCCAGATACCAATTGTCCTCCGCCACTTCCCATCCGGCGTCGCGCACGGCGCGATATTCAGGGCTCGACTGGTCCAGAATTGGGTTTGTATTGTTGATGTGAGTATAGATTCGCCGGCCGACCTTTACATTCTTGAGCAGGCGAAGACTTTCTTCAACCGGAATGTGGCCCATCTGGTGGGCGGTTTCGCCGCCACCCTGGATGCGGATGAGTTCATCATCGCTCCAGAAGGTACCGTCGAGTAGAAGCGCATCGGCGCCTTCGATTTGGGCGAGAAGCGCGTCGTCGAGTCTTTCGACCGCAGGCACGTACGCGATTCGCGCTTTGGCGGCAGCGTTTGAAGACTGCCCTTCAAAGAAGAGAGCCGCGCTCGCCTCATGGGCCAAGCCCGAGCTCTTCACATATTTCGGATAACGTCCGGAGAGGAAGACCGCTGCGCAGCATAAGCCGGAGTCGTTCCCCGCCGCATCGAGCAGTGGAAATGTCGCCGGAGCGGCAAGCGGAGTCCACGTCACCTGCGGATCGACGCGATTCAACATGCCGAACATGGAGTTCTCTTCGCGCAGAATTCGCAGGATCGAGGGCGCGGCATACACGCGTAGGGGCTGCAGCTCGCGCAGCAAAAGCAAGCCCACAACGTGATCAAGGTCAGCGCTCGAGAGCACGACTCCGGCGATCGGAGAGTCGCGCAGCGCGCGCGGGTGAAGGTCAGAAGTCGCTTCGATCTGGAACGCGAGGTCGGGGGAAGCTCCGGCAAGAAACCACCGGGAGCCATCGGAACTTAGGGCTAGTTGAGCCTGGGTCCGAGAATTGGAATGGAAGGCAGGTTGGGGAACACTGCTTTGCGCATTTTCATGCGCGACGTCACGGGAAGATGCGCGTACGGCCACGCAGTTCGCGCAGCCGCAATTCCACTGCGGGAACCTACCCCCGGCCGCTGAACCGAGGATGCGCAGACGCATCAGGCTGGTTAGAGTTTCGCGCTAACGTAGGAGTTGATTTCGCAGCACAGAACCACTTCTTCGAAAACCGGCGTTGTCCAGGTCATTTGACTTTCATCCCTCGTTAAGTTTTCCTGGCCGCGCCTGGGGCGCGACTGGGAGGAGTTAGAAGATCATAGCATCGTCGGGGCGGCGACGGGTGTACAAAATTGTCAGGCAGTATGGCCCAAACAGGCCAGCCAACGCCGCTTTTCAACGCTAACGCGCCTCGCACAGTCTTCTTTTGAAATCATGAAGATACGGGAAGGGAATACGCGACGAGCCGCGTCTCGCGATGGATGCTCGGTGGCTCAAAGAAAAAACCCTCCGTTTTAGGGAACGGAGGGCTCCATTATTCAACACAGCAGGAGAGAAAAATCCAGCCGAAAGCCGGCTGAAAGTTAGTCAGCGTTGATGACGCCGTAGATCCCACCCGTGTCGCTCTTCGGCCCGCCAACCCAGTACAGGGAATTGGTGTTGCCGTTTTCGGAGCTGCCTCCGCCGAACTCAATTCCCCAGATTCCGCCGAGATTGATTTTCTTGCCGGCCGAGGTCGAGATCGTACCAAGGAAAGCGCCGGTATTCGGGTCAAAGGCGACGATGCTGCCGGCATTAACATTGTTGCTGACCAGCAGGGCGTTGCTGAAGGTGCCGAAATTAGACGGCGCCATCGCGAATCCCCAGGGCTGGTTAAGCTCCTTGCTCTTGGCGACGAGCGTCTTCACGAGCGTTCCGCTTTCCGTGAATATGTCGATGTATCCGCCTTTTTTTCCGTTTTGCAGGGCATAGGCGACATACAACTGTCCGCCGATATCCTGGACATTAAACGGCGCGTAGCCCGCCGGGATCGCGGTATCGGTAAACGAACTGACGAACTTGAAGGTGCTGTTGTAGATATCGATTTTGTTGTTGGCGAAATCCGAGGCGTAGACCATCGTGTTGGCGGCATTGATGGCCAGCCCGGTGTAGACCGCACCGGAGGCAGAATTGTTGACGCCGATCAGGGCATTATCTGGATCGAAGTGTGACCACCCGCAGATCAAGCCATCGAGCGTCGCGAACATGAAAGCCGATGTCCAGTTCTCGATTTGGAATCCGGAACCGCCGTTGTAGACGATACCGGTCGGCGAGCCAAGGCCCGTGCCCGAAGCGGGGGGGACCGTGACCACCAGGCTCTGTTTCACTCCGTTGCCATCGTAGAGTGTCGAGAGGCCTGAGCCGTTGTCACTGAACCAGAAGTATTCGTTCGGGCCATACGCCAGGCCCCACGGATTAATCAGCTGTTTATCGCCTTTCTTGCCGGTGTTTTTGACGAATGTGGTGAGGGTATATTGCGCGAACGCTGAACTGGTTGCGACAGACAGCACCAGCAAAAGCATGACGGCAGAGATCAGACTTCGACGAAACGCTTGAGACATAAACTCTCCTAGTGAAGTAAATCTGGCTGGTGGCTCGGACCTTGAAAGGCCCGAACCTGATACGAAGGGGATACTAACGGGATGACAGGCTCAACTTGTCAGGCGAAGGTCAGCGATTTGTAAAATTGTTGTCACGGACGAGCCATCCGTCCCGCGCGTCGGACACACCGATGCCCGCCGCGAAGAGTCGCTGGCGCCAAATCGAAGCGTAACTTCCGGGAGGAGTTACTGCGCGGCCTCGAGCAACCCTTGTTCTGCCTTTTCCTGGCATTCAATGCAGTGCCGCGTCCAGGGCACAGCCTCAAGGCGCTTGGAGTTGATCTCTTTGCCGCAGGAGACACATTCTCCGAAACTGCCTTCGCGAATGCGAGCGAGCGCGCCTTCGACCATGTTGAGCAACTGCCGGTCGTTGTTGCTCTGGCTGAAAAGAAATTCCTTGGTGTATGAGCTGGCGGCACGATCGGCAACGTCTTGCGTGGCCTCTTCGTCGGCGGCGCGGCCGTCCTTCTGGTTGCGCGTCACCATGTGACGCAATTCCTGCTGCCGGGTTTCCAGCCGTTTTCTGAAACTATCTAATTTCTTTTTATCCATGATTCCGCCTGCCCAAAACCTGCCCGCACGGCAGCCTGAGTCAGCATAAAGCCAAACAAATATCCTAAGCGCCGAGTGGAACAGGCGTCAACCGGAGGAGACGTCGAGTATTGCGGGCTATTTGACGACGGCAGCGGCTCTGTCATTAAGCGGAGGCGGCGGGTACTCGGGCAATCCCAGCTTGCTGGCGGGCGTGCGTTTGATCTGGAGTTCGTCGAACAGCAGCGCGGGGCTCGCAACGCTGAAGGGCACCGCATCCAGATGATTTTCAATCGCGGGCGTGCCGCCGGCGGCAACCAGTTCGTTGCGTAGTGAACGCACGTCAAGATCTCCGAACACAGCACCGCGTACAAGTTCCTGGTGGCCATCGCTGGCATAGACCCGATAGAGCAGACGCAGTTCCAGTCCCGGACCCAAGGTCTCCACGTACATGCCGTAGGGCAGATTGCGCTGCTTGGCGAGCTCGATCAACTTCTTCCGGAGATCGGCGTCGGCGATCGGATTAGAAGATTCGAGAAGCATATTGCTGGGGTGCGGTTCGGGCCCACCGGTCGCGGCAGCGCGGCCATGGCCGTTCGAGGTCGGAAAATCGCGAATGGGCTCGCGCCCGATAAGATAAGAAACGAGCTGGCCTTTTTCAATCAGCGGGACGCGCTCAGCTTTCATGCCTTCGTCATCCAGTTTGTAGTCGCCGAACAGGGGTTGACCGGCGAGCGCTGTGAGCGCAGGATCGTCGACCACACTGATGAAATCAGGCAGCACACGCATTCTATAGCTGCTCGACCAGGGTCCGGTGGTGCGGCCGTTCTCACCCAGCTTCGGCTTCTTCCCAAGGAGATTGGGCTGGATCAGTTCCGTAACAACCGACGATGCGGCGTCATTCGAAAACAAGATGGGACCGCGATACTCTTCCTCGACGACCGGAGCGTCGCGCGATTGCTTTAGCGTCTCAAGCATGCGCGTCGTGGTCTGCAGGAATTTTTCGGGCGCCGGGAGGCCTGCCAAATCTCTCGCTTCATCCTGATGCGAGCGCTGCAGGAGCATGCCATCGGCGGCCTGTGTAGCGCCCGCCACAAGAATGGTGTATTGCGAACTCCCGGAGCAAGCCACCGTTCCCTCGGAGTTGACGAAGTAATGGTTGATGACTTCAAAGCGCAGCGCCGATTCGAAATGCTCAACCAAGGGATCGGAACGATAGAGACCGGATGACTCTTCAATGAGCTGCAGCCATGGCGTAAAGTCGGCGTTTGAAAGGCGGGTCAGCGGTTCAATGGATTCGACCGGAGTGGCCCGCGCAAAATCGTCCACCGGTTCATCGACTTTCATTTGCTTCAAAGCCGCCTGCTTCGCGGAGAGCGACTCGCCCGCTGCCTTGTAAGCGCGATCGGTCGCCAGCCAGACGCGATGCCGAATGGCGAAGATGTCATCGTCCAGCGGCACGAGATCCACCGTACCTTCGCCCGAGCCGTAGTAGCTGTCCTGCTTGTAGTCGCCGATGCGCACGACCACCCGTAGAAATCGTCCACTGCCCCGTTCCTGGCTGCGCAGCGCGCCAAACACCGCGCTGGCCTCAAAGGCATCAATCTCGGTGACGCGATATTCAATGTAATAGGGCGCGGCGACATTATCCATTTTGAGTTGGGCTTTGGAGCGCTCCATTTCTTGTTTAAGAGCGCGCAGCAGAACGTCGCCCGAAGGATTGGCCGCGGCGCGGGCAGGCAGGTTCACAACGCAAAACAGAAAAATAGAAACGATGCCGAGGAATGCGGCGCGAAGGCGAGACGATCGGCCGGGGCCGGACCTTGAAATGAGTCCGGGGGAATCCGTTGCCATTTTCGCCGTCTTCGTCATCGCGTCCCGCCTCTTTCATTCGCACCATTTTTGCCTGCGGCGGTCTTCCCGCCGTCGGGCTGATCAGCGCCGGGCGGAGGCGGCAGGATCGGCGGGCGCGTGTCCCCGTACTTGCGCTTCTGCACTTCCATATCGGAGAACAGCATCATGGGTGACGCGGCCGAAACCGGCACGCTGCCCGATTCCGCGCCGCAAATTCCGTTGAAGACGCTGGTCGTGTCACCCGTTGCTTCGATCTCATTCAAGGTCGTCAGAGGTGTGCCAACAATGTCGACGCCGCGCACCAGTTCATCCGGACGACCATCCGCGAAGACGCGCCAGACCATTACCGGCAAGACCTGAAATGCCTGCGGGAGATCGCGCGTCGTGAGAGTAAATCCGCCTTCGATGTCTTCGAAATAGAGGCCATAAGGCTTGCCTTGCTTCTTGATGTCTGCGATGAAGCGGGCCCGTAGTTGCGCGTCGGGCACAGTATTTGACGAGGTCACGATCAGATTGCCCTGGCGTCCCACGGGCATCTTGCCGGACTGGGCGCGTCCGTGACCGTTCGAGCTGCTGAAATTTCTTACAGGCATGCGTCCCATCAGAAAATTTTTCAGCACGCCGTCTTTGACCACCTCGACGCGCTCCGCCGGCATGCCCTCATCGTCGTAGCGGTAATAGCCGGAGAGTTCCGTTTTGCCAAGCATGCGCAGAGTCGGATCGTCGGTCACGCTCAGAAAATCGGGCAGGATTTTTTCATTGACCTTCTTCGTGAACGTCTGGCCCTCCTCGCGTCCCTTCTGGCGCTGGCCCTCGACGCGATGCCCGAGCACTTCGTGGAAGAAGACCGCGGCGGCACGCCCGGAGAGCAGTGCAGGCCCGCTAAAAGGCTCAGCTAAAGGGGCCGCGCGCAGCGCATTCAAATCGGCGGCAATTTTTTTGACGGCCGCGTCAACCTCTGCCTGCGCGGGCAGCTTTGACGGATCGGAATATTGGAACGTTTCTGCGCGCTCGAGCCGCATGCCGTCATCGGCCAGAAGTTCGCCCTCAATCATGACCCGGAAAATGGCATCGGTCGTGACGATCTTTGTGCCTTCTGTCGAGATCAGGTAGCTGCGATCACTGCCGCCGTAGATATAAACCAGCGACTCCTGAATTTGATAGCGCCGGAAGGCTGCCGAATAGCGGCGCGCCAAATCTTCCCAGACTTTCTGATCGGGCAAAGCGGGCGGCGCGGCGTTGTCGATAAAAGAGGACGGCTTTTCAACGGAGAAGTCGGGCGACTCGTCTTCGTCCTTGGCGCGTACGGCGGTCTTGGTCTTGGCGTTGGTGTAGGCCTTGCTGGCCTTGCGGTACTCCTCGTAGGTAAGGCGCCACAGCGAGCGGGCGATGGCATCTGGATGGTTTTCAAGGGGAAGCGCGCCGCTGGTAATGCCGGAATTGCGGTCATGGCCATGCGTGTTATCGAGATCAGGCTTCCCGATCCTCATGCTGACGTCGGCGAGGCGCTGGCGGTCATGCGTCGAGGTCAGAATGCCTCCCTGAGTGCCGATCACGGCCAGCGAATCCTCGTCGGTGATGTTGTAGCTGACAAAATAAGGAGCAGGATCGAGCATGGAGAGCTCGGTCTGGCCGCGGTGCAGCTCCTTTTCGAAGATAGCGACCAACTGCGCGTCGTCGGGAGAGTGGGCAGCGGCGCTGGAGGATTTCTGATCTTTCCGGGCGTTTTTTGCGACGGCAATCTTCGCGTGCACTGGCGCCGACTGGATTATGAAGCTGAGGGGCAATAATAAGAAGAGAGACAGAAAGAGGACGCGCAGTACTGCTT